>NZ_JAJFEB020000013.1:0-158045 GCF_020709765.2 Clostridium pacaense
CTTTTTCTTTTTGAAATACTTTTTGAAATTCCTAATTGCATTACGAGTTGATTATACTTCGGATAAGGAAAATTATCGTGAGATGATAAAGAGAGGAAATCAAAGAAGGAAAAAAATGGTAAGAAAGAAGAGATAAACTAGAAAAAGGAGATATGGGTTAATCTAAATATTAAAGGTAAAATCATAAAAATGCAATATGTTTATGCATTCATAAAGTTGCGAAATAATGGGTAAAATGATATACTGTACAAAAGGTTTTGCAAATAAGAAGAGGTGAGTGGATAAATAATGATGCTAGAAGCAGAAGAGAAGATTGTGGTAAAACAGGAAACATTACTGGAACCATGGAAAAAAGTAAATCAAATAATTTCCAGTGTTTTTACATTAATCATAATTGCTGTATTTCCCCTATTTTTCAGGAATTATTATTTTGATATATTAACAGTAAAATATATTTTTTATTATGGAACTATAATTTCCATGGCAGTTGTGATGTTAGTGGCTTCAATTGTTTTTTTATTTTTAGATAAATCAAGGTATGACTGGGCAACCATCAAGAGTTTAAGGAGACAGTTTAGCTTTAAATCCTTTAGGAAATCAGACTGGGCAATGATTGCTTTTTTAATAGCTGTTGCCATATCAACGTTTCAATCAGATTATTTCTATGAATCCTTTTGGGGAAATGAAGGGAGATTCATGGGGATGTTTCTGATATTACTGTATGGGGTGAGCTTTTTTATCATTGGACATTGCCTTAAATTCAAACAGTGGTTTCTGGATGTGTTTTTGTTTGCAGGAATGATTGCCTGCATAATTGGTATTATGCAGTTTTTTAAATATGATCCGATTGGTTTTAAGAAGGGACTTACGGCAAGTGATTTCCCATCGTTCACATCCACAATTGGAAATATAAATACGTATACTTCATATGTGGCGCTTATTTCTGGGATGGGCACTGTTCTTTTTGCTATTGAAAAGAATAAAATTAGGAGGGCTTGGTATTTATTTACGGTTATTATATCAATATTTGCATTGATTACTGGTATTAGTGATAATGCTTACTTAGCGTTGCTTGCACTGTTTGGTTTGCTTCCCTTATATCTTTTTAATAATCTAAAGGGGCTGAAAAGATATATGGTATTGGTTGCCATTCTTTTTACCGAATTTCAATTTATAGATATGATTAGCCAGAAGTATCCAGAACATGTGTTGAAAATCAACGGATTGTTTAATGTGATAGTGGGATATGATAAATTGGCACATTTTGTGGTAATGCTATGGGGTATCTGTATAGTTCTTTATGTTCTGGACGCCTGTATTTCGAAAGATAGTATAATGAAGAGAGATAATAATTTGGGCAGATGGATTTGGCTGGGGCTATTAATTATTATTGTTATGGCAGGATGTTATATCCTTTATGATGCTAATATAGCGGGGAATGCAGATAAATACGGAGCCCTAAAGAAATATCTTGTTATTAATGATGACTGGGGAACACATAGGTGGTATATCTGGAGAATTGGAATGGAGAGTTATGCCAAATTCCCCTTTATCCATAAGATATTTGGTTATGGACCGGATACATTTGGCATTATAACAGTCCATAATTTTTATGAAGAGATGATTAGCAGATATAATGAAAAATTTGACAGCGCACATAATGAATACCTTCAGTATCTTATCACAATAGGGATTGTTGGGCTTGCGGCCTATTTAACTTTACTTTTTACTTCGATTGTGGAAATGATTCGTGCATCGAAAAAAAGGCCGGTTATGATGGCCCTGGCATTTGCGCTTGTTTGTTATGGGGCACAGGCTGCGGTTAATATAAGCGTACCAATTGTTGCTCCGATTATGATGACCTTGCTCATGGTAGGGGTTTCGGGCGCAAGTGACGGGAGGGAAGAAGCTGACAGAGGGCTAGAAGCTTGAAAAAGTCATAGATGGCTTGACAATGCCGGCAAATCTACAGAACCGTGGCCCTTTAAATACTGCTGAGAATAGGTATTTACAAAATTAGGTATTGCCCAGGAGATGGAAATAGTATCTTCTGGGCAATGTTATATTAAATCATGAACTTTATTTTAAATCATATTTAATTCATTAAAACGGCTAATAACATCCTCTGAAAACGCATAATGGATTTTCTTGGGTGGGAGAGAATCTATTAACTTTCTCACAGCATCTATATCAATATCTTTGTTTGAGAGTTGGACAAGTATTTCGGTAATAGTATCCAGAGCAGCATCATTCCAGTCATATCGGGCAATTTCCTGAGTACCAAGCCGGATACCATATCCATAAAATAACTGTTTATGTTTTTTGTTTAGTGTTACTTCGCATTTATAGGCATTATCGTATATTGTTTCCATTTCTTCTTTGCTGCATCTGATGAATATCTGATGGGTAGCTGAAATCTGTCCATGGACATCGGCTACGTCATAGCCCCTATCCCGAAGCTTGGCGCCAAGATAGTTGGCGCAGTGAACCATATGACTCATATACCCTGATCCATATTTTTCGAATTCAATCAATGCAAAAAGTAAGGATATCTTTTGATGCATTTGTGAGTGGCGCAGATATTTGGGATTGATTTCCGTTTCCATCATATCGTGCAGATATTTATCGTTGGTCATGATCAGACCAGATGCGGGGCCTGGAAAGGTTTTATGGGTTCCTCCGAACATTATGATGTTTTTCATTGTTTTCAGGGGATTTGGGCAGAGACCTGCTGCAATTAATCCCATAACCTGACTGCAATCCCATAAAAGTACACAGTTTGTTGTATCAATGCGTTCCACATCCAATGGTTTAATCAAATCTGACGGTGCCAGCAGGATATAATCAATCGCCTGCTCATTGATAATTTTGTTGACAGTATTGTAATCCAGATCATTTTCCTCAATATCGTATGGTGCGTCCATTGTCTCTATTCCAAGCCGTTCTACCACGGGCTTAACCGAAGCATGACCGCCATGGTCTTTGCTCAATATCAGCATTTTGCTGCCAGGTTTACAAACTGTCTTTGTAATCATATCAATACAATGCATACCGGTAAATGGACGGGGGTCCGTATATTTGGCGCCAAAAATCCTGCTGCAGACATCAGAGATTTTCTGATAAAATGGAAATAGCTTCTCACATCCAATAAAGTTATCATCCATGTTAAAGGAATAGGTATTGTTCATTATGTATCTTTCCTGAAATCCTAAAGCCAAAGGAAGATTTGCAAAGGGAGAGACTATATTTTCAGCTGCGCACAAGGGGAGCGCACGTTTATGGTAAGTTTCAAAATCTTTTGAATATTCATATAGTTGATTTAGTTCGTTTTCTGTATCCATATAGTATACACCGCCTATCCGTATGTTTTTATCCATTTTAAATAATTTAAGCGTCCCTTCTGAGGAATCCCGACATTGATAATATACCCTGCCCTGATACGTTAATTTTTCCTGCTCATCTGGCTTGACATCGCATATATAGGTATCCCCTTTGCAGCGGAATTTAAACATGGATGGCTTTACTTTCTTTAATGATTCAATTCCAATGATGTTGTTTTCCTTAGCTGCCAGCATATAACAAAGTGTGTGCATGATTTGTGAGCCTGTATTATGCAGATACTTTTCATCAAATGCCCGTAGTTCTTCAAGAGAATCAAATTCATGTATTATTTCTGCATCACATCTTTTTGCATACATATAAAGTTCATTTAAATAATCATCCTGTATATCTGCCCAGAATTTATTAGCAGTCTCTGGCAGGTCATATATTTTATCCAATATATTAATCATATTGGAAGAAAAACCAGAAGAAAAGAATGCATATCCTAAAGTCACCCATGTGTCATAGCATTTATCGCCATACATTGTTGTGAGGATTCTGTCTTCATTATCTGTTTCAACGCCTCTTTCCGCTGTTTTGCCTGAAACATATACTGTGCAATAGAAGGAATCATAAGCGTATGTTTCGAATATATTTTCATCAAAATATAAGTCAGATGATGTGATGATTGTATTTTTTAAATATTGCCTTGCCGCCCAGATGCTTGCATGATTATTTTTTGTCTCATATTCGTCTGTTTCAACTAATATTACACCATATTTCCCAACAAGATATTCAAATTGCTCTTTCATATATCCAACCACGATTACTATTTCTTCAATGCCCTTTTCACGCAGCTGGCAAATCTGGCGTTCGATTAGAGGTTCTCCTTTTACCGTAAGCAGTCCTTTAGGCTTTTCAAAATTTAAAGGAACAAAGCGGGTGGACATTCCGGCTGATAGGATGACAGCATTATCGATGCGATGTGTATTAAGCAGGGATTCGCCTGCTTGAGTTAATGAGCCATTCAATATATATCCCTGTCTTGTTAACTCTGAATAGGCACTTTCAATGGCCTCTAACGGCTTGTAAAGAATGCGGGCCATGTAATCTGCTTCATATTGTTTGTTTTCTTTGATTTTTGTTAAAATATCAAATTCGGTTTTAGTCATATCGTTTTTTACCTTTCTTAGGAAAAATATTGTTATTAATAATCTCCAAAATCTAATTTTATATATTCATGTGTTTTCCTCTGGCTGACAGGGGGAAGTGTCATATAGTCACCATAGGACTTTTTTAGTAAGCTGTGATAATTTTCTATTACGGAAAATTCCGTATCTTCAAAGCGCAGGGTGGTATAATGGGTATGCCAGCTTCTTAGGACCGAGTTTTTTTTATATCCTAATACGCCTACAGCACATGTAACCATATTTCCAGGAGGATATTTCCTGAGTTCCTTTTCGCAATTTGAAACTAAAAATGCATGTGTCATGAATCTGGTTATGAATCGAAGCATGACGAAGAGTCCTTTTTTAAAAATAGTGCTGTTTTCGGGAATCTTTGCATCATGCTTAGCAATTAGAAGATTTTTGTAAATCATGATTGCTAAGTCATGCTTCTTTCTAAGCAGGGGGTTATCAGGGATATTGTCCCAAGGGAAAATGTCCACAAATATCCCTTTATCACAAAGCGTTGTTTTGCCTCTTTTTTCTATAGCACATGTTCCTTTTAAAAGAATTTTTGCAAATCCATTATGATAATTTGAATCCGTAATCCAGGTTTGTAAACGGAATTCGGGATTTAAACCTGTTTTGCAGGCAGCAATGAATTTATCATAATTTTCACGTGTCATATCAATATCCATATCATCATCCCAAGGGATAAAGCCCTTGTGGCGGACAGCCCCTAAAAGTGTACCCCCGCTAAGGCTATAAGTAATATGTTCGTTCTCACAAATGCGTTTAATTTCTTTTGCGATTTTTAAAGTTAATGTATGTAATTTCTGGAGTTCATTTTCAGTCATTATGAATCATTTTACCTCTCTCTCAGTTCAGCGATTAAATTGGGCTTTAAATTTCAAGCAGTTAAAAGCCCGTGTTCCTAATAGCAGAAGTTCCGTCAGACAGCGTAGGACAGCAATTGAAATCAGGTTGAAATGTCCGGTTACGGCTAATATAGCTAACCCGGCTATTTGAAAAACAGCGGTCCAGACAGTAGTTTTAGTAACCTGCTGTTCCTTATTGATAGCCCCCAGGGTTGGCCATCCTAACAGCATGGCAGGAAAACTGAATATAAGGACCGGAATCAGGTAACGGAATACAGTTGAGGCAGCCACATATTGTTTACCTGCTGCCAAAGCGAGGATAGGATCCGCAAACAAAAATGAAAATACACTTCCGGCTAACACAATGGGCATAAAAAATAATAGGATTTTTTTTATTAACCGAGCACTCTTGCTTTTAATCATTTCTGGATATACACCATCCGCTATAGGTGTATATAGGGCCTGGACTGCTCCAATTAATTGCATGCTTACGCTCCAATATGCAATCTTTTCACCTTGCAGGAGAATTCCTATTAGAATTGTATTTAGGGCGCCAAAAGCTGTTGTTGCCATATTTGAAATAAAATAAACGGCTGACGTTTTAAGCTTTTTGAAAGCAGATATAAGCTTTATGTCCTGAACTGTAAGTCCCAGCAGCTTTAGTTCCCTCAATATAAATATAATAGCGGCCAGAGAACCGGCTATATCCAGCAATGGAATGATTAATATATCGCTGTCATCTTTGATGGAAATAAAAGTAAAAAGTGTGGAAATACCCCGCATAACCATAAATCGGACAGCAATTACATGCATTTTTTCTATGCCACGGAATAAATAATCAAATAAAAAGACAGAGAGGAAAACCGGGATGAATGATAAAATGCTGAAAAGCTTATTAGTATTCAAAATAGGTATGAAAAAAATCATGACCAGCAGTGCGCAGAACGCAGCTATAGATAACACGATTCTTGCCAGTAATATTTCAAAAGTCACCTTGCCTAAGGATTGGTTATTTTGGCATGCCTGGACAACATCCTTTGTTCCTGAAAGAAGAAAACCGAAATCGACCAGAATCTGCATATAGGACATAACAGACTTTGTATAGGCTACTGCGGCATATGATTGTACGGATAACACCCTTGTCAAGTAGGGCAATGTGAGTAATGGAAAAACAAGCTTTGCGATATTCATTCCGTAAAGCATGGCTGTATTTTTTATGACATTATTTCGTTTCATAATTTACCTTTACCAGACTGGTTGATTAAAGCTGTTTCCAGAAAGTGTGATATGGTACACAATAGGCGGTGTTAACAAACAATAAATATAGGTAATAAGACCATCCTGCCAGGAAGCAGATAAAAAACATGCTTGCTTTCATTGCCTTTATACGATAGATTACTTTAGGAATCAGTAAGATGAGAAAAATGTCAAAGTAATAACCGAAACGCCATATAAGTGCAACCTTGGTGGTCATTACACTGATACCTGCCCCAATCACCGCAAATAGCAGAAGTCTGTAAAGCTCCTTGTTTGTGTCCAAAATCGGATTTAGCATAAAAACCAGAATGGTAAAGCCTAGTTTTGCCGCTAAAAAGACAGTGTATGTATTACTGAAAGCAACGCCTGAAAACTTTGTGTGTCCCATTTCTGAATAGGCATAGTAACGTGGGAATAGCTTAAAAGCAATATAGAGCAATGAATCAAAATTCAAATAAATAATAAGGCAGGCAATAATGCAGATTAATACAGTTCTTTGATTTATCTGTTTAATTGCAAAGGACGATATTATAACCAGGCATGCAATGGAGGATGTATGGAAAGACATTGCGGCTCCAAATAGCAGGATGGATTTCACATAGGATTTCATTCCTGTGCTTTTATTCAATACAGTATAAATGTTAATTCCTATTGCCAGGGCACAGTATTGCCGTAAACTTACCATTGAGGTTAAATAGTGGTTAAGTGTGACAAAGAAGAAAACAGGCCAGAAGGCTGATTGGTTGGGAGCGGTGTTTTCTATAATAAAATAGCCTATTCCTATCAAAATCACAGCACTAATGATAGTGAGCAGCCAGTATGGATTATTACCTGTTATTGTTCCGATTATCTTGTTTAAGAGAACATATCCCTTTTCCCAATTTTGCGATTCCCAGCTGGATGTCAGGGAGTTGATATTAAGATAACCACGTATGTAGGCTGGTGTATCAGCTCCTACATCCAGCCCCCGCATTGATTGGATGAGGAATATGGCAATAAACGAGACTATGACAAAATATCTGTTTCCAGATTTTGATACACCGTTTTTAAAAAAAATATATCCTAATACGCATATATATATTAATAAACCAATATGTACAGCCATGTATCACCTTAACCTTTAATGATTTGTAACGTAATGTATATGTATTAGCGGCGACATTTTATTTTTAAATATGCCATAATGTATAGTAATTTCCAAAGCCTATGCTTGATGCCGAATAGGAAGAGCCTCATACGAAAGGGCAACTCTGTAATATATGGATGGGTTAGACAACCAGGATACCTATTCTTTATCTCAGAGACAAAAGCCGATACGTCTTTTTTACAACTCCTGGAGCATAACATATGGAGGGTGCCTGCATACAATAATTCGCGGAGCATGAGAGCAGTCAGGATATCTGGATACTGAGATAGGTTTTCTACCAGGACCTGAAATGCAATAATATCATTGCGTACGTCATAGGCTTTTTCTGAGTGCATGAGGGAGTTGGGATGTATATTGTAGTAGTAAAGACCTTCCTCCAGATAAAAGATGTTTTTGCAGCAGGATAAGGCCAGTTTGTTAAATACCATATCTTCTTTGATGTAAATATCAGGGAATGTTATATTATTTTCTATGATTATGGATGACCGATATAGTTTGCAGCATACACTGCCGGATGAATATAGAAGCGCATCATCCCATTTTAGTTCTCCCTGCTTCCGTCTTTCTACTGTGGAACGCAACGTCTGACCGCTGCTTACAATAAAATAATCGAATATGATACAGTCATATTCATGTTTTGATATAAGTTGTTTAAGTATATGAATGGCATTATCATGCAGCCAATCATCACTGTCTAAAAAAAGCAAATAATCTCCCTGGGCGATATGGATACCACGATTACGGGAATAACCGGGACCATGGTTTTTGTCATTATGCAATAAGTGAATGGATATATCTGCAGATTGGACTAATTGATCTAATTGCTCTGTAGATATATCGGTTGAGGCGTCATCAATAAGGATTAATTCAAAATCCCTGCAGCTCTGCTGCTCCAAAGACGAGATACATTTTTTTATTATGCCAAAGCAATTGTAAAAGGGAGTGATTATGGATAAAAACATGTCATACCTTTCTGCCTGTTATATTTGATGCAGCCGCTTTACGTATATATATCTTCTCACAGGCCCTGGAGCCATAATGACGCATCCGCGGATGACGCAGTTTGCCACAAGCCTGCCAAAAGAGATGAATCCCAGCTTCCAAATTTTATATTGAAAACTACATATTTTTTTTGCATATGCCCATCCGCCCCTGCGTGTATACATGCCATTTCCGACACGGGCGTTCACAAGCGTCTGGTTTATATTAATGGCATAGTATCCTTTCTGGAACATCCGCACCCAAAGATAGTAATCTTCTGCCAGACTGACTTCTATGTAACTTCCAGCGCTCAATACTGCATTTTTCCGATACATGACAGCCATATGGTTCATGGGGTTCCGCTTTTTTGAGAATTTTATGATTTCTTTGTGTGTAAGAGGAACATGTCTTACACTTTTTATCTGACTGGGCGTGGTTTCGAATTCAGCAATCATACCGCTGCATAAAGCTAACTCAGGGTTATCCTGAAATGCTTTTAGCTGTAATTCACATCGGTAAGGCAGGGAGATATCATCGCTGTCCATTCTTGCCACCAGGTCATTCCTGCAAGCAGTAAGACCGGTATTTAAAGCATTGCCAAGCCCCATATTTGTTTCCAAACGGAGAATCTGAAACAGGCTTTTACTCTGAAGGCTTATCTCATCGATTACTGCATTTAATTCAGGAGTAAGGGGACCATCGCATACCAATACAAAGTCATTGGCTGGAACCGTCTGATTGAGCATGCTCTCGATAGCCATCCTGAAAAAACAAGGATTATCCTGCTGGTATACTGACATTAAAACTGAGTAATCAGGATACATGAATTACTCCCTTTCTTTTACTCCGGGATTACTCCGGGCTGCTGTTGTCTGATTCTTTGCAACTCCTTCGGTGCTGTCTTTCATGAACAGAATCTTTACTGTCTGGATAATTAGCTTGATATCCAGCATGAATGAGTAATTTTGTATGTAATGTAAATCCAGCTTCAGCTTGTCATAAGGAGTTGTATTGTATTTTCCAAAAATCTGCGCATATCCGGTCAATCCAGCTTTTACGCGCAAACGGTAATGGAACTCCGGCATTTCTTTTTCGTACTGTTCTGCAATTTCCGGCCGTTCTGGGCGCGGACCAACTATGCTCATATCGCCATTTAGGATATTGAAAAGCTGTGGGAGTTCATCAAAACGTATTTTCCGGATAATGGCGCCAATGGGGGTAATGCGGTTATCATCAATACATGCTAACCGGGCAACGCCATCTTTTTCAGCATCCATTGTCATGCTGCGGAATTTGTATACATAAAACACATGACCGTTAAGGGTCAGACGTCTTTGACGGTAAATAACAGGCCCTCCGTCCTGTAGTTTGATGGCGGCGGCAGTTATTGCCATAAGTGGGAAGGTAATGACACAGGCAGTTCCGGCAATGATGATATCAAGTATCCGTTTGAAAAAAGCCTGTTCAATTGACATCTGTCCATTACGCGCCATAATTAAAGGTGTATCAAATAAAGTCATGTCTTCGGCGCTTCGGACAAGAATGTCGGAAATCTTTGGAGTCATATACACACGTATGCCTTTCCCATAGCAATATTTCAATATTAGGTTTCTGATGGAAGATGGAACATCACAGATAACGACTGCGTCATATGAAGGAATCATCTGCTTGATTTGTTCCAAGCCTGCATCTATATGGACAATGTTTTTAATCTGATAACGGTCACTGCGGCAATTCATTTTATCCATAAGGGTTAAAGAGGGACGGTTGCCATAAACTAAAAGCATCTGCCGGGGAGGAAATAATTTCTGGAATAAAAAGTTTGCCAGGAATGTCCAGATGCATATGGCAACAGCCTGCAATATGAACATCAGCAGGAATGGCATTATATTAAGGAAATGCTTGGCTATTAAGGCAATCTGCAGATATGTAATCATATTGGTCAGGATAATGGAAAGCATTTGTGAATAAAGCACATTTCCGCGTTCCAGATAACCAACTTTCAGACCGCCATACATTTTTGAAAAAAATAGTAAAAGCAGTCCGTATACCATAGCCATGAGCCAATCACCTTTACGAAAGAAAGGCGTTCCTGCAGCCTGTGAGAAATATTGATTCCAGGCAAACCAATAAATACCGATTTCTACGGTTAAGATGGCAATAGATGTCAGGAACCGTAGGATTCTTTTGTATTGTTCATAATTTTTCATTGGAAATACTCCTGCTGGATTTACATAGTGGAATATTCAGGTTTAAGATTAAACTTCGTACAATGTCCCTTATAGGAACCGTACAATCAGACTATTAGAGTAAATTGCGATAAAAAGTTTAAAATGGGGCTTCAATAATGAATTATTAAAAAAGATTTAAATGTTTTTTTCGCATTTAAGAGTGTCACAAGAGTTGCGTTAAACGGTGGTTGATGTTATACTATACAGAAGCTAAAAGGGCTGAATATATGGGAAAAGAAGAGAAAGTGCTGCTTTCTTCCCTTTCTTCCACATATTGTTATTGCTTTTTTTGGAACAAGTGTTATTATATTAGTTGGCTGGCTGAGGTGGTATTGCTGGCTGGTGTGAAGTAAGGTAGAAATTGGATTTTTTACTTGGTATAAGGGACATTATAGGAAGTAATTGATTTGAAATGCCTTTTTGCTTGGTATAAGAGGCATTATCGGAAGTAATATCCCCAAATAATCCGTCCCGCTCGAATCGTCGCAATGCCACGTTCTGGCTGGTGGAGGTCAGATTGTTATAATAGCTACAGTGTTTTTATATTCTGCGGAATGGCGAAGCCATGCCCCCAAGTATGTATAAAAAGTATTGATAAATATATGGGAGATGTCTACTAATGAAAAATCCGGAACAATACAAGCGGCTCATACGCTTCATATACAGTATGGTACTCCTGTCTTTAGAAATAGGATTCTATGGCTATATCTGGCTCAATTATTATAATAAAATGATGGACACACCATATAACCGCACTGGAAATTGGCTGATGATTGCTGTTTATGGAATTTTGCTTTTTGTTTTTAATATGGTGTATGGTGGATTCAAAATTGGCTATTTTCAGACTGCCAATATTATTTATTCCCAGATGCTGTCTAGTGTTTGTGCCAATATCATGATATATCTTCAAATTACGCTATTGACAAAACATTTTCAGCTTCTGATGCCATTGGTAGCGGTAACTGGAATCGAATTTATTATTATTCTCTTATGGAGTTTTAGTTTTAACCGGATTTACCGGGTCCTTTATCCTCCTAGAAGAGTAGTTCTCATATATGGGGATCGGCCGGTTAAAAGTCTGATGGGAAAGTTAAATACCCGGATGGACCGATTTATTATTGGGGAATTAGCCCATATATCCTTGGGGTTGGAAACTTTGAGAGAAAAAATAGAGCTATATGATGGGGTAATAATCTGTGATGTTCCTTCCCAACTGCGAAATATGATACTGAAATACTGCTATGGAAAATCCATTCGAGTTTACATAACACCTAAAATTTCTGACATTCTAATCAAAAGTTCGGAAAGTCTGCACCTGTTTGATACGCCACTTTTGCTGTCTAGAAATACAGGACTCAGTTTTGAACAGCGTATAATAAAACGTGCTATGGATATCGTGCTTTCGGTGCTGACGCTTATTGTGTTGTCGCCTGTATTTTTAATTACGGCATTTTTCATAAAACTTAATGATGGAGGTCCGGTTCTATTTCATCAGGCTCGGTGCACGAAGGATGGCAGGATATTTAATATATATAAATTCAGGAGTATGGTGGTAGATGCAGAAAAAGAGGGGAAATCTATCCCTGCCACCAATCATGATTCCAGGATAACCCCCATTGGAAATTTTATACGTAAGTTGCGGATTGACGAACTGCCTCAATTGTTTAATATTCTCAAAGGGGATATGAGTATTGTCGGCCCACGTCCGGAACGGATTGAGCATGTTGAAAAATATACAAAGGAAATACCGGAATTTGAGTATCGATTGAAGGTAAAGGGCGGATTGACAGGATATGCTCAGGTACATGGCAAATATAATACCAGCGCATATGATAAATTGAAGCTGGATTTGATGTATATACAGAACTATTCTTTACTGCTGGATTTGGAAATTATTTTTAAAACTATAAAAATTCTTTTTTTAAGGGAAAGTACAGAGGGATTTGCTGATATGAATTCTGCTGTTAATGCAACAAAAGATTCTTTTGTTGCCGTAGACAGTAATAAAGTTGAAAGGCATCCATAAAATGCACCAGAAAAGTTTCCTGCATATAGTAAAGAATTATTTTGAAAGGATTACGCTAATATGGAAGGTCCCTTACTTGTTTCAATCATCATGCCTGTATATAATTCTGAACGACATCTGGCTGAAGCAATAGATAGTATTGTGGCACAGACCTATCAAAACTGGGAATTAATTGCAGTTAATGATGGCTCCACAGATGCAAGTTCTAATACCTTGGCTAAATATGAGTACATGGATTCCCGAATAAGGGTAATTACTTTTAAAGAAAATAAAGGTGTTGCATCTGCCAGAAATACTGGCATAGCCGCTGCAAATGGTCGGTATCTGATGTTCCTTGATAGCGATGACTTATGGGATGCAAATAAAATAGAAGTGCAATTGTCTTTTATGGAACTCCATAACTGTCCATTTAGTTTCACCAGCTATCGTCTAATCAATGAGGATGGAACATATCTTCAACAGACTGTTCCAGTCCCTGAGACGATATCCTATCAAAAGGTGTTATACCAAACCGCTATATGGACTTGTACTGTCTGTTTAGATTTAAGCATAATAGAAAAACCTTCTATGCCCCTGCTTAATGGAGCAGAAGATACATCTACATGGGTTAATTTGCTAAAGGGCATCGAATGCGCCTATGGAATTAACCAGGTCCTCGCTTCATACCGCCAGGTCCCTTCTTCACTGTCCCATAATCTAAAAAGCCGTTTGGAACGCATGTGGGTTATGTATAGAACCGTTGAACATTTTTCTTTATTTTATAGTATGGTTCTTTATCTTAAATGGTTTGTATATGTTTTACAAAAAAGAAAAAAATCAAAAGGAGACTTTAAATGAAAATATGTTTTATTAATCCGCCTTTCAAAGCAGACCTGGGGAAATTTTCAAGAGAGTCCCGAAGTCCTGCAATAACCAGAAGTGGGGCTTTATATTATCCATTGTGGCTCATATATGCGGCTGCATATGCTGAAAAAAAGGGATTTGATATATATTTTTTGGATGCGCCTGCTAAACAATTTAACGAAGAGCAAAGTCTGAAATTGATTTCAGATAACGCTTCGGATTCCCGCCTTTTTGTATTGGATACTAGTACCCCGTCTATTTCTAATGATATTCGTTTTGGAGAATCTCTGAAAAAGCAGTATCCTGAAGCATTTATCCTGTTGGTAGGCACCCATCCTTCCTCCACGGTAGAGGAAACATTAAATTATGGAACGCTTATTGATGGCATCGCACGCAAAGAATATGATTATACTGTCTCCATTCTGGCCAGGGCTTTACAGGATAGTACTTCATTATATACTGTTCCCGGCCTTACATTCAGGCAGGAAGGAGCTATCCTCCACAATGCCGATGCAGAATACATATCTGATTTAGATGATATTCCTTTTGCATCTCAATTTATAAAGAAACACTTGTCAGAGATGGACTATTTCTTTGCTGCCGCGCACTATCCAGCCATACAGATTTTTACCGGTCGGGGGTGTCCAAGTAAATGTACCTTCTGTGTTTATCCTCAGACCATGCATGGACATAAATACAGACTCAGATCCCCCCAAAATGTAGTCAGCGAGTTTGAATATATCGCTGAACATTTTCCTTCGGTAAAGGAAGTAATCATCGAGGATGATACCTTCACCGCCAATAAGCAGCGTGTTTTGGATATCTGCCAGCTTTTAATCGCAAAAGGGCTGCCGAAACGATTGAAATGGCTGTGCAACGCGCGGGTGAATTTAGATTTAGAAACGATGAAAATCATGAAAAAGGCTGGATGCCGCCTTATTATTCCTGGGATTGAAAGCGGAAACCAGCAGATTCTGAATAATATAAAAAAAGGGACAACGATTAAACAAATTGAACAATATGTAAAAAATGCAAAAAAAGCTGGGCTTTTAATTCATGCATGTTATATGGTTGGAAATGCTGGTGAAACAAGAGAAACAATGCACAATACGCTTGAACTTGCCATGAGGTTAAAAACTGATACAGCCCAATTCTTTCCGTTAATCCCCTATCCCGGTACAGAAGCCTATAAATGGGCCCAGCAGAACGGCTACATTAAAAGCGATTATGAGCATTATAGCAGGGCCGACGGGACACATAACTGCGTATTGGAGTTGCCGGGACTATCCTCTGATGAAATGGTTGAATTTTGTGACTATGCCAGAAGAAAATATTACTTAAGGCCATGGTATATTTTACATAGAATTAAAGTTGGTTTGACAGATCCCAGTGATTTAAGAAGAAGCTTTAAGGCGTTTGGGAGGCTAAAAAAATACCTGTTCAGCTAGTCGTGAGGACTCAGATGAATTTTATAATTGTATGCAATAATTTAAATAGTGGAAAGGATGGAATCGGTAAATATGGAAAGATGATAGGAAGTGAGCTTGGAAAACAAAATGATGTTCAGCAAGTCCACTATTGTACTGGATAGACCTCAGAAAAAATAGAGTTTCTTTATTTACCTTGATGAAAATGTCCAAAGCAATAAACAGGGAAATATAATTACTGACAAGTCAACCTCTGGAATCAAAAGATTACTTTTTTGCAGTATCCCTCTATCCGTCCATACAATATTTTGCTGATTGAGGTTGCTCAAACCGATATAACTTCTGTGTATATCCCCAAACCATGCACGGGCACCAGAACCGTTTAAGGACACCGAAAAACGTTGTGGGAAAGTTTGAATATATTGCTGAATACCTCCCGGATGTGAAGGATATTGTTATTAGGATATGATACTTTCACAACAAACAAGAAAAATGTCATAGATATTTGCTATTTGCTAATTGAAAAGAACTTGAACAATTATCTAAGATGGTTATGCAATTCGCAGGTGAATTTGGATTTGGAAACAATGCAAATGATGAAAGGGGAGGGCTGCAGGTTAATCATCTCTGGGATAGAAAGTGATAACCAAGAAATTTTGAATAATATAATAAAGGTATTACGCTTAAACAAATTGAAAATTATGTAAGAAATTTCCACAAAGCCGATCTATTAATACATGTATGCTATATGGTTGGTAACAAGGGATGGACAAAGGAAACTATGCAAAAGCGCTGAAATTATTACTTCGATTGAATACTGATACCACCCAGTTTTCCCCGTTAATTCCCTCCCCGAGTACAGATGGTTATACTTGGGCATCTGAAAATGGATACATAAGTGTCAGTTACAAAGATTACTGTAAGAAAGATGCTGCACATAATTGTGTACTTGAATTACCAAATCTTTCTTCAAATGAAATGGTAGCATTTTGTGCTGACGCAGGGTCGAAATATTACGTAAGACCAAAATACACTCTCTATCGTTTGGTAATTGGTTTAAAGGCCCCAGAGGATTTAAAACGATTCTCGAAAGCATTTGAAAGATTAAATAGTACCTATTTATAAAAAATCTAATTTTATGAGTTTATTGGGAGGTAAATGAAAAGTACACAAATGCAAGAATTGATTATGTCAGGAATTAATTTAAAAGATGGCGGTACACTTAATATTTACTATGATTTGCTAGATGAGCTAATAGCAAAAAAAGTGTATGAAAAATATCGAATTACCGCATTCGTCAATAATACAAAACAGTTTAGTCTATATTCTGACAAAGTTAATTTAATAGAATTATCGCCTAAAAATCACGTTGAACGACTATACTATGAACTTATATTTTTTAAAAAATACTCAAAGAAAAATAAGGTGGCAATATGGATATCCATGCATGATATTACGCCTAACGTAGTTGCGGATAAAATATATACATATTGTCAAACTGCATTTCCCTTTATGAAAATAAAATTAAAGTATTTTAAATATACTAATATGCTGTTTATTTTGGCTTATAAATATATTTATTTGATTAACAAAAGCAAGGCATCTGCTTATATAGTCCAGCAAACATGGATGGCAAATAAGCTTAAAAAAAATCTACATATAAACAATATTATTGTGGCTAATCCATCAATTCCTGCTGTGGGATTTAAATCAAATTTGAATCATAATTCGGATAAAAAGCATGACTTTACATTTATCTATCCATCACTTGCACGATTCTACAAAAATTATGAAACTGTTTGTGAAGCGTGCCATGTATTGGAATGCAGAAATGTTAATGATTTTAAGATAATCTTTACAATTAATGGAAACGAAAATAAATATACACAGATGTTGAAAACAAGATATGGGCATCTGAAAAATATTGCTTGGCTAGGATGTCAACCTCGCCAGAATTTATATGAAATGATGAAAGAGTCTGATTGCTTACTTTATACATCTGAGTTAGAATCCTGGGGGTTGCCCATTATGGAATATAAAGCACTAGAAAAACCGATTATTATATCAAACTTACCCTATGCATATGAGGCTGTCGGGTGTTATGAACGCGTAAAATTTGTTGAATCTGATAACATTTTTGAGTTAGCTGATGCAATGGTTCAAATTATACAAGGATGTATACAATTTGATTTGCCTAAAATGGTCACCTCTCCATTTCCATATGCTAAAACATGGAGTGAACTAATTGAACTTATATTATAATATATTATTGATTTATTTAGGAGAATGCAGAAATGAAGCCTAGAGAATGGTTGGGAGGTTTATATCCTTTTTTTTACTTATATAATAAATTATTTAAAAAGAATTATATACGAATTTTAATGTATCACCATATTGATTTAGAGCATTTAGATGATTTTAAAAATCACATAGAATTTTTAATAGAAAAGAATTACCGGATTATTAATTTGGATTTTTTTAAAAAATTAATTAATGGATATCAGGATGATTATAAAGGAATTAGTATATTAATAACCTTTGATGATGGGTTTAAATCCGCCTATTTAGCTTCACATATTATGGATAAATACAATGTAAAAGGTGTTTTTTTTGTTCCAACAGAATTTATAGATTGCGAAAATAGAGAACAAGAAAAACAGTTTATTATAAATGATTTATTATTAACGGAAGAAGACTTAACGGACCAAATGAAACCTATGTCATGGGAAAATGTGAAAGAAATGCATAGAAAAGGACATAGTATAGGTGCCCATACTTTGAGCCATGCAAGAGTTTCAACAATTAAAGATGATGATAAACTAAAATATGAATTATATAATTCCAAAATTATATTAGAAAATATTCTGGAACATAAAATTTGTTGTTTTGCATACCCCTTTGGAAATTTAGAGAGTATTAATGAAAAATCACTAAGTATGTCTCAAGAATTTTATTATATTATTTTTTCTGCAATTAGAGGCTTTAATAGCCAAAATACAAATCCTATTGCAATTAGAAGGGATGGTGTTTTGGCAGAATATAATCTGAATTATTTACGCTTTATTATCGAGGGTGGTTTAGATATTAAGTATATGCAAGCGAGAAAAAGGTTAGACCAATTAGCATTCAAAATAAAAGACGAGGATTAGTGAAATGGTTACGATTTCTATATTGCCACAATGGAGACAGTTATTCGACAGAGACAAAACAATACAGACAAATAGTTTTGATGAAGATATTTTATTAGCCGAATCTTGGATGTCTATAGGGTTAATACTGTCAAGTTATAAGTCATGGGAAACACTGGAGTATATAACAATATGGATACCTGACTTCTTTTGTATGGAAACTATAGAAAAATTTAAAGAGCCTTGGATGATAATACGGTTTTATCCTATTACAAATGAACTTGAGCCAGATTGGAACATAATTAAGGAGTGGAAAAAACAAGAATATTCTGTAGACTTTTTTCTGTTTGTTCATTATTTTGGTATAAAAAGAGATGTAGAAAAAGCAAAAGTTTTTTGCGAAAATATTCGATGCTTTTTAATTGAAGACTGCACACATGCACTATTTGCTAATTCTAAAATAGGAAAAAGCGGTGATTTTATTTTGTTTAGCCCTCATAAATGCCTTTCCATACCAGATGGTGCAATTTTAAAATTTAACATTACTTCGAAAAATAAAGCTATTGCAGAAAACATTTTAAATGATATCAAAACCTTGCAAAGGCGGAAAAATGATTATGTATGGCTATTAAAGCGCGTTATGCAAAAGATGTTCAGAATACAAAAAAAACCAACGTATTTCGTGGAACCCCATTATGGAGACTGTATATCTAGGCGAAATGGCATAGATATAGAGCGTATTTCCGCATATTCAGAAAGACATTTGAAGAGAATTAGCCCTAAACAATTAAAAGAGTACGCTTATATACGACATGACAATTTAGAAGTTATGAATTATTTAATATCAAAAGAATTAAGCACTTGCAATACCGCTATTGTTTCAGGTTCATCTGTACCTTTTGTGGGGGCCTATACTTGGGAAGGTTTAAAAAATAAACAATTACTTGCCAATAAACTTCTAGAAAAAGGTTATTGTTTGCAGTCATGGCCAGATTTGCCAGCAGAAATAAAAAATGATGCTCTGCATGCTACAGCTATAAAGCTATCAGAAAATATATTTACGGTACCAATTCATCAATCTATCAAACCACAAGAATTAATTCAAAAATATGGAACAAGAAAGAAAAAACAATATTGGGCCGAACATCTGCGCATAGAATGGGATAAAGTAACTAAAGAAAAATGGGAAATTATATTTAATAAAATCAATATAAGCAACATACTTCAGGACTGGAATTATGGCGATGTAAAAAAGGAAATCGAGGGCTGGGGCCTGCGCAGAGGAATTATTTATGAGGAGAATCAAGAAATTGGAGTCATACAAGTTCTCTACAAATCTTTTATTAAAATTCCATTGCTATATAGAGTGAATAGAGGGCCTCTGTTAATAGAACAATATGATAATGTTGAATATAAAACACTTATTTTAGATATGGTAAAGAAACAATTCCGCTCACTAATACCGATGCTATGCGCTCCTTGGATTGAAATGACACCATACAATTTAGAATACATTTCCAATTATCATATCAAATTATGGGATGGACAGGGATTTTCATCAAGTACTGTTGATTTAAGGAAAACTGAAAATGAATTGCGCATGTCCTTAAATAGCAAATGGAGAAATGCACTGGTTACTGCCGAAAAGTCAGGGGTTCGCATAGAGGATGGCTCAGAAGACTGGAAATTAATGTTAAGGCTGTATGAAGAAGATAAAAAAATAAAAGGCTATTCTGGTACTCCGAATGCTATATTAGAGGGACTTTTCCGCAATAATAAAAATAAATTAATTGTATTGCGTGCGACCAATACTCAGGGCGAATTAGTAGCTTATGATATTTTTTATTTACATGGTATTACGGCAACCTACCTTATAGGCTGGAATAGTAACAAAGGAAGGCGTTTAAATGCTAATAATCTTCTTTTATATCAGGCCATGTTAGTAATTAAAAACCTGGGCTATTCTTTTCTGGATTTGGGAGGTATCGATGAGATTCATACGGAAACCATAGCTGCTTTTAAGTGTGGAGTAAATGGTACTAGATATCGGCTTATTGGAGAATGCTTAATTTAATATAAATGCTTGTTAAACCGGAACAAATAATTTAGAAAAAGTAATAGAAAAGAGGATTGGCTTTGGATAAAATCAGATTTAAATTGGGACCTAATCATATCTTTGCTTTTATAAGTGCCATTTATATGTTAGAAACAGTAACTCTGATAGTATCTAATAATACAATTGATAATCTTATACAGTTATCTTGTATCTGTTTAATGGGCATTTTTTATTTGATAAAAAGATCGGGAAGATTTTCTAATAACAATGTGTATATTTTTATTGGATTATTGATTATTTTATCTATTGTAGCAAGTACACTCCGTTTGGATGGGGAGGGGGTTATTCAGGCGGTAAAATATTTGATAAATCTAGCATTTTTATTTTTTGTTATTGAATTTTATAGAAAGGATTCCCTTGTGCCGTCTTATATCGTTGGCATAATTGATAGCATAGGGGTCATTATTGCTGTTCAATGTATCATTTTGTTTTTATTAGTTTTCTTTAATTTACCTATTGGTATGAAACAGGTTTATAATTCTAGGGCAGAAATTTATTATAGAAGCGCTGATTTTTTTTTAGGCTATGCAAATTCGATTCATCACTCTGCTAGTGGAAATATTTTAAGAGCTGCAAGTTATTTTCCTGAACCTGCTAAACTGGCTCATTTTATGTATATTCCTATGTTTTTTATGTTTGGAAAATTTAAAAAGACTAAAAGGTATAAGTACTTTTGGGGTGGGAGTGCAGCTCTATTATGTTTTATTTTGACGTTCTCTCGAGCAGGATATGTAGCATTGGCTGCGGCTATTTTTATATACCTATTTTTGAGAAGTAAAACGGAAAAACCATTTACCAGTAAGCAAGATATTCTAAAGATTATACTGGCAATTTGCGTGTTTATGGTATCGGCTGTATTACTTTTATATGCCCTAGACTATTACTCATTAAAAAATCCTAACAGTAGAATTTCTTCTATTTTTGATAGGGGAAATAATGTTAATACTAAAGATACTGTTTCATTAATTAGAACTACTTCCAATTATGGACGAGTGATTGAAGCTCTCAATAAAAATCCTTTAGGTTATGGATTAGGGTGGACTTTAACTAAACGGCAAGAATTTATTTTGCCAAGCGCGCCGGGAATGTGGCTATATTCGTCTGGATATTTGGGAATTGTTCCTGTCATTTTATTTTTTTGTTTTGTTGGTATAAAGTATTGTATTCCTTGTATAAAATCAAAAAATCCTATAAAGATTGCAGCCGCATTATCCTTTATTTCAATGTATGTCCACGATGTGTCATATGGAACTTGGATGTCAATTAATAATATGTTTGCTTTAAGTCTTTTGATAATGTTGAAGAATCGGGATTTAGAAGGGATTTAATTAAAATTATATGAGTAATAACTATGAATTAAATATAAATGCGGTCAGAGCAGCATTTTGGATGTTTGTATGTACATTTATAACCAGTACTTTCAGCTTTTTAACAACTCCAATTTTCACAAGACTTATGCCACCAGACAGCTATGGAATTGTTAGTGCATATAATGCTTGGCAAGATATTATTGGGATTGTAATCTCTCTCTCTCTAGTAACAAGTATAAATAAAGCTTTTTTCGATTTTAAACAAGATATATACCGATATATATCTTCTATGCTGGTTTTATTAGGTTTAAGTACCATTGCCGGATCGATTTTGGTACATTTCTTTTTTACATTTTTAAAAGTAAATTACCCTCTTGAATTAGAAATTTTACTTTATATTAGAACTTTTTTTAATTTAGCAATGTCATATTATTTTGCTCACCAAAAATTGGAATTTCACTATAAAAAATCAGTTATATGTACACTTATATATATATCATTAAACATAACAATGGGATTAGTCGGCGTTATGAATTTTCCTGATTTTATGGCAGAAGCAAAAATTATTGGCAGCAATGTCGGAACAATTGTGGTAGGAATTGGAGTGGTGATTTTTTATTTAAAAAGCAGCCATAAAAATTTGGTTCAAACTTCCTACTGGAAATATGCATTATCTTTTGGTTTACCGATGATGATTCAACTAGTTGGCTTTAAAATATTATCTCAGTCCGATAAATTAATGATATCTTTTTTATGTGGTGATTATTTTGCTGGCTTATATAGTGTTCCTTTTGCAATTGGTTCAATTATGCAGACGTTATGGAACTGTGTAGGACAAGGATTTCAACCATGGATGTTTACTAAGCTATCAACAAATAATATCCAAGATATTAAAAAGATTACAAGTATTTTATTTTTATTTGTGGGATTGGTTACAGTTTCCATTTCAGCAACCGCTCCTTTAATAATGCAAATTATGGCTAGTAATAAATATTATGACGGAGTATATGTGCTGATGCCAATTGTAGTAGGGTTTTATTTTTCTTTTTTTAATATGCTGATTATTACCTTGGCAACTTTTTATAAAAAATTGAAATATATACCAATTATAACGATATTAGGGACTTCTTTTAATATGATATTCAATTATTATGGTATCCTTTGGTTCGGCTATATTGCTGCAGCATATGTCACAATTGTTTGTAATATCATTTTTATTATTATGGATTACTTTTTTATCTACAAAAAAATGTATATTGACGTATTCCCATTTAAAAAGATTATATTGGGAGGGTGTAATGTTTTTATTTTATCTGGCTTAATGGTGACTTTATATGATTATCCAATTTATCGCTATTCTGCACTATTTCTAATTATTATACTTAGTTTATTTTATGAAATCAAAAATAAAGCTTTCAGGTTGAACTTTATGAGGAAAAACATATGAGATATGAGGAAATTTGCTTAATAATGGAAACACCGATTCTGGCTAGATTGTATCGTCGTTTTGGTTTGGATATTTTAGAAGAAAACGGTATTCGGATAACAGGATTAGATTGCTCACCGATTTTGGCACCAGTAGCTTATGAAAAAACCAAGCCTGATATTGACTACTCTAAAAAAAATATAAAGCTCGCATTTTCAAAAGATGAGATTTCATATTATTTTAACCATATGCCCAAAAGTACATTGATTCTAAATGTGGTTAACTATCGCCCTGAGAGTAGGTTTATTTATAAAGCAATAACCAAAAATCATTTGGCATTTTTTTATATGATGATTAATGTGGATGCAAAACGTTCATTTGCGGATAGAGGTAAGGCTTATTTACATGACTTATCCTTAAAACGTATTTTGTATTCCCTTAATTTGAGAATACCAAAGGGTATCTTCAGATATCGTTCGGCGGAGTTTGTAATGGGGGGTGGATTTGATGAAGCATATAAAAAGCTTTTTTGGAAAACACAGATGTGTAACCGAAATACCAAACTAATGTATGCGCATACCAATGATTATGATGAATGCATACGAATCCAAAACGAACCCAGGCTTATTGCTGAGGACTACTGCGTATTCATAGATGAATGTTTCCCATTTCATCCGGACTTGCTCGGCAATGGCATAGAGCTTAATCCTCAGTTGTATTATACTGATATGGAGCGTTTTTTTAGATTTATAGAAAACGAATTTAATCTACAGGTCATCATTGCAGCTCACCCGAGATCTACCTATATAGAAAAAAAAGAATACTTTCAGGGTTTCAGAATTATAAAAGGAAAAACCTGTTTGTTAATCAGAGATGCTAAGTTTGTTATTTATCATAAAAGTAATAGTATAAGTTCCATTGTAGCGTTTAGAAAACCTATCATATTTTCAACCAATAATGAAATTGAGATGAAGTTTATTGAAGGTGCTTTAACTATTAGACGCATGGCTAAAACGTTAGGAAAACCAGTATTAAATGTTTCTAATTTGTATAATAAAAAAATGATTGAAGTGTTTCTGTCAATAGACAATGATAAATACACTGATTTTATGACTCAATATATTTGTAAAGATTACAATGGAAAAGTTGAAGGAAAACTAATAGGAAATATTTTATTAGATTATTTAAAGGACTAACGCATGGAAATCTTGGATTTAAATAATTTAAGTGTAGAACATACAAAAAGGCTTAATGAGATTGCGATAGAACAAAGGGATGCATATGTTAAATTTATTGACTCTGTGAATATACATAATAAATTTGCATGGTGGATTACTAAAACATCAACCAGAAACTCGATGTATGTGTATACCTGCCTGTATAAGATACAATTCATCCTTGAAGTGATAGAGAAGGAAAATTATATTACAAAAATAATAGTGGATGATAAAAATATACAAATTATTACAAAGCGATATATTAAAAAATATAATAAAGAAATAAAAGTATACTCGAAATCTAAAAGGCAAAAAGGATGGTTATGGAATAGCTGTATCTATATTTATTTATGGTGTCTCAGATTGGCGGAGTTTATTCAAATAAAAAAATTATTATCTCAGCCGACTTTAGAGTCTGATGTTCCTATTTGTATCATAGATACGTTTGTGTTACATACTTGTTTTACTGAAAATGGATATATGGACCGATATTTTAATAATCTATTACCGAACGCAGAAATAAGATTTAATTTATATTTTTCTTCTATATTGGTAAATAATTGTAATCTCCCGTTTAGTAGCTTTTTAAAAAAACTAAAAGCAGAAAAGGAATATCCATTTTTAGTTAAAGAGCAATTTCTTAAATTCAAAGATTACCTATCTATGCTTATTTGGCCGATTTTATGTCTGCCGCTTGTTTTAAAAAAATACTATTTTAATGGTTTAGATATTTCAATGTTAATGAGAAGCGATATTTCTTCGGGGATTATGTATCAAAATAGTATTGATGGTTTAATTGCTTATCATTTTATCAAAAGACTTAAAAGTAAAAAAGTAAACGTTAATAAATTTATATTATGGTATGAAGGTCAACCCAGTTCTATCGGGTTTACATTAGGCGTACGAAAGTGGTATCACGAAAAAAGTATTTTAGGATACATTGGACTTCCTATTTTGGAAAATGATTTAGGTTATTACCCATCCACCCTCCAATATATAAAGCAAAAAGTGCCTGATATATTTGGAGTTATTGGAAACGCATATATAGATATAATCAAAATCTATTGTAATGATTTAAAAGTCATTGTCTGTCCAGCTTTGCGATATAATAATTGCTGTAATAAACAATATAAACAAAAATATAATTCTGGGAAAACAAGGATTTTAATTGTCTTATCCTATTATAAAGAAGTTTCTTACCAGATGTTAAGAAATACGTTCCTGGCAATTGAAAAATCAGGAAAGGAAAATTTTGAAGTATGGATAAAAAATCATCCGGTCAATCAGAATAAGGTTCTATCTGATTATAACGTTGTTACAGGATTAAGTTACAAGTTTGTCAATGGGAATTTGACAGATAGGTCATTAGATTCTGATATAACAATAATTTCTACAACAACAAGTGGGATGGAATTAATTATACAAGGTATTAATCTTTTGATTTACATTCCGAAAGGTGATTTAATAAACCATGCCATACCAAATTCAGTACCGAAGGACTTTTATAAAATTGTATACTCACAAGAAGATATTGCTATCGAATTACAAAAAAAAATATCTCAGTTTCAAGTCTCAAGAGATAAAAAATGGATACAAAATTATTTTGAACCAATAAATCCAGATTCAATATCTCGGATGTTAAATTTTAATAATAAGGTGGAGTTCAAATGAAGTATAGCATTATTATTCCTGCTTATAATGCAGAAGCATTTATTGAAAAGTGTTTAGATAGCGTACGCAAACAAACCTTTCAAGATTTTGAAGTGATTGTTATTGATGACGGTTCAACAGATAATACTTCTTCAAGTATTGCGTCCTTTCAAAAAGAATTTCCACATTTTCCTCTTATATATACTATACAGGAAAATGGTGGTGCAGCCAGTGCCAGAAATACAGGCATTGAAAAGTCAAACGGAAGTTATATCGCCTTTTTGGATGCAGACGATATCTGGTATCCAGATAAACTTGAAAAAGTTAACGCTGTTTTTGAAACTAATGGAAATATTGATGTGGTGTACCACGATGAAATTGAAGTTGATTTAAAGGGAAAGAAAACTAAAAACATTTATCGAACACTTAAATCGCCATACTTGGATGATTTGGTCATAAATGGCAATTCATTATCAACCTCTACCGTTGTTGTAAAAAGAGAAAGGCTTGTGAAAGCTAATACCTTTAAAGATGGAAAAAGAGCGGGTGAAGATATCGAGTGCTGGATAAAATTGGCAGAGCAAGGATGTGTGTTTTATCATTTGAACATGTTTTTAGGAGAGTATAGAAGAACGGCTCAGAGCTTGACGCTTCGGACTATAGAGTATACAAAGGCCACCTGTAATATGCACCTTGAGTATTTTAAACGTTTAGATCCACAACGATATACAGAAGCACAAGTGAATCAATTAATTAACAACCAGAAAAGAATAAATAATTATATGATTGCACGTAATTATCACTTTGCAGGTAATTTTGAGGAAGCAGCTAATTGCTATAAAGATATTTTAAAGGAAAAGTTTACGATAAAACCTTTAATCGGACTAATGTTGTCATATTGTAAAATAATACGATAGAGAGTTGATTTGACATATCGTGGTTGTCGGTAGGTGAAGCAAATGGAATTAGGACCCATATAGAAATTTTATTCTTTATATAGAGAAATAACTATAACTGTGGCTCATTCATTAAAAAATGTAACTAAAAATTTTTAATTTCCAAGAAAAAAGACTTGGCTAGATAAGGAGAACACGTATGGACAATAAAGTTTTGGTAACAGGGGGAGCCGGCTTTTTGGGTGCACACTTATGTGAGGCATTGTTGAAGAAAGGCAGACACGTGATATGCTTGGATAATTTTTTGACGGGTAGTAAATGTAATATTAAACATTTAATAGGGTTTTCTAATTTTACTATATTAGAGCATGATATTGTGGAGCCACTTCAGTTAGAGGTAAATCAGATATACAACTTAGCTTGTCCTGCAAGTCCAGTACATTATCAGACAGATCCAATAAAAACCTTAAAAACCAACGTTATCGGAACAATGAATATGCTTGAACTCTGTAGAGAGAATCATGCGGAGATATTACAAGCAAGTACAAGCGAGGTTTATGGTAATCCTCTGATAAACCCACAGGTGGAAACGTATCATGGGAATGTTAATTGTATAGGAATACGTTCTTGTTATGATGAGGGAAAACGAGCCGCAGAGACTCTCCTATTTGACTACTACAGGCAGCACAAAATTCAAATAAAAGTTATGCGTATTTTTAATACATATGGACCTAAAATGAATGTTAATGACGGAAGAGTCGTTTCTAACTTTATCGTGCAAGCATTGAAAGGAAACGATATAACTATTTATGGAGATGGGCTGCAGACACGGAGTTTCTGTTACGTGGATGACTTAATTAAAGGGATGATGGCTTTAATGGACTCATCACCTCACATTACAGGTCCCATAAATATTGGAAATCCAGGAGAATTTACAATCAAAGAACTAGCTGAAATAATTCTTGATATGACAGGAAGTAAATCTAAAATTGTATATAAGCCACTCCCAGTGGATGACCCAATCCAAAGAAGACCAGATATTTCAAAAGCCAAAATAGAATTAGGTTGGGAACCTAGTATTGATTTACAAACGGGACTTGAAAAAACAATAGAATATTTTAAACAAATTATCTGAAGAGAATAGAGGGAAAAATGAAAATCACTGTTGTAGGAATTGGTTACGTAGGTTTGGCCAATGCTATTTTATTAGCTCAGAACAATATTGTCACTTTATTAGATGTAGATAAGGAAAAAGTATACAAAATAAATAATGGAATTTCTCCAATTGATGATTGTGAGATTAAAGAATATTTGAATAAAAATATTAACCTAAAGGCGACGTTGGATAAAAAGGAGGCATATGAAGAAGCTGAATATATTGTTGTTGCAGCGCCTACAAATTATGATGAAAGGACCAATTTTTTTGATACTCAGGCCGTAGATAATGTAGTAAAGGACATAATCCATATTAATACAAATACTGTAATTATTTTAAAGTCTACATTGCCCATAGGATATACCGAAAAAATGAAGAGTAGATTAGGAATCGAAGACCTAATTTTTGCACCTGAGTTCCTAAGGGAAGGTAGAGCACTATATGATAACCTATATCCATCAAGAATTGTTATCGGATCGAATTCTCAAAAGGCTCAGAAGTTTGTAGAATTGTTAAT
Organism: Clostridium pacaense; assembly: GCF_020709765.2. Lineage (NCBI taxonomy): Bacteria > Bacillati > Bacillota > Clostridia > Eubacteriales > Clostridiaceae > Clostridium > Clostridium pacaense. The sequence goes on from NZ_JAJFEB020000013.1 coordinate 28,694, forward strand.
TGAGGGAGCTATTAGAAAAGAAGTTGATATTGTCTACACTGGTTCCACTGAGGCAGAAACTATTAAACTGTTCGCTAATACATATCTAGCAATGAGAGTTGCCTTTTTTAATGAGTTAGACATATATGCAGAAGAACGAAGCCTTAATACACAACAGATTATTAAGGGAATCTGTCTCGACAGTAGAATTGGCGATTATTATAATAACCCTTCATTTGGATATGGTGGTTATTGCCTGCCAAAAGATACAAAACAATTATTAGCGGATTTTGGAGATATACCAAATACTTTAATTAAGGCAATTGTAGAGGCAAATGACACACGAAAAACTTTTATTGCATCTAAAGTATTAAAATCAGGGGCAAAAACAATTGGTATATATCGACTGACCATGAAAGCCGCATCTGATAATTTCCGGCAATCTGCAATCCAGGATATTATAAAGAAGTTAGAGCAGGCGCAACGGAAAATCCTTATATATGAACCTTTCTATAAAAAACAAATGTTTTTAAATGGGGAGATTATCAGGGACTTTAAGGAATTTACTAAGAAATCAGATATTATCTTGGCAAATAGAATGTCCAATGAACTTCTTCCAGTAAAAGAAAAAGTATATACAAGGGATCTCTATTTTAGGGATTAAGGAGGAATAAAAAAATATGTACTCAACTATTATATTTGATTTGGATGGCACGCTGCTTGACACGACTCAAGGTGTAATAAATGCGGTCAAAAGAATGATAGAGCAAATGAACTTGCAGGAATTGCCAATGGATACTCTTAAGGAATTTGTGGGGCCGCCCATGCAGGACTCTTTAAAAAGGTATTACAAAATGAGCGATAAGGAAGCTCTTGAGAATACCAATATTTTTCGGGATTTTTATAAACGATATAGTCTTTTTGAGGCTAAGCTGTATGATGGTATTTATGAATTACTTACAGAACTTAAAAATAGAAATATTAACCTATGCGTAGCAACAAATAAGAGTCATGAGAATGCAGTCTCAATACTACACTACTTTGGTATTACAAATTTAGTTGATTATGTAATGGGGGCCGATTTACAGGGAAAATTTAAAAAAGAGGATATTGTCAGGTCATGTATGAACGCCTGCGGAGCGAAGAAAAGCGGTACGGTTTTGATTGGGGATAGTATGTATGATTATGTGGGTGCTAGGGCCACAGGAATCGATTTTATCGCAGTTTTGTATGGCTTTGGTTTTAAAAGCGCTAATGATTTAGACGGAATTGAGTGTGCTGGTTTATGCCATACCGTGTCAGAACTGAATAGGATTCTATTAACAACATGCGTGCAAGGGGGGCATAAAGATGAGTAATTCATCAGAAAGTAATCAGAAAATAATTGGCGTTATTCCTGCCCGCTATGGTTCAGGAAGAATGCCAGGAAAACCACTTGCAGATATTTGTGGAAAACCTATGATTTGGTGGGTTTATCAAAGCGCAAAAAAGAGTACACTTTTAAATAAGATAATCATAGCTACTGATGATCGGAGAATAGAAGAAGTATGCAATAAACTGAATTTATCGGTTATTATGACCTCGGTAAACCATGATACGCCCACTTCAAGACTTTATGAAGTATCCACGTTAATTGATGCTGACCTATATTTACTTATTATGGGTGATGAACCTCTTTTTAATGAAAAATGTTTATCACTCATACTCCCCCAATCAAAAACACCAGATTACTATGTAGCGGCATTAACCAATGAACTTACTGAAGCAACCGAAGTTATTGATTTTAGTAATCAAAAAATAGTTTGTAATTCAGAGGGAAATGCATTAATGATATCAAGAAGCCCAATTCCCTATCCTAAGGGGTTTTTAGATTATCACTATGAAAAAGTAACAGGTGTACAGATCTTTTCAAAAAAAGCTCTGAAGTTTTATAATGATACAGAACGTTCTGTTTTAGAAAAGGCAGAGGAAAATGATTTGTTACGTTTTATTGAAAATAGTATACCTGTGCGTATGATTTCATCTCCATATAAAACGGTTTCAGTTGATACGTATAAGGATTTGGAAAAAGTCCGGACAATTATAAGCGACAAGGAGGAGTTGTTATGGAAAACTGTAATATAAAATTGTTAGACTGCACATTAAGAGATGGCGGATATATTAATGACTGGAGATTTGGTTTTAATAATATAAAGGAGATTATTTCCAGTTTAGTCCGAGCCAATGTAGATATTGTTGAAGTAGGTTTTCTTAGAAATGTAGATTATGATAAAGATGTTACCAGATGGTCAACGGTAGAAGAGTTAAAAAAAGTTCTTCCTGCAAAATCTAACAAAACTTTATTTTCAGCCATGGCCTTACATAATTTTTATAATTTAGATAATCTAAAGGATTATGATGGTAATAATATTGATATTATCCGGGTAACATTTCATGATTACGATATTCAAGAAGGAATGTTATTTTGCCAGAAAGTTAAAAATAAAGGATACAAAGTTAGCTGTAATCCGATTAATATTATGGGATATTCGGACGTTCAACTTTTAAATATTATTGAACAGGTTAATCTAATACAGCCATGGGCTTTCTCAATTGTAGATACATTTGGAAGTATGAATTTTGAAGATTTAGAGCGAATCATAGGCATTGTTAATCACAATTTGAATAAAGAGATTCGGATAGGCCTTCACTTGCATGAAAATATGGCACAAAGTTTCTCAATGGCACAAAGCTTTTTAACCAAGCATATCAACAGAGAAATTATAATAGATGGAAGTCTTATGGGAATGGGGAGAGTTCCTGGAAATTTATCTATAGAATTGATGGCTCATCATTTGAATATGTATTACAATAAAAATTATGATATAGACTATATGCTGGATGCAATTGAAGATCATATAATGATGATTAAAAACAAGTGTGGATGGGGATATACGCCGGCCTATTTTTTAAGTGCTAAATATAATCTGCATCGCAATTATGCGGAGTATTTTCTAGAAAAAGGAAATCTAACCCACAAAGATATCAACCATCTATTAAGCCGTATTCTGCCTGATAAAAAAACTGCTTTTGATTCGAGCTATGCAGATGAATTATATAAAGACTATCTAAATTGCCATATAGATGATACTAATGATATCAATCAGCTAAAGAATATATTTAAAGGAAGAAATGTCCTGATTCTTGCTCCAGGTAGTACACTTAACAGTTATGAAGATAAAATTGCTGAATTCATTAATCAAAATCATCCTTTGACAATAGCCCTTAATTTTATACCCAGTAGTAAAATGATTAATGCAGATTATGCTTTTTTTACCAATAATAAGCGATATGATAAATTGGTTACCTATGATTGTAGATTAATTGTTACCTCAAATCTTATCGGCGGACCCGCAGATTATAGGATTGATTATAATTGTATTGCAGGTGCATTTGAACAGGGGAGTAATAATCTGATTTTAGTTTTAAGACTTCTTAATAGAATGGGCATAAAAGAAGCATATATAGCTGGTGCGGATGGTTACAAAGCAGAAGAAGATAATTACTACGATGTAGCAATGCGCAACCACAAAAAACGCGATGATAATTTTAACTTTGTTATGGCAAGTACAATTAAGGCTCAAGGCGTAAAAATCAATTTCTTAACACCATCAATGTATAATATTAAAGGTAAGCAGTAATGCTAAAAAAACATTTGTATAAGATAGATATATTGAAATTTTTATGCACACTTATAATTATTATTTATCATCAAGGGTTACTGGGTACAAGTGGAAGATATCTGTTTTTTGGTGGGTATATCTTTGTTGAAATGTTTTTTATGATAACTGGCTATTTCACTATAAGACATTTTGAACAAGTCGGCTACTATCAAGGACATGAAGCCTCCACAGCAGTAAACTATACATTTAAAAAAATAGGACGTCTAATGCCCTATATCATTATCTGTGTATTTGTTCATGATACATGGCTAATTTTATCTCAACAAAGCAGTTTAAAGGAGTATGTTTTTATGCCTTTTGAAATGTTACTTTTGAGAATGGGTGGACTTAGTATAAACGAATACCTTCACATAACCCCGCTTTGGTATGTATCAGCAATTCTTTTTGTTTTGCCAGTTATAATTTATTTCTTTTTAAAATATAAAGATGTTATGTTTAATTTTGTAATATGGTATCTACCAATTTTTATATATGGATACTTTTTGAACACATGTGGTAATATGAACGAATGGGGAAATTGGACTCTTTATGGCAACATAGGAATTTATCGGGCAGTTGCAGGAATTCTATTAGGTATACTTGTTTATAAAATAAGTGAAAGAATGAAGCATTTAAATTTCGTTATAAAACACTCCTCTAAATTTTTTTGTTTAGGGACATGTGGTGTATTGGCAGGTGCTATTGTCACCTGCTACAAAGCTTCATCTTATTGGGATTTTATTCTTATTGGCATACTATTTATAAGTTTTTTATTTATTGTAATAGGTGATTTTCAAATCTCCCATTTAGTAAAACAAAAAAATGATAATAATTTAAAAGAGATTTATTTGGGGAGTAAAACTTTAAGAAAAATTTCTGGTAAGGGTCTTATAGGTGGTTGGACCGCGGGGATGGATTTGTTGGTGGGGATTGTTTGCAGGATTGGAGCTGTATGTTGTGAGCTTGGGGGGGGGGGGGGTGATTAATGCCCTGTATATTTGCCATTACACTGTTGGTTATATGGTTAGATATTATATGAGTCAATATCGTTATAAATTTGCATTATATATCGTATTTACTATTTTCTATGCTATTATTTTAGAATATATAATTAAATGGTTGCGTAGTATGAGAAAGAATAATTAAGTACAATCATATCAGAATTTAAATACTTGCTGGAAATAAGAGAAGCCTCTACTAAAGAACAGAAGCAGAACCAAAAAAGTAGTGCCCTCACAGAAACGGAGTGGTTTTTCATCCGCAAAAGCCTCTGCATAGACCAGGTTACTAACACTAACCGCTGTAACAAAAAAGTGGACCTATTTGATTTCACCTGTAATGCTGTCAATAAGAAGCTCTGGTTGGTTACCTGCCCAGTCGATATAGACCTTTTCTCCGTGAATCCCATCAACAGCCATCCGTAGTTTATCAAAGCTGTGATTAATATATACGTTGCAATAATAACAAGACTGTGTGAACTGATAACCGAATGGATGCTCCTGCTTGTATTTCAGCTATACGAAATATAGGTTAGATTTACTTCCCTCCCGCATAATACAAATCGTGAATAGCCACATAGTCCGATATGGCGGAAGTCTTCTTTTCTACGGATGTTTTCTGGCGGATAGAAGGATGTTTCCACATCTTCAGGGGCTATTTGGCGTAATGCGGTAAGATTCTTTCCAATCTCACTAAAGCGGGAGATAATAAGTTTCACCGTGCTGTGGCCGACATGATACCGATTGCAACAGTCATTATACGAAATGCTCCGCTGGCGCATATCGATAATGCCAAGAATTGTAGTTCAGTTTTGCATGATAAAATGTTCCTTTCTTGTATTTCCAGTACAAGAAAGATTTTAGCACAAAATACATGTTTAGACCAGCAAGGCGAAACCAACAGACCGATGGACCGAAATTTTCAGTCTGGAAACGTCAAACTTTCAGTATCTTTTGGAATTGGTAATGCTGTAAAAATCCTTTTGTGCTATACTTGTACTTACAAAGAACGGAAAATGCGGTGGATTACAGGGGCGAGATATTCAATTGTGGGAGCTGGAAAAACGGATTGATTATCTTAATGTACAGGTACTGAGTAACAAATACATAATTCCCCAGCGTAGAACCTGGTTTTACTGGGATTTTATGGGAAAAAGGAGTTAGTTTTTGTCCCCGCAAATATCGCTTTCTCCCTACAAATCCGCCCAAACATTATCACCAGCCAAAACAAAGGCTGACGATAATTGACCAGGAAAAGGCTTTCTGCAAAAAGCGCCAGTATCGCCGCCAGCATCCAGCGTTCAGTCTGTAATATCTGTCGTTTTACCCATAGGAGGAGTAGAACTGTGGGAATAATACCATAACAGAATAATACACTCAGCAAGCTTGAATGTATTTCATTAATGTACCTCGCCATGGCAAAACGCTCAAATCCACCTTCTCCCGCGCCATATAACACATATCTGGGATAGAGGAATAGTTTTTCCCATCCCCTGTCATAAACCAGTTCTATGGCTCCGTTTTCCTTTATTTTCCACAATTTTTCCTGTACTCTCTGCAGCAATGTGAATTGCCCTGCCTGTACTGAGAAACCATTTTTTGGCATCACTATCAGGCAGGCAGCGGCACAAATGAATGCAAGGCCAAACCAGCATAACCCATACAGCATTTTTCGTGATTTACAGCCAGAGTATAATTGGCAGGTTGTTTCTATTCCAATTCCTGCTATAAATATAATGGTTCCCAGAAAGACACCTGTTGATTTGGAAACGCTGATTATAATAAAGGCTAATATGTAAAAAATCCAGTCTGCATTACTCTTTGTTTCTCTACAAAGATATAATAATAAAATCATTAGAAATATATAAAATGCTAATTGGTTTGGATCGTTAAAGGTTCCCATATAACGGATTCCGCCCCAGGATTCATAGAATAACCTTCCCCGTCCGGAAATCAAAATAACTGTTTGGATAAGTATGTTAAGTCTGCATCCTCTACTTAGACATTGTTCAAATCCTTTTTTCTGTCCCAATTTTGCAAAGCACCAGACTGCCATCCCATTATACAGCCAGAACAAAGAATATTTAATAAAATCATTATTTTTCTGAGTCAGGGTATAGGCAGCGTTTATTATCACAACACAAAAAAGAAAAAGGTATAGATTACCGTCCTGATAAATAATCTTATCTTTACCGGAAAACACAGTTGGTGTTGTCTGCCAGCCTTTATGTTTCAGTGCTTCATATATTAAAGTTAAAAAGCACAAAGTCAGGCAGATATCAGCAAAACCAACTGATCCGGAGGGAAAAAAGTAAAACTGTTTTAATAAAAGAAAGAAAAAAAATAGGACTTGTGATATCATTTTTCTAATTGTTGGTCAAAATATCGTATTGTTGGAATTAAGCCTTCGTCCAAAAGAATTTCCGGTTTCCATCCTAGTTCCTTTGACGCTGTTTCAATGACAGGCTTTCGCTGCATTGGGTCATCCGAGGGAAGAGGATTAAATTGTAATTTGGAATGGGAACCCGTAAGCTTAATGATTTTTTCAGCAAGTTCTAAAATTGTAAATTCATTGGGATTCCCCAAGTTTACCGGCCCTTTAAAATCCTCTCGGCTTTGCATCATCCGCATAATTCCACTGATTAAATCATCTACATAGCAGAAACTACGTGTCTGGGTTCCATCTCCATAAATTGTTATATCTTTATTTTGCAGTGCTTGTATTATCATATTAGATACTACCCGCCCATCCGCTGGATCCATATTAGGTCCATATGTATTAAATATACGGATTACCTTTATACGGGTCCCGAATTCCCGATTGTAATCAAAGCAAAGTGCTTCAGCGCACCTCTTCCCTTCATCATAACAGGAACGGATTCCTATCGGGTTAACACTTCCTCTATAGGACTCGGGCTGTGGGTGTATCTGTGGGTCACCATATACCTCACTGGTAGAAAACTGAAGTATTTTTGCCTGAAGCTTTGTGGCGAGTTCCAACATATTCAGCATCCCCAGCACACACGTTTTTGTTGTAAATGTCGGGGACTTTTGATAATGAGGCGGGCTTGCCGGACATGCTGCATTATAAATTTCATCTATTGGAACATCAATTTTTAAAGGATTTATGATATCATGCTCTATGAACTGAAATGCAGGATTTTTCAGAAATGGCTGTATATTTTCCATACGCCCTGTATACAAGTTGTCAAGCGCGATAACTTCATTTCCTTCATCCAGCAGTTTCTTACACAGGTTGGAGCCGAGAAAGCCGGCTCCTCCTGTCACAAGTATTTTCTTCATTTATTTTCTCCATTCAGTTATTATTACTTATCTTGGCCATTCCACGCTATTTTGACCAACACCAATCTGATAATACTCAAATCCGTTCTCAAGCATTTCATCGGCGTCATATTGGTTTCTTCCATCAAAAATCACAGGAGCTTTCATTAATTCCTTCATCAGCTCAAAATTAGGACTTCTGAATTCTTTCCATTCGGTAATTAATATCATAGCATCGCATCCGGTTAAGGCATCATACTTTCCATCAAAGTAGGTTACATTTTGATTGCCCTTAAGGTAACAGTGTTTGGCCTCATTGATTGCTTTGGGATCATAGGCATTGATTCTGGCGCCTCTTTTGGTCAGTTCTTCAATAATAACAATAGCCGCACTCTGACGCATATCGTCTGTATCAGGTTTAAAGGCCAGTCCCCATGCTGCAAAGGTAAGCCCGCTTAAATCCTCTCCATATCGTCTGGCCACTTTAGCTGGAATCACTGACTTCTGTGTCTGGTTTACATCCTCTACCGCCTGCAGGATTTTAGGTATGTATCCATTGTTGACGCTGGTCTTGATTAATGCCTGAACATCCTTAGGGAAACAGCTTCCGCCATATCCGCATCCGGGATAGATGAATTGATATCCAATGCGGTGGTCAGAGCCAATGCCGATACGCACCTTATTAACATCAGCCCCCACCAGCTCACATATATTAGAAATCTCATTCATAAAACTGATTTTAGTTGCAAGCATGGAATTAGCTGTGTATTTTGTCATTTCTGCTGAGGCAATATCCATAAAAATAAGGGCTTCTGTTGTCCTGACAAAGGGGGTATAAAGTTCACGCATTTTCTTTTCCGCCCGTTTTGTATCTGTTCCGACCACTATCCGGTCAGGCATCATGCAGTCATGTACAGCAGTACCTTCTTTTAAAAATTCGGGATTTGATATCACATCAAATTCAAGCGAGCTTCCCCGGGCGTCCAGTTCCCGCTGAATTGCTTCCCTTACCTTCCCCGCTGTGCCAACTGGTACAGTGGATTTGTCTATGATATACATATGATGATTCATATATCGGCCTATATCCATTGCCACACCAAGTACGTAATGAAGGTCCGCGCTGCCATCCTCACCCATGGGCGTCCCTACTGCAATGAAGCAGATGTCGGAGATTTTTAATGCATCTTCAATACTGGTTGTAAATTGAAGCCGCTTTGCCTCTGTGTTACGCAGGACAATTTCATCCAGTCCTGGTTCATAAATTGGTATTTTCCCTTCCTGAAGATGTTTTACTTTTGTGTTATCCACATCCACACAGATTACGTCATTTCCCATATCTGAGAAACACGCGCCCGAAACAAGTCCTACGTATCCAGTTCCTACAATTGCTATTTTCATCTTAACCTCCTGCTTTATGTAAATTATAATTAATTTTGTCTTTTTGCTTCCATTCGTATTCTATCTGCCAGTTTCAATGCCTGCGAAATCGTAATGTCCATGTTATAATAGCGGTATTCTGCCAGACGTCCTAATAAATGAAGCCTGGGGATGGCAGAGAGCTCCTTTTTATATTTCTGATACAACATTTCATTTTCTTCAGAATCAATCGGATAATATGGTATATCCCCTTCCCCGCATGGAATCGGATATTCATAGGCAAGAATCGTTTTATCCGATACAGGATTAGCTTGGATTAGCTTAAATTCGCTGGTTCGTGTATAGGAGAAGCGGTTGGGATAGTTAACCTGAACAACCGGCTGACATTGTGTAAGGTTATGCTTTTCCAGCGAAAATTTAAGGGAGCGGTAGGGAAGCCTTCCATATTTATGATTCATTAATTCATCTATACAACCTGTATAAATTACCTCTCCTGGGTATTGCTCACCATCCAAATAAACCCCATCAGCTTTCACGCGGATATGCTCCAAGGCGTCACAGTTCAAGCGAAGTGCAATTTCACGATGTGAAAGCATCTCCTGAATCATGACTGTATATCCTTTGTCCGGCATCATCTGAATTTCATCTGTAAAGTAACGGTCATCATAGGACATCCTTACTGGAACACGTCCCATAACAGATGAAGACATTTCCTCCGGGGGCTTTCCCCACTGCTTTTTCGTATAACCGTAAAACACATTCTGAAAAACAAATTCTGCTAGATTCCGTACCTCCGAATCCGGGTGGAGGCGAAGTTCCATGACAGGCACACTTTGGCCGTCTGGATATGCTTTTTCCAACACCGCTTTCAGATGTTCTGCTGCTGAATCAGGGTACAGTAAATCAATACTTCTAAAATTGAAAGGAATTGGAACCAATCGTTCATTGATTTCCCCAAGAACCCGGTGTTGGTAAGGAAAAAAGCCGGAGAAACGTTTAAGGAAGTCAGCCACCTCTGAAAGATTAGTGTGAAACAGATGGGGGCCGTATTTATGTACTAAAATATCCTCCTCATAATAATCGTAAATGTTTCCTCCAATGTGGTTCCTTTTTTCAAGTATTGTTACGTGAAATCCACTTTCCGCCAGGATTCTGCCGGATACGGCGCCGCTGATGCCAGCTCCGATGATGAGTGCCTGTTTCATATTACCTCCTGCTTTCATTTTCACCTTTACTATGGTACGTATGCAATTAAAGAAACTTCCGTCATTGGATCATGGTAGACAAGTTTTCGAAACATAAACTGATATCCAAGATTTAGGCTTTCTAACAGTGGTTTTATTTCAAAAAAATCTTTTGGAAGATGATAAACAGATATTAAAAGTATCGGTTTATATTTGCATATTGTTTCTATTGCACCTTTTATGGCTTCAAGCTCACTGCCTTCAATATCCAGCTTAATCAATCCTACGTTTAAATCATGTGACGATGTATAAGAATCAATGGTTACTATATCTATATTATCCGAATAGGTTTCAGGCCTCTCATTCATAATGGCCTTATAATTAACTATACTTGCCCCGCTTAACATCTCATGATAATAAATGGGCTTTTCATTGCATCTGTCTCCTAAACCAGCCGGTACCGGATGCAATATGTCTAATCCATTTCTAGTTTTCAATTCACACAACTGCTTAAAATTAGTTGGCATTGGTTCGAATGCATGGATACTTTTGGGAGAGTATTCCTGTAAAACCAAAGCGCTGTCTCCCCAAAAAGCTCCGCCATCAATTATGTCCTTGTCTTTAATATGATTTTGTACCTCTGGTGGAAGCAATAGAACACCACAATGAAATTTAAAAACCGGCGTCTCCAAATAGATTTCTGAATCCAGTCTATATTTCTGCCGAATGTTTATTTCATCCATCCCTTCTGCCATTCCATATAATTCCCAATCATAAAAAATTTTATTTCTGTCATAGAGAAAATAATCAGCATATTTCTGAATCGGCATCATATAAAAATTTCTTTCTAAAAATAAGTCTATTATTTTAATGCTCTCCTCATCAATTCCAACCTTTATGGCTTTGGTTTTTTCTTCAATATTCCTATAGTTCTCTATAAAATACTTTTTCCAATGTTCAATCCATCCGGTACACCAAAGAGCTTCTTCATAACGCAATCTCTCAGTATGATATTGTTCGAGTTCTATTTTATTGTTGTTTAATTCCTTTTCCTGTAAAAGAGTAATTCTTTGTAAATGCTCAATCTTCTTCTCCTGTATTTGTACTTTTTCTTCTTGCATCTTGCTGTGATTTTCTTTCTCTTCTAATAATTTTCGATTTATTTCGTTTTCTTTTTCTAGATGAATGGATTTCATTTTCAAAGAATCAAGTGCGTGAAGAATTACGTTTTTTCTCTTAAATTTTATTGGAATGTTTCCAATGTAAATAACAGACTCAATACCTTTTAACTCATAGCGTGTAATTCCTTTTATCAATTTTTTCATTCCTTAGCTTCCCTTTATATATTTTTAACAAAAAATTTTAATAACCCGTCGAAGCCAATCTCGCCTTTTTGATCCAATAGGATATTTTTTATTAAATTTGTTTATAGCTTTAACCATCACTCCATCTGTATAAATAGGTTCATTTAAAGTTTCGATTTTTACATCATGATAAGCCATCTGCTCTGTATGTGAAGCCTCTGGATTACTATTTAAGTGGATGTGTAGTGTTTCAGTATTAACTACTTTTTTACATAAACGTTTTAAAATTTGTTCGTAGTATTCATTCTGTCTGGCATAAATCCAAAACAAATTAGCCTTATCACTTTCTGGAAAATCCCAAGGTTTTTTACATCCTGCAAAATGAATAATGAAGGGATTTTTATACGCCAATAAATACTCATCATATAATTTATAAGGAATTACTTTAGCCGCCTGCATTCTTGAATATCCTTTTTCTCTATAATCAGTTAAAACATTCCACTTCATATCCAGAAATTGTACTTTTCCTTCACATATTATATTTAAAATATCCTGATCAACGAACATCCAATTATTTGCATTAAACATATTAGTGAGCTTGTGAAATGAAATTTCTTTTTTAAATTGCTCAACATTATAAACAAGCACTCCAGAATTAAAATATTCATAAGGAGATGTTAAATTTAAGATATCTTTTGCATATTTTTGACGATTTGGATCGTAGGAATTATATGCAGCAATCCAATCAACGTCTTTTACCGCGCAAACAAGTTTTTCCCCCATCTCTATATTAAATAACTCAGATAAATCATGGAGTACAATCAAGTCCGAGTCCAAATATATAACGGTTTTATACTCTTTCATTATAAATTGGATTAACAAACGGAAATAATTTTCCTTAGAAAAATGACTATTTACTTTAAAGTCAATATCTTTAATTATTTTAGTAACATCAAAAAAACGAATTTTTAAATTTTTATAGTTAGCAAACTGTTCTATAAATGCATCAATAGCCATCTGTTCTATTTTTGAATGTAAGATTACAACATCATAGTTATAATCTTTTGAAGAATTGACTATGAGAGAGCATATAGTGACAGATACATAGGGTAAATAATCTTGATTCGCCGAAAAAACCACTGGTACATTAGCTATAGAAAAAGCTGGAGATAGCGTATGATTTACTTCGGTATCAGCAAATAAAGTCCTTTGCAATTCTACCGTCTTTATAGCCGGATTTTTCTTTAAATAGGTATAATATATGCCCCATAGTCTTTCTGCTAAAAACGCACTAATTCTATTTTCCTCATATGAATAATCATCATAGCTTCTTTCTTCGCCATGTTTACGTAAAACTTCAAATAACCATTGATTATATTGATTGAACAAATTCCGTTTTATGATGTACATATTACAGAAATATGCCCACGAAGAATTAGAATACTCAGTAACAGCATCTTTTAATTCGGGATAATCCCTGTTTATGATTTTTACAGCTAATTCATAATCTTCTATTCGATGATCATGCGAAAAATTTTTATAATGTCCATATACTGTTTTTCCAATATCTTTTAAATTGGTCGGTGTAACCGTGATTATGTCATTCTGCTTTACTAAATCTGTTATCACTTGCTTGTTATAACAAAGACGTTCTAAATTAACCTGAGATATACCATCCATTACTATATTTCCATAGCAATCTTCTTCTAAATGAATCGAATTAAAGGAGAAATATCTTCTATAATGCATAAATCCATAATAGTCAGAATCATAATCATTTTTCCATGCCCAATATTGTGCGGTCAATTCACAATAACGCTTATTACTCGCTGAAATATTTTCCCCCGTATTGTCATGCAATATTCCTGGTATCTCTTCCTTGGCTAAAGCAGTTCCTACTTGGATTGGATATAAAAAATCCATTTTAGGTATATAACATTCCTTATGACATGATACATAAATCTTTATTTTCGGTTCATCCTCATTAACATTTTCTTTAATCATCATTCCGATTCCTCATATTAGTATTTTTTATCCTCATGCCACTTCCAGGCATGTTCCACAATTGTCTTTATATCTCCGTATACAGGGCTCCATCCCAATACCGCTTTTGCTTTTTTTGCACTTCCGATTAATATTGGAGGGTCCCCCGCCCTTCGTTTTTCTTCCTTTACTATAAAATCTTTTCCTGTTACCTCTTTGACCACATCAATTACATGTCGTACTGATTCCCCTTTTCCGTTACCCAGGTTAAAGCAGCCACTTTCACCTCCATTTTGCAGATACTTCAGGGCCCTGATATGGGCATCCGCCAAATCAGTAACATGAATATAATCCCGAATACAGGTCCCATCTGCCGTAGGATAATCCGTTCCAAATATACTGATAGATTCCCTGCAACCGCTGGCTGCATCCAAGATTAAGGGAATCAGATGCGTTTCCGGACTGTGGCTTTCACCAATTTCCCCTTCCGGGTCGGCTCCGGCTGCATTAAAGTAACGGAGACAACAGTAATTCAGGCCATAAGCTTTATGGTAATCCTCCATAATGTGTTCCACCATAAGCTTAGAAGCCCCGTAAGGATTAATCGGATTCTGTGGCATATCCTCCGTAATTGGCATTTGTTTTGGTTTTCCGTAAGTTGCGCAGGTAGATGAAAAAACGATGTTGTGTACCCCATGATTCCGCATCTTATCTAGAAGTTTGATTGTATTACATACATTGTTATTATAGTATTTTGACGGCTTATTCACGGACTCACCAACATAGGCATATGCGGCAAAATGAACAACTGACTCGATAGGATACTTGTCAAATATCTCATCCAACCGGTTCCCATCTGCTACATCTCCTTCCTCAAATATTCCCCATTTTACACTTTCACGGTGCCCATAGACCAGATTATCGTATATCACCGTGGGGATCCCTCTGCGGCTCATTTCTTTATTAGTGTGACTTCCGATATATCCAGCGCCACCAATTACTAAAATCATATTTGTCTCCTCCTGATATATAGTTACCCTACTTCATGCCTATAACCATTTTTTGAAAATAGTTCTTACAGCTATCCGCCGGCGTGAACCGGCTGGTAGTATGGCATTTATTTTTTTCATATCCACTGCAATTTCAATTCTGGTTGGTTTAAGACGGAATATCCTCTTTCCAGTCACTGCCTGAACAACATTTCTGTATGCCAGATTTGATGCATTATCACACAAAATCATTTCATAAAATGGTGTTCTCCTGGCATATTCCCAGAATTCTGCTCCGAAATCACAAAGCGGTGTATTCCAGGGTTTCCATCCTCCTGCATAATGTATGATAGCTGGCGCCATCCGTGCTGTACCATATTCCTGCCACAATACATAGGGCGTGTTTCTCATCTGTTCCATCCGACTGTGTCCGCAATGCTTCCAGTTCACCAATACGTTCCATTTTTGTGGCAGGAACTTCACTTTTCCCTGACACAGAATATTAAGGACATCCTGATCTACCATCCGCCAGTCACGGGCCAAGGTGAGTTTCACCATTTCCAAGCTGCTTAACTCATTTTTCATTTTTTTCAAATTTAATAGCAGGACACCTGCCTGGAAATACTCCAGTGGATGTTCTAGCTTTAATATAGAATCCAGATATTTTTTCTGCCCCCTATCTGTCTTATAAGTTCCTATTACATCCATATCTTTTACAGCAGCCAAATAATATTCATCCACATTTTCTTTATAGAGTTCCGCCACATCATGACAAACCACCATGTCTGCGTCCAAATAAAGGACTTTATCATATCCTTCCAATAAATCCAGAATGAAATACCGGTAAAATGTTTCAACGGAAAAATGATGATGGACACGAAATGGTATTTGATGTACCTGGTTAGAACAGTCACAAAAACGGATTGAAATATTACGTTTTTTGCCACTCATTTGTTTTACTATGTTCTGTAACTCGCCATCCACATTACGGTGCAGGATAATGATATCCAGATTGTTTTCAAACGAAAAAGTGTCAATCAAAGAACGTATCATAACCGATAAATATGGAATGAACTTCCTGTCTGCTGCCATTACTACCGGAATCTGATTTTCATGAAATACTGGTTTTAATACATTCTTGGGGGACGTAGTTCCGAAGATAATATATGGAAGTTCACAAAAGTTCCCATTTCCGCATCTTTTTAACTCCGTATAATATATCCCAAAAAGCCGTTCAGCCAGATAAGCAGTAGCCCTTTGCTCCGACTCACTATATTCATTAAAATCTACCCGATGTTCATATTCCTCAAGCAGTGGGAATAGCCATTCCATATATGCCCTGAAGTAATCTCTTTTCATGATGTACATATTCATAAAGTAGAGTTCTTTTGAGTACATATAAGAATCTGCTGCTTCTTTATAATCCGGACGCAATTCTTTTAATATCTGAATCATCAAATCCAAATCTTTTTGGAAATGGTATTGACAGTATTGTTCATAAGCTGTAAAATTCGACTGTTCACGTATCAGTGATACAACATCATACTTTTTTACTACAGCAGAAATATTTTCCGACATATCGTCTTGACCAGACGCCCAATTTATGATATCTGCGAATTCATGATAAGGCCGTTGATAACCGGCTTCAATCCTCCCTGCCTTATCTACCGGATATTCTTTCTGAAAAGAAAGGTATCGCCGATAGTGAAAAAAGCCATAGTACTCGGCGTCCACGTTTTTCCAGACCCAATATTGGACTGTTAATTCGCAATAAGTTTTATTCTTTGCCGAAATATTTTCACCTTCATCATCGTATCTCATTCCGCAAAATCTATGGCCTGAAAGAGCCGCACCTGCCTGCACCGGAATCAGTATCGGACAATCCGGCACAAAGCTTTCTTTATGACAGGAAATAAAAATTTTTACATCCAACATATTAGATTTCAGCCTTCCCTTTCATATTGATTACACACGGTCGTTGTCTGACCAATCATACGGATCCGCCCATGCTCCAGCCAAATTACGCGGGTACACATTTCCCGGATTTGTTCCAGACTATGTGATACAAAAAATACAGTCGTCCCCCCACTCATAAGTTCCAGCATTCTAGCGCGGCTTTTTTCCTGAAACGGTGCATCACCCACTGCAAGTATTTCATCTACTATCAGGATTTCAGGATTTACTATAGTTGCAATCGAAAAAGCCAGACGCATCATCATACCGGAGGAGTATGTCCGTAGCGGTTCATCGATAAATTGACCAAGTTCTGAAAATGCAATGATGTCGTGTTCACGATCAATTAAATATTTTTTAGAATAGCCAAGAATCGCTCCATTTAAAAACAAGTTTTCCCGACCGGTCAATTCGGTATCAAACCCCGATCCCAGTTCCAACATAGGAACAATATTTCCGCGGCATGTAATTATTCCCTTTGTTGGTTTCATAATGCCTGCAATTATTTTTAAAAGCGTACTTTTTCCAGAACCATTTCTCCCAATGATTCCTATTACTTCTCCCTTGCCTACTGTAAAGCTAACATCCTGTAATGCCTGGAAACAGACTGGCTTTGATTTACGTGTTAATGCAGTAACGGCAAACTCCTTAAGTGATTTGGGCCGGTTACTTTCCAGACGGAAATCCATAGATACCCGTTGTGCTTTTACGATTTCTTTTTCCACTTCCAATAACCAGCCTTTCTATAAATTCAATACAAAATGGTCCTGTAACCTTTTGAATACAACGCCTCCAAGCAGCAGTGAGCCGGCTGCGTACATTGCGGCTGCTGCAAAGGTCCTCGGTTCCGGGGCAATTCCGTCCATAAAAATTTTCCGGGCGAATGCGACATAACAATACATTGGATTCCACTCAAACACCCAACGGAAATTTTCCGGGATAATGCTTATAGGGTAGAATAGGGCCGTTAAATACATCCACAACATGCTGACAATGCCCCATAAAAACTGGATGTCCCTAAAAAATACCATCAGGGCAGATAATAGCATGCTTAATCCCATTGTGAACCCAATGACACATACAAATAAATATGGCAGCAGGATAAGCGCTTTCGTAAAGGATTCTCCCGTCAGAACCATACCGACGAATATAAGAATCATTGACAGTACAAAATTAATTGTGGAGGACAGGACCTTTGTGACCGGATACATATACTTTGGTACATAAACCTTTGTAATGAGGCTGGCATTCCAAACAATAGAGCCTAAAGACAATCCTACAGCCTCTGTGAAAAAGTTAAATACCACCAATCCAGTCAGCATATAAATAGGGAAATTGTCAATATCTGACCGAAACAACTGCGAAAACACAATATACTGTACCGTCATCATTAGAAGCGGATTCAGAAGGCTCCATAATACACCTAAAAAAGAACGTTTGTATCTAACCTTAAAGTCCCGTTCCACAAGTTGGCTGATTAAAAAACCATATTTTTTAAATGCGGCTGCGGTAGTAAAAATCAAATCCCATTTTCCATTCTCAAAGCGCCAGGCAGAATAAACATAGAGCAAGGTAAACATCATCCAGGCGGCAACTACTAATCTGTTATAATGTTTTCCGGTCCAAACCTCTTCCATGCCTGCGGCCGTCTGTCTATAATAAAGCTGTTGACCTGCCGCAAAATGAAAAAGTACCGTCACCGCTATGAAAACCAGCAGAAAGAGTATATAATTCTTTAAATAAGACTTGTTCTTCTTCATCCTTGTTTCCCTTTTCTCTATTAATTAAATTTGCTATATATATCCCGCATTTCTTCTTCTACCTGTTGGATATCGTACTTTTTAATTGCTTCCAGCCCACGTCTTACCAATGCCTCCCGCGCCGCGCCGTTATTTAGAAGATAATGTATTTTGGCAGCATATTCGGAGGGAGTATTTTTTTTGACAAGCCCCTCTTTGCTACCACCCAATAGATCTCTGTTTCCCCGTATATCAGAACCTATTACGGGTATTCCGCTAGCCATTGCCTCCATTAATGCAACAGAAAGTCCCTCTTGAAAGGATGGCAGAAGAAATAAATCTGCAAGCTGATATAGTTCCAATATATCGTTTCGATATCCTAGAAAATATACCTGTTCCATAACATCCAACCGTTTTGCTAAAGCCTTTAACTCATCCTCCAGGATTCCATGACCGCAAATCACATAGCATAATTTTCTGCTATCGAGCAGTTTTAACGCCTGTATCACTGTGGCATGATTTTTTCTTGGTATTAATTCACCCACCGACAGAAGAATCGTTTTTTCATCCGGTATACCAAGGTTTCTTCGCTTTTGGGTCAAATAATCTTTGGAAAGCTTTGAGCGCTTTATATGTTCTATATCAATCCCCACACCGGAAACATAGTTAACAGAGCGGCATGAAAATTTTCTTGCTCTTAAATAATCTTCCTGGTTGATGCATATTAATTGATGGGTGTACCTGGCCAGCATTCTTTCCGCCGGATAATATATCAGCCAATTGATTAACGGAGCTCCTTTGTAAAAGTGAAATCCGTGGGCTGTATATATAACAGTCTTGACTGCGGCCTTTCGGGCAGCCAGTCTTCCCAATGCGCCTCCCATAGGGGTGTGGCAGTGGATTAAGGAAAAATTCTCCTGTTCCATCAGGTTAGTAAGTTGAATATAAGCTTTGATATTTTTTTTATTGAATGGATTCCGGCAAAAGTCAATCTGATGACACTCTATTCCAGTCCCTTCCAGCCTTTTGTTGTCAACTCCATAGGATGGCATATGAAAATTGGCCGCATAATGGATTTCATACCCCATGCTTTCTAAGATATGTACATTATTCATCTCAAATTGAGGTACAAAGCCACTTACTGTTGTTACTAAAAGCGCTTTTTTCTTCATGATTCATTTTCCCGTTCTTTTTTTTCCTTCTGCCACATTGCTTCTTCTCTTTGGGAATTCTCCTGTCGCACACCTTCTGTACTTTCCTTCATAAATAGGATTTTAGGAGTAAGTAATAGCAGCTTCAAATCCAGAAAAAGCGAATAATTCCGGATATACATTAAATCTAACTTTAATTTGTCATAAAAAGTGGTATTGTATTTGCCATATACCTGTGCATAACCAGTAAGACCCGCCTTAAACTTCAACCGATAAGTAAATTCCGGAATTTCCTTTTCTATCTCCTTGGCAAGCTCCGGTCGTTCTGGTCTGGGACCGACTAAGGACATTTCTCCTTTTAAAATATTAAGAAATTGTGGTAACTCGTCCAGCCGCATACGGCGCAGAAAGACCCCAATAGGCAATATCCTGCCATCGTTTTGCGATGCCCGCATAGCTCCTGTCCGGCATTCAGCATTCTGCACCATGGTGCGGAACTTATAAATCCGGAATATCTTTCCATTCTTGGTTAATCGGTCTTGGCAGTAAAAGACAGGACCATTGTCGGTAATTTTTATCAAAAGCGCAATCACGGCAAAACAAGGAAGCGCCAGTACTAATCCCACGGTAGAGATTATGATATCGAATAATCTTTTGAGAAATCTCTGTTCTAATGACAGTTCCTCATTTCTTGACAGGAGCAGAGGGGAATCAAACACATCCAGTTCTACAGAAGAACGCAATAAAACATCTGATATTTTAGGTACTATATAGGTTCTGATAGATTGTTCGAAACATTGCTTCAGCAACCTATTCCTTTGATTTGATGGAATGTCTCCGATAATTACCGCATCATACTTTTTTGCCTCATTCATAATTTGATTTTGCCCCAGCCCAACAGATACAGCGTTAGCCAGAATATACTTGTCCTCTCTTAAATGGATTTTCTCTTCTAAATGAAAAACCGGATAATTGCCATAGACAAGCAACAGCCTTCTTGCTGGAAATAGCTTTTGATACAGCCATTGAAATAGGATTACCCATATCGCAACTACCCCAAATTCAACAAAGCTCATAAGAAACATTGGGCAAACTGAGTGAAATCTTTTATCCAGAAGGGAAATTTGAATGTATGTAATCAAATTTGTTGCAATAATTGATAGAATCTGAGACCAAATAAGATTTCCTTTTTTTAAGTATGAAATTTTAAAACCACCATATGTTCTGTTAAAAAAAATTAATAGAGTGGTATATAAAGCAACCATCAACCAGTTTCCTTTTCTCCAAAAAGGCATTTGAATTATTTTATTGTAATAATTATTCCAAACAATCCAGTAAACCATAGCTACAAAAAAGACTGCATTGAAAGAAAAAATAAACTTTATTAAGCCCTTAAACCGTTCATATCTCTTCACTTTTGGTCCCTTTGAAATTGCAAGGTTGCGATTCCTCTCATTCGTATCCATATTTTTCACTTCCGATAATGTCCCTTATACCAACAAAAAGTCAGGCCCTTCCGGCCTGACCCACTTAACAATAACGATGAGAATTTTACCTTACCAATCCACAACCTTATTAACAATCAATCTCTGCTCCGTACTGCTTTTCCTCAAATATATCCTTGTGGTTTCAATATTTTCATGCCCCATAAGGTCTGCCAGTAATGCGATATCATTAAAACGGTTAAGAAATGTTTTGGCGAACAGATGGCGAAAGGAATGGGGGTAAACAACCACAGGATTAATGTTATACCGGATGGCAAAGCTTTTTAACTGGATTGCAATCCCTCGGGTTGTGATTAAATTCCCCTGACGGTTAAGAAAGATAAATCCACTGTTTCGATTAAGCCCTTTTAGCCACTCCTGTGCCTCTTGTTGCAGGGAGTCAGGAATATATAATCTCCGTAGCTTCCCGCCTTTGGAATATAAATCCAGATAACCGATGTTAATATGTTCAACTTTAATCTGAAGCAATTCACTTATTCTGGCCCCGGTAGCTGCCAGGAAACGTACAACAAAATACCAGAGCATTTCATCATCACCTTTTAGACAATTTTTAAAGTAAATATAATCTGCTTCACTTATGACATTTTCTAAAAAATTCTTATGTTGTATTTTCACTGGTGGGATTTTCATATTAACCTTATTGATGCTCTCCAGATAACAGTTAATGGCCCTTATACGTAGATTAACAGTTTCTGGTTTGTACGTTTCGATTAACCACAGTTTATACTGCTTGAGATTTTTTCGGGTTACAGTGTTATAATTTTTCAGATATTGCTTTAGGGCAAAGGAATAAGATGTGATGGTGTTGGTGGATAGATTGTGATTTTTCAGATACTCTTCAAATTCTTCTAACATGGCATAAGCCCCCTTTCGATATTGATTGTATCAGACAGTTGGAAGTAATTTAAGGTGGGGGATTGGTTGATTCTTTTTTTCGGATATGTTATGATAAAACGCAGTGAATCAATAAAGGAGAGAAGCTATGGATAATCATAATTATGAGCAGGAGATTGACTTGAAAGATTTAATGTTTGCTGTTTTTCATAAATGGCGTGGAATTATTTTAGTTGCAGTTATATTGGGCATCCTGTTGGGCGGGTATAAGTTGGGGGCCGGTTTAATTAATAAGGGGTCTGGTGAAAACGTTGAGGATACAGAGGTAACCTATGCTGAGGACCAGGATATATATGAGAGGACCCAGGCTCTGTATGAATTGGAGATAGAGGACCTGAAGGAGAAGATTAAAGCCCAGGAAACATATCTTACTAATTCAATATTAATGCGGATTAGCCCGTATAATAAATATACTGCTTCTGCGGAAGTGTTTGTAAAGACCGATGTACCGGACAATCCAGGTGGTGTTTATTTATTGCAGTCGGACCCGGCGGACGGTATTATTAAGGCCTATGAGGGCATTGTAAAGAGAGCGGACGGATTAGATAGGATATCAGGGAAGAGCATTGATAATCAATATATACGTGAATTGATTGAAACAAATATTGACTATGAAGGAAATGTTTTGACTATCTCAGTTGCATATTCAGATGAAGCAGGGGCTGTGGAAATATTGGATGCTCTTTTGAATAATCTTGAGAGCAAGAAAGCTGAGATACAGGAAAAACTAGAAAAGCATGATTTGATTGTAATGGATGAGGTAGTGGGTGTCACTGCGGATCAAGGTTTGGCTGGAATGCAGCAGAATAACACAAATACTTTTGCAACCTTGCAGAAGAATCTGGCGGATAAAGAAAAAGCCTTAGAGGAACTGGTGGAGCCATCCCAGCCGTCAGCTTTATCAGCTGCCTCCAGCCTTAAGAGTGGAATCAAGTACGGAGTGTTGGGTGGCGTACTGGGAGCCTTTTTATCCATATTCTGTATATGCGTTGCATTTTTAATGAGTGACAGACTGAACTCTGAAAAGGAACTTAAGAAACGTTTTGGACTCAGGATTCTTGGCGTTTTTTCACAGGTTCCCCGAAAACGGGCCTTTGCAGGCATAGATAGATGGCTTAACCGGATGGAGGGAAAGAGATTACGTCATCCGGCTGAAGTGTATGAAATCATGGCTGTCAATGTAAGGAACTATATGCAGACAGGGAAAAAAATATTGATTCTTGGCTCTGCATCCAATGATAAAATGTCTGAGATTGCAGAGGAACTAAAAAAACGGGTAGATGGAATTGAAATTCAGATAGGCCAGGATATGGAACATTATGCCGAGACATTAAGCCTTCTTCCGGAAGCCGGTCAGATTATTCTGGTGGAAGAGAGAGGAAGGGCTAAATTTGAGGAAATCCAGAGCCAGGTTGAGGTAATAAGAAGTCTGGATAAGGATATTATGGGATGTGTTGTTCTATAAACCATGTTTTTGTAAGATAACAGTAAAGCTGGAAGTTCAGGATTGTGCTTCCGGCTTTTATTGGAATAGTAGCAGGACGAGAAGCACATATATAAGTATTGAATAGAAATTCGATGTAAAAGACACCGCTATTGGGGATTTGAACTCATAGCAGTGTCTTCTTCAATTAATTAACATCTATTGTACAACCCGATAACTCCCTCTATCCGGCGCCGCCGTATCCCACTCCGGCATCCAAGCCCCATCGCTTCCAACCCAATAATACATCTCAATCGCATTGGACTTCACATAGCAGTCAGATTCCATATATCCATTATAATTAAAATAATACCACTTATCATTAATGATTCTCCAGCAGTCTGTTGCATAAGTTCCATCCCCATACTTAAACTTCCAGCCAGAGTAAGCTTTTTCCCATGTACCATTTCCACGGGACCATGCATCTTCACGGGTCAGGACCTTGGCATCGGAGTCGGCGGACCAACCGCTGGATTCTGTTGTATAGGTGCCGAGTGCGCGTACATTAAACGTATAACTGCCTTCTGTATTGATATAAGAACTGAAATCATGAGAACAGGCTGTCTCTGTTGCTGTGGCCAGCAGGCGGTTATTTTTATACAGTTTCACCTCATACTTTTCTGAACCCTCAACTTCGTCCCACACAGCAGTATCGCCGCTCCAGCTTGTAGCTGTACTCACAGGCAGATTACCGGATATTTCAGGAAGGTAAACCTGCAGGATTAGTGAGCTTCCGTCTGATTCAATGTGGGATTCTTTATATTGTATACCCAGACCGGACAGGGTAAAACTATTTTTCTTAATGTCAGAGAAGCGGTAGCCGTCCTGCGCAGATAATTCCACCTCAGCCTCAGGGCGCTCGCCGAAAATCCAGGTATCATCGTCTTTGAGATATACCGTCCCCTCAACCTTATACTGGCTGCTGCTGGAATTGGCATAGATGTTGCCTACAATATCGCCGCCCTTGGGGGACTTATCCCAGGAAAAGGATAGGGACACGGAAGTAATGGATTTTTCTTGAGCAGAGGCGCTGATGAAACCGCCAACGGTCAGACATGCTACTAAAATGGGAATTGCGAATACTTTTTTTAACATAGAATTACTCCTTTCCATAGGAATTGAACTAATGAATGAAAGTTTAGTTATCATTTTTATTGTAACGTATAACCACGAAAATGTCTAATGTTTGCAGAAAGAAATACCTAAAATGAAATACTAGAAATGATGAATCACCAGAAATAATGGAACACTGAAAATAGGGTTATCTAACATAAAAAGTAAATGAAAACAAAGTCAACATGTAAATATTAAAAAATTATTACAGAAAACGGTCTAATTTCCTGCTCAAAATTAAGATTACATAATAAGCCACTTATAATATAATAGATTGATAGGTATGCCTATGACCGCAGTGTTAGCATGTAATAAAAGAATATAAGCGATGTTTTAATATAGAATATAGAACAAATGGACGGAATACATAATAAACGGAATACATAATAAACGAGACGTAAGATGATAAAGGCGTATGAACAGAAAGATATAAAGTCATAGAGATAAAAGACATAGGCAGATAAATGTATAGGTAGACAAAAATGTAGTAGTACGAAATCATAGAGACACAAATGCGCAGGGTGAGAAAAACAATCGGAGATAAAAGCATAGGGAGTAAAAGCATATTGATTTTTTTGGGGGAGTGGGGTGTGTATAGAGGCGAAAAAGCATAGAGGCGAAAAACATAGGGACGAAAAAGCATGGAGAGACAAATAGACAGGGAACAAGAACTTAAAAATACAAGAGCATAAAAATACAAAAGTATAAAAGTACAAAGGAACAACGTATAGCAATTAAGACTTGAAATTGTATCTACAATATGGAGTAACCATATAGTAAAAAATCTAGAAAGATGGCTTTGCCCTTCGTAACTATCAACTTATCTTATTTCAGCTTTTTGAGTTTACATAAACATTGAAACGGTCTCCTAAATTTTCCGTGCCTTTCCCCTCCTCACCACCAAAAAACTGCTCTAATATAATAATCCTCTCCCATATATCCACTTCCACCCACAAAAAACTCCACTCCCTAGTAAAAAGAAACATACATCAATATCCGATTGGCCATATCCATACCCCTACCCAGTTTCCAACAAAAAGAATATCCACCAAAAGCCAGTCAATAATCTAGTGGAAAGCACAGACAAAACAATACCGGAATACAGTCCAATATATGGACATTTCCCTATTCCATAATGAAAAAACAAACCAATAGCAATGGCAGCCCTGCCTTCTCTACCACCGCCCTATCGAACCAACATACTACACAGAAATCAAATAAAAGGAGGATAACATATGGGACACCTGACCACCCGCGACGCCTACAAAAACCTGAGTGACCGCATCAACTGGTTTACCCAG
The DNA here is from genome assembly GCF_020709765.2 of Clostridium pacaense. Taxonomy (NCBI): domain Bacteria; kingdom Bacillati; phylum Bacillota; class Clostridia; order Eubacteriales; family Clostridiaceae; genus Clostridium; species Clostridium pacaense. Next base: position 54,630 of record NZ_JAJFEB020000013.1, read on the forward strand.
GGCGCACCGGCGTCGGAGACGTTATATAAGATTTTACAGGTTCTGTATTCGGAGAAGGAGGCCAAGTGGGTTGCGCTACTTCCTGTGCGTCCGTTTACCGTGAAAAAGGCTGCAAAGATATGGCAGACATCTGAGTATAAAGCAGAGCGCCTTCTGGACCATCTCTGTGAAAAGGCCCTGCTGGTGGACTCCTGGCACAATGGGGTCCGCCAGTTCGTGATACCGCCGCCAATGGCTGGATTCATTGAATTCGCCCTGATGAGGACCAGGGGAGACATTGACCAGAAATACCTGAGTGAGTTGTACTACCAATACATGAATGTGGAGGAGGATTTCATCAAGGACCTGTTTTACGCCACGGAGACAAAGCTGGGGCGTGTATTTGTCCAGGAGCCGGTCCTCACCAATGATAAAATGAATCACATCCTGGATTATGAGCGGGCCACCCATATTGTGGAGGAGGCGGAGTATATTGGTCTTGGTTTATGTTATTGCCGCCATAAGATGTCCCATGCAGGCCATCCCTGTGAGATTGACGCGCCCTGGGATGTGTGCCTGACGTTTGACAATGTGGCCCGTTCCCTGGCAGAGCATGGAGATTATGCGCGGCTTATTTCCAAGGAAGAAGCCCTGGACGCCCTGGAGCGCTCCTATGCCAGCAATCTGGTGCAGATTGGGGAAAATGTCAGGGAACATCCGGCGTTTATCTGTAACTGCTGTGGCTGCTGCTGTGAAGCCCTGCAGGCGGCCCGGCATTTCAGCCCCATGCAGCCCGTTGCCACAACCAACTATATACCGGACATTTCGGAGGGGACATGTGTGGGATGTGGGAAATGCGCCAGGGTCTGCCCGGTACTGGCCATTTCCATGAAAGAGGATGGAAATGGGAAAAGGATTCCTGCTTTGGACCGGGACATCTGCCTGGGCTGCGGCGTGTGTGCCAGGAATTGCAGTGTCAAGGCGATTGAACTTAAAAAACGGCCGGAACAGATTATAACCCCGGTAAACAGTACGCACCGGTTCGTGCTCCAGGCAATCGAAAAGGGAACCCTGCAGAACCTGATTTTTGATAACCAGGCATTTGCCAACCACAGGGCCATGGCGGCTGTGTTCGGAGCCATCCTGGACCTGCCTCCTATTAAGCAGGCCATGGCAAGTAAGCAGTTTAAGTCCATTTACCTGGACAGGCTGCTGTCCATGCACAAGGAGAGGGGAAAATGATTGTCAGCGTGAGCCGCAGAACCGATATACCGGCATTTTACCCGGATTGGTTTTTCCGGCGTCTGGAGGAAAAGTTTGTTTATGTGAGGAATCCCATGAATCCCAGGCAGGTCAGCGAACTGCGGCTGGACCGGGATTCAGTGGACTGTTTTGTGTTCTGGACCAAGAATCCGGGGCCTATGATGGACCGGCTAGCCATGCTGGATGATATGGGGTATCCATATTATTTCCAGTTTACACTTACTGCTTACGGAACGGATTTGGAACCGGGGGTCCCGGATAAGGATGAGATGATAAAGGTGTTCCGTCGGCTGTCCCGGCGTATAGGGCAGGAACGTGTTGTGTGGCGTTATGACCCTGTTTTGCTTGGCGGAAACTATACAATCCAGTACCATATGGAGTGGTTTGAGAAAATGTGCAGGGCTCTCTGTGGATATACCGGCTCCTGCGTAATCAGCTTTCTCGACATGTATTCCAGGATAAAAAAGAATATGGAATATTTGGGGGTTTTACTTCTGGGACAGGAGGATATCCGCCTTCTGGCATCTGTTTTAGGACCGATTGCAGCCAGGTACGGTATTAAAATCAGCACCTGTTCAGAGGAAATGAATCTGGAAGAATATGGAATAGAAAACGGAAAGTGCATTGATGACCGCCTTATCACATCGATTACGGGGCATCAGCTGGATGTAAAAAAGGATGATACACAAAGGGCTTCATGCGGTTGTGTGAAGAGCGTGGATATCGGAACGTACCATACCTGCGCACATTTTTGCAGGTACTGCTATGCGAACCTGAGCCCGCGTCAGGTGGAGGAGAACAGGAGACAGCATGATCCTGATTCGCCCTTTTTGATTGGCAGCCTTCGCGGGGACGAGAAGATAACGCCCCGGGTTATGAAGTCCGTGATAAAAAAGAGATAGATTGGAAAGACATTATATGAAGATGAATATCAGACAGATAACAGCTGCCGTGGTGTGCGGACTGATGATTGCGGGTGAGACTTCCATAGCCGCATGCGCAGCGGAACCCTGGAACGGGAATGTGGAAAACTGTAACATAAGTTCAGACGGAAGGAATACAAATGCGCAAATTCGGAGCGAAGATGCGCAAATCCAGAATGGGAATATGGAAAGCTGGGATGAAAATGTGGAAATCACAGCCCACAGAGGAGATTCATCAGAGGCACCGGAGAACACAATACCAGCATTTAAGGCGGCCATTGAAAGCGGGGCCGACTGGATTGAACTGGATGTGGGCGTTACAAAGGATGGCGTCCTGGTGGTACTCCATGATGAGGATTTAAAGCGGGTTGCAGGCGATTCCAGAAAAATAGGGGAACTGACTTTTGAGGAGGTGCGCCGTCTGGATGTAGGCAGCCGCTTTGGACCCAGCTTTAGCGGTATAGGGATACCCTCATTGGAGGAAGTGCTGGATTACTGCAAAGGCAGGATACTGCTGAATATTGAGATAAAATACAGGAAGGGCCAGGACCTGGCATTCATTCCCCGCCTGGTGGATTTAATACGTCAACGGGAAATGATGGACCAATGCATGATAACCTCCTTTAATTATGGCTGTCTGCAGATGGTAAAAATATTTGAGCCAGAAATCAAGACTGGTCTTATCAGCTCCAAACCCATTGCGCAGCCGGAGATTTATACGAGTGCGGATAATTTTGTCCTCAGCATTGAGCTGATTGAGCCGGATACCGTGAACCGTATTCATGAACTGGGTAAGGAAGTCATTGCCTGGACGGTTAATGACCAGTATTCCGTGGAGAAATGCAGGAAGGCCAGAACCGATAATATCATTACGGATTATCCGGATGATATTATCTCGGATTGATTGGAAAAGGCAGAATGTTATTCTGTGCGGATTACTAAGACCAGAATGCTACTCCAGGCGGATTATCAAGACCAGAATGCTGCTCTGGGCGGATTATCAAGACCAGAATGCTGGTCCGGGCGGATTATCAAGACCAGAATACTGCTCTGGTCGGATTATCAAGACCAGAATGCTGCTCTGGTCGGATTATCAAGACCAGAATGCTGCTCCGGGCAGATTACCAAGACCAGAATGCTGCTCCGGACGGATTGCCAAGACCAGAATGTTCCTTCAGACAAATTACCAATACTACAATGATATACCACACGAATCACCACACCTGCAATCGTGCCCCAGCAGGTATATATTTTCCATAAAAGCCCATACTATCCATATATTACCGGCAGTCCGCCGGAAATGGAGGAGAGATTATGAGATTACCGAAGCATATTGGGATCATACCGGATGGGAACCGCAGGTGGGCCCTGGACCGGGGAATGGAGAAAAAGGATGGATACAGACACGGTATTTCACCGGGGATGACGCTATATCATATGTGCCGTGAACTGGGGATTGAGGAAATGTCTTTTTATGGATTTACCGTGGATAACACCAAGCGTCCCAGCACCCAGCGCCAGGCATTTACAAAAGCATGTGTGGCAGCTGTGGAGGAGTTGTCAAAGGAGGATGCCAGCCTGCTTGTGCTGGGAAATACCCAGTCCCCTATGTTTCCGCCGGAACTCCTTCCTTATACCAGGCGCCACGATTTCGGGGCTGGCGGAATGAGGATTAATTTTCTGGTTAATTACAGCTGGGAGTGGGATGTGGGATTCAAACCGGATAACTCAGGGAAAGCGCCGGCTGCTTCCGCTGCAATCGGACCGGTACTCAGAACAGCCGATGTTTCCCGAATTGACCTTGTAATCCGCTGGGGCGGCCGTCGAAGGCTGTCGGGATTCCTTCCGGTCCAGTCTGTGTATTCGGATATATATGTGGTGGATGACTACTGGCCGGATTTCAGGAAAGAACATGTGGAGGCTGCGTTAAGGTGGTATTCGAATCAGGATGTTACATTAGGAGGATAAAAAGGATAAGCGTGAAGAGGCAGGGCTGCATGGAAGATTTGGTCTAAAGACAGTCGATGCAGCCCGCAGCGTTCTTCCCATTGGGATTCAGCCGTCCGCAAAGCGGGAAGCCCGGCTGTATTTTTCAAATATAACCGTGAACAGCGCTTGGAAATGTATCTGCAATTCATCTGGATTGGCAGCGTATACATGTCCAGGCGCTGTTGTATATTAGCAGAGGAAAGTGAAATTTCTACAATAAAGCGACTGTTTTCAACATATATGGACAAAATGGTACAGGGGGGTGTAAAATATCATAAATAAATTTAGCAGTACGGGGAAAGTATTATGATACATATAGCAATTTGCGACGATGACATACAGCTATGTAACCAGCTGGAAGATTATATAAGGAAATGGAGAAAAGAAGGAAGGAAACTGGAGGCAGAGGTATTCAACACAGGGAAGGAATTTGAAAAGGCTCTGAAGGAACGGTATTTCGATTTGATTTTTCTGGATATCATCATGAAGGACTGCAGCGGGATTGAGTTGGGGCGGTTTATCCGCGAAGAGCTTAATAATGACAGCAGCATGATTGTATATATGTCCGGATATGGAGACGAATACGCTCTGGAGCTGTTTCAGTTCCAGCCCTTTCATTTTTTAAAGAAGCCGTTTAAGATTGAGGAATTTCAAAGCATTTTCTGTAAGGCGTGTGAGAGGATACAGGGAGATACGGGGATCTTTGAGTTTAAGTCCAGCCGGACCGTGTATCGGGTCCCGTTAAAGGATATCCAGTATTTTGAGGGGGATAACCGAAGGGTTAAAATTGTAACCGACACACACACGTATCATTGTTATTCTACCATCGAAAATCTGTTTTCCAAAATTGACATGGAGAAGGCGGGATTCATCCGGCTGCATAAGTCCTATGCAGTAAACCTGCGGTATGTGGCAACGTTCAGCGTCAGGATGGTAACCTTGTTTGACGGGGAGGAGTTCACGGTCAGTGCGCCGTTTAAGGAAAATGCCCAGCGGCAGTATGAAATTTACAGCGAAAAGATTGGCCGGACGAAGTGATTCTGTCGGATGGAGTGATTCTGCTGGACGAAAAATGATTGAACGGAAGATACGCAGATATGGACAGGGAGCCTGCACGGGTTGATATAGTGCGGGCTTTCTGGCGTTTTGATGTATCGGGGCCTGTCCGCAAATCTGTCCTATGTCTTCAGCCGGCACACCACCTTCATACACGGCCTTTCTGGAGTCGGAAGCTGTGTCCCATTGCTCTGCTCCAGCCTATATCATACCGGTAGATATGCCGCACATACTGTTGGTTTACAATGAAACTGTGGTGGGTGCGCATAAAATAGGAAGGAAGATGTTTCTCCATACTGCTGACGGACTGGCTGGCCAGTATCCGGCCAGAACAGCAGTACATATTGCTGTATGTGTTGGACGCCTCGATGTACGCGATATCTTCAGTGCATATGTGGTATACTTCGGCATGACGGCCGGATATGGAGAGGAACCCAGTGGAAACAGAAGTGGATGAAGCGGGTGATATGTGTACACATACCAGCTTCAGATAGCCCTGGTATATGTTCCGGATGGTCCTGGTACAGGTTCCGGATGAAACTGGAACAGTATGGATGCTCCGGTTCGTTCTGGGAAGGAACATTGTATTCACAGATTACAGCAAAGGCGTCCGGGGCCAGGGACATGAGATGGCTGTGGCTGAAGGTAATCAGGTATTGCTGCGGTCTGGGCATTTTAAACAGGCTGGAAGAAACGCTGTAATATCCGTAGGGATACTGACGGGTCAGGTTGTTAATCCATATGATATCACTGTAATCTGTTCCAAAATCAGGGAGGGCCTACCCCGGTAAAAGGAACGGATGATGGAACGCATCTTGTTAATGATTAGCCGGTCATTTTGTCTGGACATTGAAATCCCCTCTTATTTATTTATAATTTATAATGTATGGCAATGCTTATTCCGTCTGACTTTGTAAATAAAGTCATTAGCCTTAAAATATGGGTTATTGGTTCAATTCTATTGAAAAGGGTGACATTTTCAATAGAATTGTATTATATTAGAGTTAAAGCGGAATATAAGACGTTCAATCTGATGTAAGTTAAGAAGGGAGGTTATACTGGGAATGCAGGAGGAATATAAGCAGGCGCAGTTACAGACCCATGCCCAGGGTGGGCAGATATTTCTGGGTGCGGGACAGGAAATGCATCTGGGGCATGAACTTGGGCATGTTGTTCAGCAAAAGCAGGGCAGGGTGCAGGCCACAGAGGCGGTCAGGGGACAGGCTCTTAATGATGACAGGAGCCTGGAACAGGAGGCGGAACGGTTTGGATGAAGGATAGGGGGATAGGGGGCACCAGAAGTATCCGTCCGACTGTGATATGGAAACAGATAACTTAGCAGTCTTTCAGACTGTGCCATTATAAGGGAGGTATTTCATGGCAGAGTATTTATCACCGGGAGTATATGTGGAGGAGTTCGACTCAGGAGGCAAACCCATGGAGGGAGTGGGGACCAGCACGGCAGGCTTCATCGGAATGGCGGAGCGGGGACCGGTGGAAGGGCCTCCGCGGCTGGTAACCAATTTCGCGGATTTTAAGCGGATTTATGGGAGATATCTGTCGGCTGATGAGTACGGGGACTACCGGTTCCTGTCGTATGCGGTGGAGCATTTCTTTATCAATGGAGGTGCCAGGGCATTTATTGCCAGGGTGGCGCCGGGAGATGCGGCCTGTGCAAAGGGTACGCTTCCAAACAGGGAACACCCGGTGCTGGTGATGACGGCCAGGAACCCGGGAATGTGGGGAAACCGCTTGAAAGTTGTGATTTCCCCTTCCAGCAAGGCTAAGACACAGATAATGGAGGTTCTGGAGACATCAGCCGGCCGGTGTTATGTGGTGAAGAATGGAGCCGGCTTCTGGGCCGGGGATGTGGTGGAATTCTCGGACGGGGAACAGTCGGTTTATAACCGGATTGTAAAGAGTGAGGACAATATCATCTTCTTTGAGAAAGAGTTTGATATGGATGTGACGGACAGACAGCTTTTGCCGGAAAAGGTCATCACTACCTGTGAGTTTAACATGGAAGTGCGGTTTGAGGATATCGTGGAGAGGTATGATAACCTTTCATTTAATATCAACACTGCAAATTTTGTGGAGAAGAACGCAGCCAAATCAGATTTGATTTCAGTGGCCGTACAGTTCGGGAATACAGGGAGCGGCACGGCCGGAGAGGGCGGGGACGGATCCGATGTCAGCGGGGAAGGCGCAGGCGGTACTGGGAAATTCATCCCTCCTTTCAAACAGCTGGGCGATGGCGGTGCTGCCTTGGTATCTGTTGATTTTGAGGGAGGCAGCAACGGCAATGCCCTTGGCATGACCGCCACTGAGTTCATAGGTGTTGACAACGGAGCCGGACGGCGTACCGGTATCCAGGCTTTTGTGGATAATAATGTGGTATCCATTATAGCGGTCCCCGGGATTACGGATTCCAATGTGCAGCTTTCCCTGGTGTCCCACTGTGAGAACCTGGCCAGCCGGTTTGCGGTGCTGGATATTCCCAGGGAATCCAGAAAAGTGCAGGATATCCTCAGCCACAGGAATATTTTCGATACTACCTACGCGGCTCTTTATCATCCGTGGCTTACTGTATTTGACCCATTGGACAAGCGGAATATTTCCATACCGCCATCAGGTTCCGTGATGGGCATCTATGCCAGGAGCGATAACACCAGGGGCGTGCACAAGGCCCCCGCCAACGAAGTGGTGCGGGGCTGTGTGGGACTGGATGTGCAGTTTGACAAAGGTGAGCAGGATATCCTGAATCCTAAGGGTGTGAACCTGATACGCGCATTTCCGGGGCAGGGTATCCGGGTTTGGGGCGCCAGGACAGCCAGCAGCGATGGAAACTGGAAGTACATCAACGTCCGCAGGCTGTTTATTTTCATCGAGGAAACCATTAAGGCCAATACGGACTGGGCTGTATTTGAACCCAATGACGAGGTGCTGTGGGTAAGGGTACAGAGGACCATAGAGGTGTTCCTGACCAACCTGTGGAGAGGCGGTTCCCTGGTCGGGACATCGCCGGATCAGGCGTTTTTCGTTAACATCGGACGCGCTACCATGAGCCAGGATGATATTGACAACGGAAGGCTGATTTGTGTCATCGGCGTGGCTCCTGTGAAGCCGGCTGAATTTGTAATCTTCAGAATCACCCAGAAGACCAGGGAAGTCCAATAATCGATGACAGCGGATGCCGGGAAGTGTACAGACACATATCTGGAAGCGTACAGACTTATATCTGGAAGCATGCAGATGCATATCCAGAGGCGTACAGACGCATACTTCAGAAGCGTACAGACGCATATTCGGAAGCGTACAGACGCATATCTGGAAGCATGCAGACGCATATCCGGAAGCGTACAGACGCATATCCGGAAGCGTACAGACGCATATCCGGAAGCATGCAGACGCATATCCGGAAGCATGCAGACGCATATCCAGAGGCGTACAGGCGCATACCCGGAACCGGACATCATCACTCAAGAGCAGGAGGAATCATAATAAATGACAGGACATCCAAGAGTGGAACTCCACTTTAAATTAGAAATAGACGGACTGGACGCAGGCCGTTTTACGGAAGTGTCCGGGTTTGACGCCACCATGGAACCTGTTGAATATAGGGAAGGCAACATGGCTTCAGAGATGCCGCTCAAGGTACTCGGATTGAGAAGATATGGAAATATAACACTGAAAAAAGGTATTATAGAGGGACAGGGGCTGTACGACTGGCTAATGAAGGGACTTACAGGGACAGTGGAGCGCAAGACGGTTACCATCAGCCTGTTAGACGAGACACAGGCGGCGGTTGCGTCCTGGCAGGTCATCAACGCATGGCCGACCAAGTATACGGCCCCGGATTTTAGCGCCACCTCCAATGCAGTTGCCATTGAGTCGCTGGAACTGGCCCATGAGGGTATGACAAGGACTTCGTAAATGAAAAAGAGGGGAGCGGGATATGGATTCGGGTGAACTTTTAACCAACCAGCATTTTACCGTATATGTGGGAATGGATGCCTGCGGTTTTGCCAGGGTTTTCAATATAAGCGCTGAGCTGGAGTAGGAATCCAGTGTTGAGGGCGGCCGCACTGACCAATGATTCCAGACTCATGTGCAGCTGGGGCGGCGTCATACAGATAACATTTCCGGGAACCGTGAATATACAGTGCTGAGCCGGCGCATACTAATCCCGGAGGTGATATGAATGAGTCCGAAGGAATTAAATTATATTGAGGATGCCTTAGGCCATGAGCAGTTTTTAAAAACCCAGTGCCAGGAGGCTATCCAGAACCTGCAGGATCCGACCCTTAAGAATCAGGTCCAGCAGATGACACAGAAGCACCAGCAGATTTTTGACAACTTTTATAATCTTGTATAAGGAGGAAGAATAGAATGGATGACAAGTGTATCATGGAGAACCTTCTCCTGACAACCAAAGGCGTATGCGATTTGTACATGCACGGCACCATCGAAGCTTCCACCGCCAATGTGCATCAGACCTTTAACCAGGCTTTAAATGATAGTCTGTGCATGCAGGACGATATTTATAAGGAGATGTCAGCAAAAGGCTGGTATCAGATGGAGCAGGCGGAGCAGCAGAAGATTATGAAGGTGAAGAACCAGTTTGCCGGCATGTGATTGGATATCTGTATAAAACGGGAGCGCTTCCTTCAGCGCTCCCGTTTAAACCATAATCATTCGGCCTCATACATATCCTTAATCATCCGTACCGTCCTGTCCATGCCAAGGCGGCTTATATTGAGGAGCATCTGATGGGAATCAATGCTGCCCCATTTGCGTTTGGTATAGTTTTCGTAGTAGTTCTTCCTGCGGCGGTCCGTGGACTTGATGGCGGCGACCGCATCCTTTTCGGAGAAATTATAGCGTTCCATGATGCGGCGTACCCGGTCATCCATGGAGGCGCAGATGAATACGTCAATCAAATCCGGATAATTGCGCAGTACGTAGTCGCCGCACCGCCCTACGATGATGCATGGCCCCTTTTTGACCAGGGCTTCAATGATGATGGTCTGGGCCACGTAAGTACTATCGTTCAGGGAAAGGCCGTATCCGGTAACGGAATTAGGTTCCTTTGGAATCTGATAGTTGGCTAAGAAGGTAGAGAGGGCGGATTCATCAACCTTTTCCACGCTGACAGGAGAATGTCCCATCTTTTCAGCGGCCATCTCCACCAGGTTCCTGTCATAGAGAGGAATCCCCAATTGGTCTGACAGCCTCTGGGCTACTTCGTGTCCTCCGCTTCCGAACTGACGGGCTATAGTGATAATCTTATGGCTCATAGTCCCACTCCTTTCCAACTCAAAGAGTATAAATGTACGAATAAGTTGCTATATATATTATTATAACGCACTATTTATACAATTGATATAAAAAGTTTGAAAATTTTTGCTGTTTTTTATTCATCAGTCCCATCCTTGCTATCCGCAGCCGAAGTCCCGTCCCCCACATCTGTAGCCGCTGCTTCATCCCGGGCCAGCGCCCGCTTTTCATGCATCAGATCCCAAATGGTATCATGCATCCATTTTACCGTGTCGTTCAGGATTTTGTTTTCCGTGTCCAGGTTCATGATGACGTTGTTCATTTCCGCAATGATCTCGCGGCTGTTGTAGCGTTTGTGCGGGGCGGTCAGACGCTCCACAAGGGACGGGTTGGTCTTCAGTATCTCCTTTGAAAGGAATTCATCCCGCTCATCGCAGGACATCCTCATGAATTCCGTGTAATGCATCCGCACCATATACATGGCTTCCTCACAGCCGCACTTCGGGCACTGGGGATGGCGGGAGGTCTGGTAGTAAGCATAGTGCCCGCATTTGGGGCAGTAAAATACAGCAAGTTCTCTCATATTCGTCCTCTCCTGATACAGTCCTAATTATATAGATAGCGTTTCAGAAGGAAAAATATACCACTTTTTCACATAAAAAGTGTAATTTCGGCAAAATGCACAAAAAAACGGCAGACTAATTAGCTAGTCTGCCGTGTATATGGCTTTGCCTTATGGGTGAACGGATGATGGCAAATCCTTTTCTTACTGGATTACACCTTCGGTGTTTACGGTCCAGATTTTATCATTTTCGTCTTTAAAGTCCTTGAAGCCATTGCCCAGCTCTGGTTTTGCCGTGGACTTGGAGGAGGATCCTGCCTTCTGCACGGTGCCGTTGGCATTTACCAGGTACTGCTTGTCGTCTAAGGTTACAGGGGCAAAGCGCAGGTCCTTGTCAGCTTCCTGACGCAGGCCGTATACATACAGCACGTTGTCCTTGATGCCATGGTACCCCTGTCCCTTTCTGGAACCGTCTGTGTGGAAGTACCAGTTCTGTACCTCGCCTAAGTCCTCATCAAAGATGGACTGCTTACCGGTCTTCATCACGCCTTCCTCGTCAAAGTAGAAGTTGGCAATGGAACCATTTTCAATGTTGACTACCTGCTTGCCGGTCTGCATTTCACCCTTTGTGTTAAATGCAAACTTCTTGGAGTCGATAGTGAACAGTTCCAGACCTTTTTCTGCATGGTATGGCTGGCCTTTCTTAAAGTAGAAGCGGTAAAGTTCTGCCTCCTCGCTGATGCCTTCAACGCCTTCAATGGTTCTCCAGCCGTCAGCGCGCTTGCCGTCCTCATCATAGTACTGATAACCAGCTACGGTTACTTCTGTCTGTGCGGGAGCTGCCTCTGAAGGGGTTGCCTCTGCTGCGTTTTCCCCAGCAGCTGTCTCTGATGCAGGAAGCTTGAACCATCCTGTCTGCATACGTCCGTCTACAAATGTATAGTAGTCGCCGTTTATCTTCTTGTCTACTTCATTTTCAACCCTTTTTCCTGTATTGTCAAAGAAGAACCATGACTCAAGGTATTCAGGATCATCGGTTTCATCTTCCAGAAGAACCCATCCTGTTTTTCTGCTGCCGTCCTCACCCAGATAATAGTTGAAGCCGTCAACTGTAATGGAACCGGTCTGCATGATACTGTCTTCATTAAAATAGTACCACTGGCCGTTAATGGATGCCCACTTGGAGGTCAGGGCCTTGCCGTCCCTTCCGTAATAGTAGTACAGATGCTCCTGTGCGTCATCCTCGTTCCAGAAATCTTCATTTTCCACGGAAACCCATTTCATGCTCACACGTTTTCCGTCTTCTCCTACGTAATACTCATCAATCTGCATGTTGGAGGCGCGGACTCCGTCAGAATCCAAGTAGTACCAGTCATCTCCGTTTTTCTTCCAGGTATCGGTTACTGCATCACCATAGGAATCATAGTAATACCAGTTTCCGTTTTCCTCTGTCCAGCCCACGCTTTTCGCAAAAGCAGTGGAAGCGGTTGTTGGGAAGAAAGCAGGGGTTACTGCTGCCATCAGCATTGCAGTGGATAATACAGCCAGAACTTTAGTCTGTTTTTTCATAATATTGAATCTCTCCTTTTTGATATGTGTTTTTGTCTGTGGCCGAAAATCCGTCGTTGCATTACATGGTTCATTATAGCGGACAGATATGTGGAATGATAGTGATGGTTGCTGGAAGTTCTGGAATCCGCTGGGGGCAGGGGGGACACCCCTTTCTTCCTTATTATGCGTGCCTTATCGTAAGAGAAATTTAGTATTATTTTCCCCTGTTTTATGCTATACTCTCGATATATGTACATTTTTGCAGCAACGGAATTAAGAACAGGGAGGGAGACCGCAGGATGAAAATCAAGATTTCCAATTATATAGCAGCCAGGCTGGTGGAGGCAGGAATCTGCCAGGCGTTCATGGTGACCGGAGGAGGCGCCATGCACCTGAATGATGCGCTGGGACATCAGGAAGGGCTGCACTGTATCTATAACCATCACGAGCAGGCCAGCGCCATGGGGGCAGAGGCTTATGCCAGGATCCATAACAGGATTGCCGCCCTCTGTGTCACCACTGGTCCTGGGGGAACCAATGCCATTACCGGCGTGGTAGGGGGATGGCTGGATTCCATTCCCATGCTGGTGCTGTCCGGCCAGGTGCGCTATGACACCACGGCACGGTTCTCTGGGGTGGGAATCAGGGCCATGGGCGACCAGGAATTTGATATCTGCAGATCCATTGACTGCATGACAAAGTATTCCGAGATGGTAACCGACCCCATGCGTATCCGTTACTGCCTGGAGAAAGCCCTGTATCTTGCAAAGTCAGGCCGTCCCGGACCGTGCTGGCTGGATATCCCGCTGAATGTCCAGGGGGCATTTGTGGAAGAAGGGGAACTGGTGGGATTTGACCCCGAGGATTATGAGGCCGGCGGGGATGGCTGGGCAAAGGACGGCAGTATGGAGGACTCAGATGGAGGCGCTGGAAGCACAGCGGCCGGACATGGGGACGGCCTCAGCCACAAAATCCTTCAGGACCAAGCCGGGCATGGAGAACACCGCCAGGTGCTTCCGGGTAAGGTAAAGCCGTCGGCTGCACAGGAGATCATCGACAGGATAAGAAAGGCCAGCCGTCCGGTTATCAATGCGGGCAACGGCATCCGCATTGCAGGCGCCCATAAGGTATTCATGGATGTGGCGGAGAAGCTGGGAATCCCGGTCATTACCGGATGGGACAGTGAGGACTGTATGTATGACACCCATCCCCTGTATGTGGGACGGGCCGGCAACATGGGGGACAGGCCTGGCAATTTTGCCATCCAGAACAGCGACCTGGTGCTGTCCATAGGAAGCCGCTTAAGCATCCGTCAGGTGGGGTATAATTATAAGACCTGGGCCAGGGAGGCATTTGTGATTGTCAATGATATAGATGAGGAGGAACTGAAGAAGCCTTCCATCCATGCGGACATGCCTGTCCATGCAGATGCGAAGGATCTGTTGGAACAGCTTGACCTTGTGCTGGACGATGTGCTTGCAACAGAGGCGGACCGTCTGCCTGAAAGCCTGAGCCGCCCCGGTAGGAAGCAGGTATTTGAAGGAGGAAAAGGCCTTAGGGAAATGAACTGGAACCAGACCTGCGCCATGTGGAAGGAACGCTATCCCGTTGTCCTGCCTAAGCATTTTGAGCATGGGGATGAGGAGCCGGCCAATGTATATGCATTTATTAAAGAAGTGAGTAGCCGTCTGAAGGAAGGCCAGATAACCGTGGTGGGCAATGGCTCTGCCTGTGTGGTGGGCGGACATGCATATGTGCTTAAGAAGGGACAGCGTTTCATTTCCAATTCAGCCATCGCGGCCATGGGATATGACCTGCCTGCAGCCATCGGGGCCTGGGCCGCATCCAGGAAGAACCAGTGCTACAGCATGGGAAGCGATAAGACCGGGGATGACCTGATACTGGTCACAGGGGACGGCAGCATTCAGATGAACATCCAGGAACTTCAGACCATCATCCATCACAGGATGAATATAAAGATTTTCGTGATTAACAACGGCGGCTATCATTCCATCCGCCAGACCCAGAAGAACTTCTTTGGGGAGCCGCTGGTGGGAATCGGTGTGGACAGCGGGGATTTAAGTTTCCCGTGCCTTGAGGAACTGGCCCATGCCTATGGATATCCATACAGGGCAGCCAGGCATAACAGCCAGCTGTCCCGGGCAGTGGAGGAGACGCTTGATCTGGAAGGACCGGTCATATGCGAGGTGTTTGTTTCCATGGACCAGAACTTTGAACCCAAATCATCTGCCAAGAGACTGCCGGATGGCACCATGGTATCCCCGCCCCTTGAAGATCTGTCCCCGTTCCTTCCGGAGGAGGAGATGGATGGGAATATGATTATCCCAAGGATTAGGGAATGACAGGGATTAAGGGATTCCTGCCCGGATGCATGGATTCCTGTCCGGAAACACGGATTCCTGTCCGGAAAATTAACAACAGGAGTGAAGGATTATGCGGATAGTGGTGACCGGAGCCACCAGTTTCATCGGGCTGGCGGTTATAGAGGAATTGCTTCACGGCGGCCATGAAGTGCTTGCCGTGGTGCGCCCTGATTCACTGGGGAGGAAAAAGCTGGAAGGAAGGAAGGGAATCCATATCTTGGAGTGCGGGCTGGATTGTATCGGGAATCTGGCGTATTCCCCGGTCCTGGCGTATTCCCCGGCCTTGGCAGATTCCCCGGCCCTGTCGGACTCCCCGGCCCTGTCAGACTCCCCGGCCCTGTCAGACTCCCCGGCCCTGTCAGACTCCCTGGCCCTGGCGTACCGGACAGATGTGGCGGGCCGGATAGACGTGCCTGGCGGATCCAATCCTGTCAGGGGGGCGGACGCATGGCTTCACCTGGGCTGGGAAGGCGCAGGCAGTGCCAACCGCCAGAACCCCCAGCTTCAGGCCCGCAATATCGGTTATGCCCTGGAAAGCCTGAGGACAGCGGCAGCCATCGGATGCACCAGGTTCCTGTTCAGCGGTTCCCAGGCCGAGTACGGTATCTACCGTACGGTCATGAAAGAGGAAGGCGCATGCAGTCCTGTGTCAGAGTATGGCAAGGATAAGCTTGAGGTGTGCAGGCGTGCTTCACAGGAAGCAGAGGGGCTGGGCATTACCTATATCCATGCAAGGATTTTCAGCGTATATGGTCCCGGGGACCATCCCTGGTCCCTGGTTTCTACCTGTATCGATACGTTTCTAAAGGGCGGCCATATGGAGATGGGCGCCTGTACCCAGATGTGGAACTTCCTGTATATAACGGATGCGGCCAGGGCTTTGGCAGGCCTTTTGCTTGCCAAAGCCCCCGCTGGCGTGTATAATGTGGCAGGGGAAGATACCAGGCCCTTAAAAGAATATATTGAAGAAATCCATGGTCTCTGTGGTGGAAAAGGCACGTATGAATATGGAAAGCGCCTGCCCAATGCAGAAGGGGTGGTGTCCCTGATGCCGGATATCAGCAAGCTTACAAGGGCGGCTGGTTTCAGGCAGGAAGTATCCTTCAGGGAAGGAATCAGGGAAATGCTTAAATTAAGGTATTAAAGGAGACAGACGTATGAAACGATGCATTGCCTGCGGTGCCCCGTTATGGGAGACGCCGTTACTTACGTTAGATAATATGCCGGCCTGTGCCCAGCATATGCCGGATGCCGAAGGGCTTGCGGATGACCAGGGGCTTACGCTGGATCTGTGCCAGTGTATGGGCTGCGGACTGGTTCAGTTTGACTGCGAACCCGTGGACTATTACAGGGATGTAATCCGGGCGGGCGGTTTTTCAAAAACCATGGTGGAACTGCGCAGATACCAGTACCGGAACCTGATACAGAATTATGATCTGGAAGGAAAGAAGTTCATCGAGGTGGGCTGCGGACAGGGAGAGTTCCTGAAAGTACTGTCGGAATTCCCGGTAGAGGCCCATGGGATTGAACATGATGCCCGTCTGGTGGAGCTTGCCAGGGCCCAGGGACTGAATGTGACCCAGGGATTCACTGAGACAGAGGATACCCGGTTCCCGGGCGGTCTTTATGATGCGTTCCTGTCCTTTAATTTCCTGGAACACCAGCCGGATCCGGGAACCATGCTCCAGGCCATCTACCGCAACCTGGAGGATGACGCGGTAGGCCTGATTACGGTTCCAAGTTTTGAATATATCATGGACCACAGCAGTTATTACGAGCTGATTCGGGACCATATTGCATATTATACATTTGAAACCCTGACCCCTCTTCTGGAACGCAATGGGTTCCTGGTGGAAGAGTGTGAGGTCATTAACAGGGATACCCTGTCCGTGATTGTGAAAAAACGTCCGCAGATGGATACGGACAACCTGCTGGAATGCTATGTGAACCTCCGCAGGGAGATGGAGGGATACATGAAGTATCTGGAAGCATGGAATAAGAAGGTGGCCATATGGGGGGCCAGCCATCAGGGCTTCACCCTGGCCGCCACCACGAAGCTGGGGGAAAAGGCCCAGTATATCATAGATTCTGCGCCGTTTAAGCATGGTAAGTTTGCTCCATCATCCCATCTTCCTATTGTGCCGCCGGATTACTTCACGGACCATCCGGTGGATGCCATCGTAATCACGGCCCCCGGCTATACGGATGAGATTGCGGCCAGTATACGGGAGAAGTTCGGCAGGAACGTGGAAGTCAGGGCCATGCGCTCCAACCATCTGGAGCTGATATAAGGATTTGGATGGAATATGGAAATGCTACAGGGAGGGCGGTGGATGTGATGCGGACAGATATTGGAGGACGGCCAGGCGATGAAGTGCAACCGGGTACCGAAGTACGGCCAGGCGATGAAGTGCAACCGGGTACTGAAGGACGGCCAGGCGATGAAGTGCAACCGGGTACCGAAGTACGGCCAGACGATGAAGTGCAACCGGGTACCGAAGTACGGCCAGGCGATGAAGTGCAACCGTATACCGAAGTACGGCCAGGCGATGAAGTGCAACCAGGTACCGAAGTACGGCCGGAAGCTGAATTGCATCTGGAAACTGTAGTGCAAACAGATGCGGAAGTACAGCCAGATACGGAAGTGCAAACGGATGCGGGAATACAGCCGGACGACATAACACAGCCGGACCCCTCTGGCGGGGTGGTTGTCATAACCGGCGCCACTGGATTTATCGGAAGCAACCTGGCCAGGGTATTCCTGGAGCACGGCTCGGTTGTTTACGCCCTGGTACGCCCTGGTTCTAAGAACAGGACTGCGCTTCCTGTACATGAAAACCTTAAAGTTGTGGACTGCGGCCTGGAGCACGTGGAGGACTGCATACCTGTCATTGGACATGCAGATGCATTTTTCCATCTTGCCTGGGGCGGGGTGAACCGGGAAGAAATTGACTCGCCGCAAGTACAGGCCCGTAACGTGGCAGGTTCCCTGGAATGTGTGCGCACGGCAGCCAGGCTGGGGTGCGGCATTTTCATGGATGCCGGTTCCAGGGTGGAATATGGAGCCGTGGACGGAATGATGCAGGAAGATGTGGAATGTCATCCTATTAACCAGTACGGCAAGGCCAAATGGGAATTCTATCAGAAGGCCGCCCCACTTTGCAGGGAACTGGGGCTTAATTATTTCCATCTGCGGTTTTTCAGTGTGTATGGTTACGGGGACCATCCGTGGTCCATCATCTCCACATTGGTCCGGGATTTGAGGCGGGATAAAAAGGTATCCTTAAGTGCCTGCCGCCATCAGTGGAATTTTATGTATATTGAGGACGCGGTACAGGCAGTATATGAGTTATACAGGCATGGAAGGGCGGATGGAGCGCCTTACAGCCATATTGTGAACATCGCGGGTTCGGATACAAGGCCCCTGCGCTCCTTTGTGGAGGAAATCCATGAGATTGCCGGGGGCAGAGGCGAACTGGAGTATGGCACATTTGTCCAGGCCAAGGAAGGCGCGCTTTCCATACGGCCGGACATCACCAGGCTTTGCAGGCTGACCTGCGGTGACTGGAAGGAACGGTATACCTTCCGCCGGGGCATTGAAGAGACTATAGAGAAAGAAGAAGCGTAGAAAGACATGAAGAAAATCAGCGTATTGATTCCCTGTTATAATGAAGCGGAGAATGTAGGCCCTATCAGTAAGGCAGTGACGGACATCATGGAATGTGAGCTGCCCCAGTATGATTATGAACTGGTATTTATTGATAATGATTCCACGGATGGGACAAGGGATATCCTCCGGGATTTGTGTTCGGCCAATCCAAGGATTAAGGCGATTCTCAATGCACGTAATTTCGGACAGTTCAACTCGCCGTATTACGGAATGCTTCAGATGACAGGCGACTGCGTCATTGAAATGGTGGCAGATTTCCAGGACCCGGTGGATATGATCCCAAAGTATGTCCACGAATGGGAAAAGGGCTATAAGATTGTCATCGGCATCAAGACCAGCAGCAAAGAGAACCGTATGATGTACTGGCTCAGAAGCTGTTATTATAAGACAATCAAAAAACTGTCGGATGTGGAGCAGATTGAACATTTTACAGGCTCAGGGCTTTATGACAGGGAATTCATCGAGGTATTGAGGAATCTGGATGACCCCACACCGTTCCTTCGCGGTATTGTGGCGGAACTGGGATACAGGCGCAAGGAAATCCCTTATGAGCAGCCCAAACGCCGGGCAGGCAAGACCCATAATAACTTTTACCGCCTGTATGACGCGGCCATGCTCAGCGTTACTTCCTATACAAAGGCGGGTCTGCGCCTGGCAACCATATTCGGAAGCATCTGCGC
Organism: Clostridium pacaense; assembly: GCF_020709765.2. Taxonomy (NCBI): domain Bacteria; kingdom Bacillati; phylum Bacillota; class Clostridia; order Eubacteriales; family Clostridiaceae; genus Clostridium; species Clostridium pacaense. The sequence goes on from NZ_JAJFEB020000013.1 coordinate 73,964, forward strand.
TGTCATAAGCATGCTGGTGGCCCTGGTATACCTGGTGATGAAACTCATTTGGTGGGACCGCTTCCCTGCAGGCATGGCGCCCATGCTGATTGGGATGCTGTTCCTGGGTTCCGTACAGCTGTTTTTCATTGGATTTTTAGGCGAATACATCATGAGCATTAACCAGAGGGTGATGAAGCGCCCGCTGGTCATTGAGGAAGAGCGGATTAATTTTGACAAAGAGGTTAGCGGCGAACAAGGTAAAGGCGAACAAGGTAAAGGCAAAGAAGATAAGGGTGGTGCAGAAGCATGAAGTATAAGATAGATGTTGTGCGCATCAGGGAGAATTCCATCACATTGAACGGATGGGCCATCGGTAAATCCCCTGAAAGCCGCGCTACCTTCCGGGTGGAGGATGAGAAGCGCCAGCCGGTCAAATTTAAACATGTTTCCACCCGAAGGGATGATGTTAGCCAGATATATTATAAGGCTGTCCACGACCGGGAGTTTGGTTTTGATATCCAGTTCCCCTATGAGCGGGGGAAAAGCTACTACCTGCTCATACGGTGCGAGGGGAAGCAGGCCAGGATTAAGTTCAATGAGGAGCTGATTGCGAAGCGGGCCAGCGTGGCACATAAGCGGATGGAGAAGATAAAGGACCTCATGAACATGGAGACAGTCCATGTGGCCATGGATTTCTGGAAGGAACACGGCCTTAAGGCGCTGGTGCTCAAGTCAAAGCACAAACTGCAGGGCATTGACAATGACTATGATTACAGCGAGTGGTATGACCTTACCAGGCCCACGGATGAGGAGCTGGCGGCCCAGCGCCAGAAGATATTTGATTTTGAACCCCTGCTGTCCGTGGTGATTCCCGCTTATAAGACGCCGGAGCGCTATCTCAGGGAAATGCTGGATTCCATTGTGGACCAGACGTACACTAACTGGGAGATATGCATTGCGGACGGCAGTCCCAGGGGGCAGGGCCTGGAGCGTGTCCTTAAGAAATACGCGGACAGGGATAAGCGCATCCGCTATGAAATCCTGGGGAGCAACCGGGGGATTGCGGGCAATACCAATGCGGCCTTAGATATGGCCCGGGGGGATTTCGTGATTCTGGCGGATCATGACGACACCCTTCCTTCCCATGCTTTTTATGAGGTGGTGAAGGCCATTAATGAACATCCTGGCTGTGAGGTCATTTACTCGGATGAGGACAAGCTGGACATGGATGGGAAGGCCCTCTTTGACCCCCATTTCAAGCCGGATTTTAACCGTGACCTGCTTACCAGCGTCAACTATATCTGCCACCTTTTTGTGGTGAGGAAGGATCTGCTTGAGACGGTTGGTGGATTCCGCCAGGAGTTTGACGGAGCCCAGGATTATGATTTCATATTCCGTTGTACGGAAGCGGCTGGGGAAGTTTACCATATTCCCAAGGTGCTGTATCACTGGAGATGCCATCAGGATTCCACTGCCAGCAATCCGGAGAGCAAGATGTATGCCTTTGAGGCCGGTTCCAGGGCCATCATGGCCCACTATGAGCGCATGGGAATCCAGGCGGAGCGGGTGGAAAAGGGAGTGGACTACGGCATTTACCATACGGTTTTCAAACTTCAGGCACAGCCCCTTGTATCCGTTATCATCCCCAATAAGGACCACGCCGGGGACCTGGATGTGTGCGTTAAGTCGCTGATGGAAAAGTCCTCCTACCAGAACCTGGAATTTATTGTGGTGGAAAATAACAGCACGGAAAAGGAAACCTTTGATTATTACGGGAAAATGCAGGCAATGCACAGCAACTTCCATGTGGTGACATGGGAAAAGGGCTTTAATTATTCCGCCATCAATAACTTTGGGGCAGGTTTTGCAAAGGGAGAGTACCTTCTCCTTCTGAATAATGATACAGAGCTTATAAATCCGGACAGCATCCAGGAAATGCTGGGATTCTGCCAGCGGGAGGACGTGGGGATTGCAGGGGCCAGGCTTCTGTATGCGGATGACACCATCCAGCATGCCGGTGTCGTGATTGGATTCGGCGGCATTGCAGGACACACGTTCATCGGTCTTCACAAGGCGGAAAACAGTTATTTCCACAGGGCCATGTGCGCCCAGGACTACAGCGCGGTGACCGCTGCATGCCTGATGACGAAAAAGTCCGTGTTCGACGCGGTGGGCGGCTTGAGTGAAGAACTGGCAGTGGCATTTAATGACATCGATTACTGCATGAAAGTGAGAGCCCTGGGGAAACTGGTAGTATATGCGCCCTATGCATGCTTCTACCATTATGAATCCAAGTCCAGGGGCCTGGAAGATACGCCTGAGAAGGTGAAACGGTTTAACCGGGAAGTTGCTATTTTCATTAAAAAGTGGCCGGATATCATCGTGAAGGGGGACCCCTATTATAATCCCAACCTGACCCTGCGCAAATCCAACTTTGCCCTCAGGGACCTGCTGAAGGAAAAGATAGGGGAACCGTACGACCTTAAGATTTATGAGCAGTTTGCTCCGGAGGATAAGTAGAGTTTACATGAGTGACACCAGAAATAACCCTAAGGGTAACCATAAGAAGGTGACCATTGTCATCCCTAATTACAACGGGCTGGCTTTCATGGAGCCGTGTTTTAAGGCGCTGGAGCTTCAGATATGCAGGGATTTCCAGGTCCTGGTTGTGGACAACGGTTCCACGGACGGAAGTGTGGAGTGGCTTAAGGAACATGATATACCTTCCATTTTCCTGGACAGCAACACCGGGTTTTCCGGTGCCGTGAACCGTGGGATCCGTGCGTCTTCCACCCCTTATGTCATACTTTTGAACAATGATACGGAACCGGACTGCCACTATGTGGGGGAAATGATTAAGGCCATTGAGCTTTCCCCTAAGATATTTTCCGTCAGCTGTAAAATGATACAGCTGTATCACAAGGAACTGATGGATGACGCAGGTGACATGTACAGCCTGCTTGGCTGGGCATACCAGAGGGGCGTGGGACGCCCTTCCTCCGGTTATAACAAGGCGTGCCGCATCTTTTCCGCCTGTGCGGGCGCGGCCATCTACCGCAGGGAAGTATTCGGGGAGATAGGATATTTTGATGAGATGCATTTTGCTTATCTGGAGGATCTGGATGTGGGATACCGGGCCAGGATTGCGGGATATGACAACATCTACTGCCCGTCCGCCGTGGTCTTTCATGTGGGGAGCGGCACCAGCGGTTCCAAGTATAATTCATTCAAGGTCCGCCTTGCTGCCCGCAACAATGTATACCTGAATTATAAGAACATGCCAGCGGTCCAGCTGGCCGTGAACCTGGTGCCCATCCTGGTGGGAGTGGGGCTTAAGTATATGTTCTTCAGGAAACGGGGCTTTGCCAGGGACTATGTGGATGGCCTGATGGAGGGCATTGCAACTGCGGGGAAATGCAGGAAGGTGCCATACCGTCCCCAGAATCTGGGAAATTATCTGGCCATAGAATTGGAATTGTTTACAGGCACCCTGATTTATATTTATGAGTTCACGGCCAGGCAGCTGGCCAAATTATGAAGTTTTTCGAAATTAAGAGAAATGTTATAGAATAATGCCGTTTTATCATGTATAATAACAACGATATTTACGGTATTAAGGGGAATCCCTGAGAAACCAAGGTGATATACAATGATAAAAGATAACCAGAAAAGGCTGAACCGCCTTCACATTCTGCTGGATATTTTGGTCACGTCTGCAGCCTATGCCCTGGCATGGTTCATTGTGGTCAGCGGCAAGGTACTGCCGGTGGACGTCGGGGTGCTGAAACCCCAGATATATTTCATGGCGCTTGTCTTCATAGTGCCGGTTTATCTGGTTCTGTATGCCAGTTTCCATCTGTATGTACCCAAGCGGATACAGGGACGGCGTTCGGAATTTGCCAATATCTGTAAAGCCAACGTCATTGGCCTGATGATTTTTACATTCGTGCTGTTTGGAGCGCGTAGGTTCATCCAGCATAATGAATATTTTTCCACCAGGATGCTGCTGGCATTTTTTGTTTCCAATATTATCCTGATGGAAACAGAGCGGATGTGCATACGGCTGTTCCTGCGTTCCCTGCGGACCAATGGGTACAACCAGAAACATGTCCTGCTCATCGGTTACAGCCGTGCGGCAGAGGGATTCATTGACAGGGTCAGTGTGAACCCGGAGTGGGGATACCATGTCCAGGGAATCCTGGATGACCATCAGAAACCGGGATATGCATACAGGAAGGTTCAGGTCCTGGGACCCACGGACCATCTGGAGACATTCTTAGCTTCCAATACACTGGATGAAATCGCCATTACGCTGAGCATAAAGGAATATGCCAATCTGGAGCAGATTGTGGCAGCCTGCGAGAAGTCGGGCGTGCATACAAAGTTTATTCCCGATTATAATAATATAATACCAACCATACCTTATATGGAAGACCTTCAGGGACTTCCGGTTATCCATATCCGCAGGGTGCCCCTTACCGGGGTGTTCAATGCCACCATGAAACGGATTGTGGATATCGTCGGCGCCTTGTTTGGTCTGATTGTATTTTCACCGGTCATGCTGCTGACGGCAATGCTGATTAAGATCACTTCCCCTGGCCCTGTGTTCTTCAGCCAGGAACGGATTGGGCTTCACAATCATCCTTTTAAGATGTACAAGTTCCGTTCCATGGAAGTGCAGGATCCCAGTAAGGAGAAGAAGCAGTGGACCACCCCGCATGACCCGAGGGTGACGCCGGTGGGACATTTCATACGCAAGACCAGTATCGATGAGACACCGCAGTTCTTCAACGTCCTCATAGGGGATATGAGCCTGGTGGGGCCGCGTCCGGAACGGCCGCTTTTTGTTGAGAAGTTCAAGGAGGAAATCCCCCGCTACATGATTAAGCATCAGGTCCGCCCAGGTCTGACTGGATGGGCCCAGGTGAACGGATACCGCGGGGATACATCCATTACCAAGAGAATTGAACATGATTTGTATTATATTGAGAACTGGAGTATTGGTTTTGACTTTAAGATTATGTTTTTAACCGTATTTAAAGGATTTATTAATAAAAATGCATATTGATATGCATGCCGTATACGTTTAAAATACTCCTATGAAGCATGGCGTGGTATGAAACACGCCCCGGTGCTCCATGAGGGAATGAGGATGGACGAATGAATCGTGATTTAGAAAATGGATTTGGACAGGAAGATGAAAGATTGAGAAGCCGCAGCAGGCAGCGCCGGGACAGCGCTGGCGTTGGGGCTGATTCAGATACAACGTTTCCCAGACGTTCCAGAACCGGGGCAGAAGGCGGCAGTACAGGCCGCCCGGCCGGAGCCGCAGGACGGCCGGGGCCGTCTGTCCGGGGCAGGGATGAACGGGAAGGGTATACGGGCCAGGAAACGGGAGGCCGTGCAGCGGGAGAAAACCAGATGGCGGGAAGCCGTACAGCGGGGGAAAGCCGGATGGCGGGAAGCCGTGCAGCAGTTGGGAACCGGGTGTCAGGAAGCCGTACAGCAGGGGAAAATCGGATGGCAGGAAGCCGTACAGCGGGGGAAGACCGGATGGCAGGAAGCCTTGCAACGGGGGAAAGCCGGATGGCAGGAAGCCGTGCAGCGGGGGGAAGCCGGATGGCGGGAAGCCGTGCAGTAGGAGAAAACCAGGTAGCAGGAAGCCGTGCAGCAGTTGGGAACCGGGTGGCAGGAAGCCGTACAGCGGGGGAAGACCGGATGGCAGGAAGCCGTATAGCGGGGGAAAGCCGGATGGCAGGAAGCCGTACAGCGGGGGAAAACCAGGTGGCGGGAAGCCGTACAGCGGGGGAAGACCGCATAGCCGGAACCCGTACAGCAGGCCAGATGGCGGGAAGTCCTGTTCCAGGCCGCCGTTTGGCCGGGGATTCCGGAGCAGCCGGTGGACGTGCGGCCGGGAGCCGTGCATCCATTGACGGTTCTGTGCCGGGAGGCCGTGGACCTGCGGATGGCCGTGTGACCGGAAACCGTGGAACAGCAGATGGTCGTGTGTCAGGAAGCCGAGCAGCGGCAGGCAGCCGCGCGGCGGGAAACCGAGCAGCGGCAGATAACACTGTGGCAGTAAGCCGTGGAACCACAGATAACCGTGGAACCGCAGATAACCGTGCAGCCGGGACCAGACAAAGCCGCATCTACACGCCGGAGACCGACCTGGGTGAAGACAGGGGGCGCGGGGGCAGGGAGAATGCATTCCGCAGGAATGATAAGGATGGACCGGATGGTCCGGGCAGGAAATCGGCCCGGGAGGCCGCGGCAGCGGATTCCTCAGGAAACGGCGGCAGAAGGAAAGCAAGGACCATTGCAGCCTTGATTGTAGCGGAAGTGTTCGCGCTGTTGGTTATATTTGGCGCCAGATATGTCCTTCAGCAGGCGAACCGGATTCAGAGGGATCCTAATTTCAAGATAGAAGATGAGACCAACCCATATCTGGCAGTTGATAAAGTGGAAAACATGGAAGGATACTGGACGGTAGCTCTTTTTGGAGTGGACAGCCGTGATAATTCCCTGGGTAAAGGGAATAATACGGATGTCATCATCATTGCCAACGTAAACCAGAAAAACGGCGAGATTAAGCTGGTCAGCATTTTCAGGGATACGTACCTGAACCTGGATGATGACGGTACCTATAATAAGATTAACCAGGCATATGCCAGAGGAGGCCCTAAACAGGCAATCAAGGCCCTGAACAAGAACCTGGATATCCAGATTGATGATTACGCCACCTTTAACTGGAAGGCAGTGGCTGATTCCATCAACATATTAGGGGGCGTGGATATAGAACTGAGCAAGGCCGAGTTTTACTATATCAATGCATATATCACAGAGACCGTTGAGGCCACCGGAGTTGCATCCCAGCATCTGAAATCAGCCGGCATGAACCACCTGGACGGTGTTCAGGCAGTGGCCTATGCAAGGCTTCGTAAAATGGATACGGACTTTGCCAGGACGGAGCGCCAGAGGGAGATTATCCAGCAGTGCTTCGGCAAGCTGAGACAGGCGAATTTCTCGGTAATCAACAATGTGATGGAAGTTGTGTTTGAGCAGATCCTTTCCAGCGTGACCCTGAATGATATCATTCCGGCCGCCAAGAACCTGACAAAATATACCATCGTGGATACCATGGGATTCCCCAAAGCCAGAAGCGATGCCAATATGGGCAAGAAAGGTGACTGTGTCATCCCGCAGACTCTGGAGAGCAACGTGATTGAGCTTCATAAATTCCTGTTTGACGAGGAGGATTACCAGCCCAGTGACATGGTAAAGAAAATCAGCGCAAAGATATCGGCTGATTCAGGTCTGTATAAGGAAGGAAAGCCGATTGAAAGCGTAGGGACAGACGGCGGCTATATACCAAAGCCCACTGAACCATCCAAGAGCACGGAAGAATCCACCACGAAGAATGGGACAGATGAGTCTGAATCCAGCACATCGGAGACGGATGAGGGCGTTCTTGACTATGAAAATGAGTGGGACCTTGAGACGGATGAATTTGGCAATGTCATAGACCCGCCGGAAGATTATTATCCCGGAGGTACCAGGCCATCATCCGGCAACCGGCCTGGAGGAGGCACCTCAGGCACCATCCCTTATCCTGGATACACCACGGCGCCGGCGGATGAATCCAATGGAAACCTGACTTATCCTGGTTCCCCAACATCCCCGGGGGACAGCAGTACAGGACCGGGAGCAGTCACCCAGCCATATCCGGGAAGTACCAACGGAACCACGGCAGCTTACCCCGGTAGCACCAAGGCCACCACGGCGCCATACCCGGGAAGCAACAACGGGACCACGGCGCCCAGCCCGGGAAGTACCAACGGAACCACGGCGCCGAGTCCTGGAAGCAACAGCGATGAATATGTACCAGGCGGGCCAGGCTCCATCATTATCGGGCCGGGACTTTAGCAACAGGAATCAACAGGGACCAGCAGGAATGTTACGGTATGGTAGCATGTCAACCTGCTGGTCCTTTTTATTACTATATTTAGAAAATGGTCACATTTTTATCACAAATCACTGCTACAGTATAATCGTAATACTTGTGAGGATGAGAAAGGGGATACACAGATGTACGATAACGATCAGGAATACGGATGGAAGTCTTACGACAACCAGGGATATGATGACCGTCAATATAGTGGGGCGCAGACAGGGCCGGGCTTTTCTGGCGGACAGGGACCGTTCCGTAATCAGGGACCTGACTATGACCAGCGCCCTCCAAAGAAAAAAGGAGGCCTTTTGAAAAAAGCAGCCCTCATAACGGCCGGGGCAATCCTGTTCGGCGCGGTGTCGGGCGGAGTCATGGTGGGGGTTAATGTGGCTGCCTCCAGGTATCTGGATATCTATGCATCAGCTGATGCCCAGGCCAGCCAGGAGACTAACCCGCCTGCGCAGGAACCTGACCAGGGGCAGAACGTGCAGAAGGACCAGGGCAACAGCGGCTCCCCGCAGAAGTCAAGGGCGGCAGTGGCGGATGTATCGGATATTGTGGAAGAGGCCATGCCCACCGTGGTGGCAATTACCAGCACCACTGTATATCAGAACAATAATTTTGGTTATGGCTGGTTTTTCGGGGGACCGCAGACTTACGAGGTTCCCAGCAGCGGTTCGGGGATTATTGTAGGGGAAAATGACAAGGAACTTCTGATTGTTACCAACAATCATGTGGTGGAAGACTCCACCTCCCTGAAGGTTGCGTTTATTGATAATGAGGTGGTGGATGCCACCATTAAGGGAACCGATGCAGAGACGGACCTGGCAGTCATATCAGTGCCGCTGGAGCAGATTAAGACAGATACCAGAAGTAAGATTTCCATTGCCAAGCTGGGGAATTCAGATGACCTGAAGGTGGGGCAGGGGGTCATAGCCATTGGCAATGCCCTTGGGTACGGACAGTCCGTCACGGTGGGATATGTGAGTGCGCTGGACCGTGAAGTCCGTGTGTCTAATAACTCCACCAGGACCCTGCTGCAGACAGATGCAGCCATCAATCCTGGCAACAGCGGGGGCGCGCTTCTTAACATGAAGGGCGAGGTGATTGGAATCAATGCAGCCAAGTATTCCTCCACGGAGGTGGAGGGCATCGGCTATGCAATCCCCATTTCCAAGGCACAGGATATCATGAGCCAGCTTATGAACCGGAAGACCATGAATCCGGTGGCGGAGGAAAAACGCGGGTATCTGGGAATCCAGGGCACCAGCGTGGACGAGGAAGCCGCCAGTTCGTTCGGAATGCCCAGGGGCGTCTACATTTACAAAATCCTGGGTGACGGGGCAGCGGCTGTGTCGGACCTGCGGGAAAAGGATATCATCACAAAGGTGGACGGACAGTCTGTCAAGACCATGACCCAGCTCCAGGAACTGCTGGCCTGCTATGAACTGGGAGAGCAGATTGAACTTACGGTCCAGACCCAGGTGGACGGTCAGTATAAAGAACGGACCGTTCAGGTGACCCTTAAGGCAATGCCTGAGGAATCCAGCCAGAATGTACTTCAGTAAAATGAAATTTTTCAAAACAATATGAAATGAAAATGCTTCCTCTTGTTTGGGGAAGCATTTTGTTATATACTTATGCCAATGGCATGAACATGCCAGCGTGTTTCCGCATATTGGCGGGAAGGCCTTTTAACAGAGAGGAGAACTGACTTTGAGCGATAAAGACAATAACCAGGATGTGAACCCATCCGGTCCGGATATAGAGGAACCAAAGGACGATGAACATTACGAGAAGGTCTGCTATATGTGCCGCAGGCCGGAGAGCAAGGCAGGACAGATGATATCCATGCCCGGCGGCATGAACCTGTGCCATGACTGTATGCAGAAGGCATTTGATTCTGTCACAAAGGGCGGCATGGACTTTTCAAAGCTGGGTAATATACCATATATGAACATGAACCTCAGTGACCTGAACACAACCCCTCCCGCCATGGAGATACCTAAGAAGCAGAAGATTAAGAAGAAGACCCAGGAACAGCCGGTCCTTACCATGAAGGATATCCCGGCCCCGCACATTATAAAGAGCAGGCTGGACGAGTATGTCATTGGACAGGAAAAGGCAAAGAAGGTGGTTGCAGTGGCTGTCTACAACCATTATAAGCGTGCGTTCCTGGATAACAGGCCGGCACAAGGGGATGCGGCGCCGGATGAGGATATTGTGATTGAGAAGTCCAATATCCTGATGATCGGACCCACTGGAAGCGGCAAGACCTATCTTGTGAAGACACTGGCCCGCCTCTTAGATGTGCCCCTGGCCATTGCAGACGCAACCTCGCTTACAGAGGCAGGATACATCGGCGATGATATTGAGAGCGTGGTGTCCAAGCTTCTGGCGGCAGCTGACAATGATGTGGAGAGGGCGCAGCGTGGTATTATCTTCATTGATGAGATTGATAAGATTGCCAAGAAGAAGCAGACCAATACCAGGGATGTCAGCGGTGAGTCCGTGCAGCAGGAGCTTCTTAAGCTTTTGGAGGGGAGCACGGTGGAGGTGCCGGTGGGTTCCAACCAGAAGAATGCCATGACCCCCATGGCAACGGTCAACACGGATAATATACTGTTTATATGCGGAGGGGCCTTCCCGGACCTGGAGGAGATCATAAAAGAACGCCTTAAGAAGAAATCCTCCATGGGCTTTGGCTCTGTCCTCAAGGATACATATGATAATGACCCTGATATCCTTAAGCATGTGACCAACGAAGACCTGAGGGCATTCGGCATGATTCCGGAATTCCTTGGAAGGCTGCCGGTGACGGTGACCCTTCAGGGGCTGACTGAGGATATGATGGTGCGTATTCTGAAGGAACCTAAGAACGCCATTACCAAGCAGTATGAGAAACTGCTGTCCATGGACGAGGTTAAGCTGGTGTTTGAGGATGATGCGCTCCGCTGGATTGCCGAGGAGGCGGGAAAGCGTGGAACCGGCGCCAGGGCGCTCCGGGCAATCTTAGAGGAATTCATGCTTGATATCATGTATGAGATACCCAAGGATTCCAACATCGGTTCCGTGGTGGTTACCCGTCCGTATCTTGAGAAGAACGGAGGCCCCCTGATACAGATGAGGGGGTAGCATGTTACAGCACAAATAAACTGCCTGCATACTGCCTGTTCATTCCCTTAGACGAAGGAATGTTTCATATAAATCCAGTGCCCCGTATCCCCATTCACGGTTGGGATATGACAGCGCTGGATTTCTTCTTGCCCCGCGGATCAGATATGCTTTGATGGATGCCTCGCTCATGGTGATGTTATGTCCCTCCACAATTCCCCAGCTCAGAAGGTTTGCAACAGCCCCGGCCACATGGGCAGCTGCCACGGAGGTGCCTGTGCGGGTGGTCATGGGTACTGCGGCAGCTCCGGCAGGCCCAATCCCCCGCCCGACAGCAGGTCCTGCAATATTGACCCCGGGAGCAGCGATATCGGGTTTGACCAGCCCGCCCACGGTATAGCCCCGGCTGGAATGGATGTAAATACTGTTATTTAAATGATTATAAGCCCCAACCGTAATGGGAGAAGCCGTATTGCCTGGCAAGGTGATGGTGGTATATGGGTTTGGGGAAAGGAATACGGTCTCATCGGATATCAGGCCCTGGGATGGAAGCCACAGATGGAACTGTCCGGTCAGGTACTGCGTATTGAATACACGTATTTTCCAGATTCCGGTAGTGGGAGCCTGGAAACGCATGAAAATCAATTGTTTTCCGGAGCCAGCTTCAATCAGCTGGTAATTCACGGTAATGACCGTGGGTTCCAGCAGGAAAGGGATAGAGGTTTCATTTCCGGCAATAATAGGAATACGGCTTATGATTTCTCCGCTGGGGGAAATGAAGCCGACCGAGTAGGTATCTGCGGTGGAAGCCCACAGTTCCACAACGAATCCCAGTTCTGATTCCGGCTGTCCCACCTGTATCTCCACGTCACCCCATTCCTGTCCGCTGGGAATGGTGCCTTCATAGTGGTGTCCCAGCCCGGTTTCGTTGCCCGCCGCAATGACAGTTGCCGCGCCCAGGCTCCGGCTGATGTCCTGAAGCGTAATGCTTAAGGGTGAAGTCCCTTCGTGGCTTCCAAGGTTGGAACCCAGGCCCAGAAGGATGACCATGGGTTTCCTCAGGCGGTAGGCTTCCACGCGCAGGTATTTGATTCCCATCATGATGTCATTTTCCTGATAGGCATCCGCGTCACTTCGGACAAGATAAAAGTCACGGAGATACTGTTTGGCTGGTTTCAGTTTCACCACCACCAGCTCGCTTTCAGGCGCGGCCCCGGTAAAATCCTGTGCAGGCACCGAAGCGCCTGCTGCAATGCCTGCCAAGAAGGTCCCATGCCCATTGGTATCAGTGGAGGGGACCAGGGCCAGCGGGGTGTCAGAGGCCAGGGCAGCATTGATCTCTTCCCGTGTATATTCAGTCCCATAAGACGCGCCGCTGCCTGGATAACGGTCAGGTACACCGGGAGGAAGGATGTCCTTGTCTTCAGGCAGGCTCTGGTCCCAGATGCTGTTTATCCTGGTGGTGCCGTCCGGGTTTTGGAACAGGGGATTGGTATAATCGATACCTGTGTCTATCAGGCCGATGAGTACGCCGCGCCCGCGGTTGCCCAGGGCAGGAGAGGCAAATGTGGAAGTAATGCCGGATACTTCCATGCTGGAACTGTCCAGGAGACTGAACAGCCCGGGCACACTGTAGTATGAATATTTGCGCAGGGAGATAGGCAGCACTGTGTCTAAAGGCGTATAGATGATGTTGTAATCCGGGCTGACATAATCTATACAGGGAATATCAGCCGCGTTCCCTACAATCTGCTGCTGGCTTCCATAGCGATAGATAAAATCTGCGATTGATTCTGAGGCTGAATTAAATGGGCAGTCTGCCATGACACACCTCGTACAGGACATTTGATATTAGTATATGCTGATTTTTAGAAACCTTTCACTGGACGGCTGTGTGAAACCATAGTAAAATGAAAGAAAAGCGTGGAAAGGAAGGCTGGTTTATGATATATGGCTGGATAATAGGCGGTCTGACAGCACTGGACCTTGGGATAAAAAGTGTGGTAGAAGGGCAGGAGGATGGGACATTTCCAAGGGAGCTGCCAAACTCCCGGGGGATGATTAAGCTTCATAAGAACCATAATTCCGGTTTCCCATTTGGATTTCTCAAGGAACGGCCGGAACTGGTAAAGGTGGTCCCGCTGATGGTCATATCCGCCATGGCAGGCGCATTGTGCTCCCTTTTGCAGGGAAAAGGAAAGACAGCACAGAAGCTGGGGCTTTCCATCATCATAGGAGGCGCCCTCAGCAATCTCTATGACCGTCTGGTGCGCGGGTATGTGGTGGATTACTTTTCCATAGAGTGGAACCGGCTTAAGAAAGTGGTATTCAACCTGGGGGACATGTTCGTGTTCCTGGGCAGCGCTGTCATCATGGCGGAGCAGGTGGTGCTAAGCCTGGCGGAGACAGCGGGAAAGGTCAGGAAAAAGTAATCCCTGACTGGTGGATTAGCAGAAGATGATTGGATTCCGGAATGCTTCCGGATAAGGGGAACAGGCGCCTGCGGTAAAGCGGGCGCCTGTTCCTGGTTTTACGGCAGGTTTTGGCCGTGGTTTGTGGTTTTGGACCTGTTTAAACTGATTTTAGCTGATTTGAACTGTTTTTAGCTTATCATCCCGCCGATGGTCCCGCCCAGCGCGCATACACCCATGACAGTGACAGAGCGTTCCATGTCAATGGGAGAGCCCATGTTCATGGCCCAGGATACGGCGAACAGGACCACGAAATAAAACAGGCCGGACAAAAGCCCCCAGAAGAACCGGCGCTGGCGGATTCCCTTTCCCGCCAGCAGGCCGCCGGCCAGGCAGGTGACGAAGTACACTGCAAATACCATGAGATTCACCTGTCCCTCTTTCAGATGCAGTTTATACAGGGCAAACGCCAGGGCGGCCAGGAGGATTCCGGACAGCACATAGGAGATGAGCAGGGAGCGGATCATGGGTTTTACGATGCCATTTTCCATAGGATTGTTCTCCTTCATAAGAATCTATGTTGAAGTATATTCCCGGGGGCGCCATTAATATGACAAACCTTTATAATTTACCGTTGCAAGGGGCTTTAACCTGTGTTATAATTTCAAGGAATTATATTTTGGATAAGAGGAGGTGCCGTAATATGAAGCACGTTAAGACATTGAATACGAATACCTTAAAAGACACCATGAAGAAGGGTGGCTGCGGCGAGTGCCAGACTTCCTGCCAGTCAGCATGTAAGACATCCTGCACGGTTGGCAACCAGAGCTGTGAGAACGCGAACCGCTGATACACAGGTGTGTATGGCGCAGTACTGATTTGAGATACGTACAGGAATTTGGTAGAAAGCCCCTATGGTCGATGGGATTATAGGGGCTTTGCCACGCAAAGGAGTTGGGGCTTGCCCCTTAGAAAGAGAGAGTAGATCCGTGATTCATCAATTTATAAATAATGGTTACCATATCATACTGGATGTGAACAGCGGTTCCGTCCATGTGGTGGACCCGGTTGTGTATGATGCTGTGGAAGTGGTATCAGGGCTGGTTCCTGAGATGGAAAAGCCGGAGCCCCTGTCAGCCAAAGTCAAATCAGATGTATTTGACCGCCTGTGGGGCAGATATACCCCTGAGGAGCTGGGGGAGGCGCTGGAGGATATCCAGGAGCTGATTGATATGGAACAGCTTCTGACAAAGGACATTTACCATGATTTCGTGGTGGATTTTAAAAAGCGTAAGACCGTGGTCAAGGCATTGTGCCTCCATATTGCCCATGACTGTAACCTGGCCTGCCGCTACTGTTTTGCAGAGGAAGGCGAGTACCATGGCCGCCGCGCCCTGATGAGCTATGAGGTGGGAAAAAAGGCCCTGGATTTCCTCATTGCCAATTCCGGTAACAGGGAACACCTGGAGGTGGATTTCTTTGGCGGGGAGCCGCTCATGAACTGGGACGTGGTAAAACGCCTGGTGGAATATGGCCGTTCCAGGGAAGAGGAGTTCCACAAGAAATTCCGTTTTACCATCACCACCAACGGCGTGCTGCTTAATGACGAGATTATGGATTTCTGCAATAAGGAAATGAGCAATGTGGTCATGAGCCTGGATGGACGCAAGGACGTCAATGACAGGATGCGGCCCTTCCGCAATGGAAGCGGCAGCTATGAACTGACGGTCCCCAAGTTCCAGAAGTTTGCAAAGAGCAGGGGCCAGAAGGATTACTATGTCCGCGGGACATTTACAAGGAACAACCTGGACTTTGCGGCAGATGTGCTCCACTACGCGGACCTGGGCTTTGAGCAGATGTCCATGGAACCGGTCGTGTCTGACCCGGCTGAGGATTATTCCATCCGTCAGGAGGATATCCCGGCCATCCTGGCTGAGTATGATAAGCTGGCCCTGGAGTATATCAGGCGTAAGAAGGAAGGAAGGGGATTTAATTTCTTCCACTTCATGCTGGACCTGACAGCAGGTCCCTGCGTTGCCAAGCGCATGGCGGGATGCGGTTCCGGCACCGAGTACCTGGCAGTCACGCCATGGGGGGATTTCTATCCCTGCCACCAGTTTGTGGGTCAGGAGCAGTTCCTTATGGGCAACGTGGACACGGGCATCGTGAATACGGATATCAGGGATGAATTCAAGACGTGCAATGTGTATGCAAAGCCGGGCTGCAAGGACTGTTTTGCAAGGTTCTACTGCAGCGGCGGATGTTCAGCCAATGCATACAACTGTAGCGGTTCCATTAACGGCGCTTACGAAATCGGCTGTGAGATGCAGAAAAAGCGTATTGAGTGCGCCATCATGATTAAAGCTGCTCTTGCAGATGACGAGGCTTAATGATATGAAATATCAGGTAATAACAAAGGACGGAAAGGCAAAACGGGCCAGGATGGAGACAGTCCACGGCGTCATTGAGACACCGGTATTCATGAATGTGGGGACGGTGGGCGCAATCAAGGGCGCTGTGTCTACGGATGATCTGCGTGAAATCAATACCCAGGTGGAACTGTCCAATACCTACCATCTTCACGTCCGCACAGGCGACAAGCTGATTAAGGAATTTGGCGGCCTGCACAAATTCATGAACTGGGACAGACCCATCCTTACGGATTCCGGCGGCTTTCAGGTATTTTCCCTGACCAAGCTGCGCAAAATCAAAGAGGAAGGCGTTTACTTCAATTCCCATATAGACGGCCATAAGATATTCATGGGGCCGGAGGAAAGCATGCAGATACAGTCCAATCTTGGCTCCACCATTGCCATGGCATTTGACGAATGTCCTCCCAGCCATGCAAGTGACGAATATATCCGCCAGTCCGTGGACCGCACCACAAGGTGGCTTCACAGGTGCAAGGAGGAGATGGCAAGGCTTAATTCCCTGCCGGATACCGTGAACCGTGAACAGCTTCTGTTCGGCATCAACCAGGGCGGTGTTGTGGATGAAATCCGTGTGGAACATGCCAGGACCATCCGGGAGATGAATCTGGACGGCTATGCGGTGGGCGGGCTTGCAGTGGGCGAGAGTCATGAGGAAATGTATCACATCCTGGATGTGACGGTCCCCCATCTGCCGGAAGAAAAGCCGGTCTATCTCATGGGTGTGGGAACGCCGGCCAACATCCTGGAGGCAGTGGACCGGGGAGTGGATTTCTTTGACTGTGTCTATCCATCCAGGAACGGACGGCATGGCCATGTGTACACCAACCACGGCAAGCTGAACCTTTTCAACCAGAAATACGAACTGGATCCAAGACCCATTGAAGAGGGCTGCGGCTGTCCGGCCTGCCGTTCCTACAGCAGGGCCTACATCCGCCATCTGCTGAAAGCAAAAGAAATGCTGGGAATGAGATTATGTACCTTGCATAATTTGTATTTTTATAATACAATGATGAAAGAGATTCGCGACGCCATCGAGGAGCACCGCTACGCAGAGTACAAAGCGGCCAAGCTTGCAGGCATGGAAAGCTCCGCCAAGGCTAATGAATAATAAACTACTGTGGCGAGGCGGCAGTAGGTATGAAGGAGGAAAATAAGAATGAATACAAGTAGTCCGATCTTCTGGATTCTCTATATTGTTCTTCTGGGTGGTATGTTATACTTCATGGCAATCCGTCCTCAGAAGAAGGAGAAGCAGAGACAGCAGCAGCTGCTCAACAGTGTTGCAGTAGGTGACACCATACTGACCAGCAGCGGATTTTACGGCGTCATTATCGACATGACGGATGATACCGTAATTGTTGAATTCGGCAACAACAAGAACTGCCGTATTCCTATGCAGAAGGCTGCCATTGTTCAGGTAGAGAAAGCGGAAGCCTGATCATGACACGAAACCCGGGGCCCTGTCCCGGGTTTTCTGATATATATCGCATTATTTCATATCAATGCCTGACAGGAGGAAAATTGGATGATTAAGAATATAGTCTTTGACATGGGGCAGGTGCTGGTCAGCTATGTGGGGAACCTGGTGTGCCAGATATACATAGAGGATGAGCAGGAGAGGAAGGATGTAAGCACATCCGTATTTGTCTCGCCGGAATGGATCCTTCTGGACATGGGCGTCATGTCCGAGGAAACAGCCCTTCGGAAGATGCAGGAGCGCCTGGACACGGAGCGCAAGCGCGAACAGGCTGAATGGTGTTTCCGGCACTGGCATGAGTATAACATGAAACCCAAAGAGGGGATGGAGGAAGTGGTACAGTGGCTTAAATCCATGGGCTATGGCATTTACCTCTGTTCCAATGCATCGGTCCGCCTTCTTAATTGCTACAAAGAGGTAATCCCGGCCATTGACTGTTTTGACGGCGTTCTGTTCTCTGCAGAGGTGCAATGCCTGAAGCCGCAGAAGGAGATGTACCAGCACCTGTTTGACCGTTTCCATCTAAATCCGGAAGAGTGTTTCTTTGTGGATGACCTGAGCCTGAATATCGAAGGCGCCCGCAAGTGCGGGATGGACGGGTATTGCTTTGAGGATGGGGACGTGGATAAGCTGAAGACGGTCCTGGCATCCCTCAACCGGTAGAAGGCCGGTGCGCAGTACCTACATATATGTATAGAGGAAGTTAGACTTGGAAGAGTATGTAGATAGAAGAGTATGTAGATGGAAGAGTATGTACATAGAATAATCCATAAGGGATACATAGAAAAAGCTCCGCACCTTTCGGTACGGAGCAATTTTCTTAGGATTTCGGATTTTCAAAAAGGGTTGAAGGATAGTTGTTAAATATTCGTGCATCTCTTATGTACTTAGTATAGCATGCAATCCTCCAGAATGTTTGAATGTTCCTTGAATAGATTATTAAGAAATTCTTAAAATTGGCCCATACGCCGTAAAGCCTGAAATTACGTCATGTTATGCACACTGACAGTATTTTCGGGTATTTTTTTGCGGAAAATCAGTATTATCAGGAAAAGACAGGTAATGTTTATGGATAAGATGGGAAATTTGAACAGTGGATAATCAGATGGAGATATTTGAGATAGGAGGATATGGGATGAACGTGGAGGGGTGGATTTAGGGCAGGGAAATATAGGACAGGGTAGTATAGGATAGGGAAATATAGGATAGGGAAATATAGGACCGGGTAGTATAGAAGAGGGAAATATAAAATAGAAAAGTATAAGAATAGAAAGGTTAAAGATAGAAAAATATGAAACAGAGAGAGGATTAACAAAAAAGCCAGGGGATTGACCCTGACATAAGTTACCATGAGTATAGCTCCCTTGTCATGTGCCTGCTCATCACTTGGCCCATAAACGGGGGATGGCCCGGTCTGGTCCGCCCTTATGGGCGCCAGTACCGGGCCGCGTCATCTCTGACTGAAACCAATATATCATAGTTTGGGTTGAAACTCAATAGAAGTCAGATAATCGTAATGAAGCGTAATATTTCTTACAAAAAAGGTTGGACATTGCGAAAGAAAGTATGAAGGAAAGATAGCCTGATGATGGGACTGACACTTACAGAATAAAATACTTACAGAATAAAACATTTACGGAATAAAATACCTGAAAAACAAGAAACCCACCGGATACATCAGTACCAATGTATCCAGGTGGGTTTTACCAGTGGAAGTAATGGGGCTCGAACCCATGACCTTTCGCGTGTGAGGCGAACGCTCATCCCAGCTGAGCTATACTTCCGTCCATGAGAATATTATAGCACGATAAGGCGGAATTACAAGAGGATATTCCCACAAATGTAAAAAATTTGCAGACTAACGGTTTTATCCTGACTGGAGTCGGGACAGATAATTTGCATAAAAATTTTATGATTTCTGAATATTGTACTTTCTGCTATATTATAGTATTATGATATCAAATCAATTGGGGGATAAAAACAAAAAAGGAGGTATTTCTGTGCAGCGTTTTGAAGATTTGAAAAAGATGATGGATGTGGCTTCCGGACGGAGGAAGGCATCTTTGGTCCTGAAACACGGGACAATCGTGAATGTCTTTACTGAGAAGACAGAGGTGGCCGATATAGCCATTGAGGACGGATACATAGCAGGAATCGGGGAATATGATGGGGAAGAGAATGTGGACATGACAGGCCGATATATATGCCCGGGGTTCATTGACGGACATATCCACATTGAGAGTTCCATGGTGTCCCCTCCGGAATTTGAAAAGGCAGTACTGCCCCATGGGACAACGGCAGTCATTGCCGACCCTCATGAGATTGGCAATGTGGCGGGCTGCCAGGGCATTGATTATATGCTGGAGGCAACTGCCGGTCTGGATCTGGACGTATTCATCATGATGCCTTCCTGCGTGCCTTCCACGGGACTGGATGAATCAGGGGCAGTGCTGGGGGCGGCTGATATAAAACCATATTATGACAACCCACGTATACTGGGACTGGCTGAGGTGATGGACTCCGTGGGTGTGGTTGGGGGATTGAAGGACCTTCTGGATAAGATAGGTGAGGCTGCGTATCAGGATAAGGTGATAGACGGCCATGCGCCCTTCCTGGGAGGAAAGGCGCTTAACGCATATGTCTGTTCCGGCGTCCTGTCGGACCATGAATGTTCTGACATCAGTGAGGCCCTTGAAAAGCTGGGGCGGGGTCAGTGGATCATGATAAGGGAGGGAACGGCAGCCAGGAACTTAGAGGCCCTGATGCCGCTTTTTGAGGCGCCCTACTATGAGCGCTGTATGCTGGTGACGGATGACAAGCATCCAGGCGACCTGATTTCCATAGGACATATTGATTATATCATCCGGAAGGCGGTTTCCCTTGGCGCGGACCCCATAAAGGCCATAAAGATGGGAACTTATAATGCTGCGCGGTATTTTGGGCTGAAGGACAGGGGCGCCGTGATGCCGGGAATGCGTGCGGATCTGGCTGTACTGGAAAATCTCGTTGATTTTTGCGTGACCCGCGTATATAAGGATGGTATACTGGCAGCGGAAAACGGAAGATGCCTGCATGAAAAGCCGGATAGAAGCCGGGAACTGGAACAGGCCTATCCTGCTGTATTCGATTCCTTCCATATGGATGAGGTTACGTTAAACGATATTGCATATGAAAAAAAGGGGAACATGCAGAGGGTAATCCAGTTCAAGCCCCATGAGCTTCTGACGGAAGAGCGGATTGTGCCATGGCAGGAACATACGGAGGGAACCGCGCCGGGAGTCAGTTTAAAGTCCGATATAGTAAAGGCGGCTGTTTTTGAACGCCACCTGCATACGGGACACACAGGAATCGGTTTTATCGGCGGATACGGTCTTAAAAGCGGTGCGGTAGCCACCAGCGTGGCCCATGACTCCCACAATCTGATTGTCATAGGAACCAATGATAATGACATGGTCCTGGCGGCCAACACGGTCAGACGGAATAAAGGCGGCCTTGCCGTTGCAGTGGACGGACAGGTGGCAGGGGAACTGGCCCTTCCGATCGGAGGCATCATGACCGGGGCATCGGTCCATGAGGTGGAGGAACAGCTGGAGAACCTGAAGCAGAAAACACTGGAGTTAGGAATCAGCGCGGATATAGATGCGTTCATGACATTGGCCTTCGTCAGCCTGCCGGTCATCCCAAAACTCAGGATTAATACATATGGGGTGATAGATGTGGAGCGGCAGGAGGTTGTGGAGGCATCCTTCTGATCAGGCATCCTTTTATTTGTTAGCGGTATTTTCCCAGGCTATCCCCGGCCACAGTGGAACCGAATCCATTTCCGGAGAATATCCTAATAAAAAAAGGAGAATATCGTGATGTGAATCAGGCAAGAGAAGACATAAATTGTGACATCGTATATTCCATGGGAATCACGGGGAAAGGGGTTGGTGTCGCGGTCCTGGACACCGGCGTTTATCTCCATGAGGATTTTAAAGATAGAGTAACAGCGTTTGCTGATTATGTAAACCATAGGACCCAGCCTTATGATGACAACGGGCATGGGACCCATATATCAGCCATTATAGGAGGGAGCGGCGTTTCCTCCGAGGGAAAGTACAGGGGGGTGGCGCCTGGGAGCAGCATCATATCAGTCAAGGTGCTGGACCACAAGGGAAATGGATATGCCTCCGATGTACTGGCAGGATTAAAATGGATAAGGGAACACAAAGAGGAATACGGTATCCGTATTGTGAACATTTCCGTGGGGTCCCTTTCCAGACGGGATATGACAGAGAACTCCATATTGGTGCGGGGAGTCAATGCGGCCTGGGATGATGGGCTGGTTGTTGTTGTGGCAGCCGGGAACCATGGTCCGGGCCGTATGACCATTACCACGCCTGGCATCAGCAGGAAGGTCATTACGGTGGGATGTTCAGATGACCATAAGGAAGTGGATGTGATGGGCAGCAGGATGGTGGATTATTCAGGCCGCGGGCCTACCCTGGCATGCGTGTGCAAGCCGGATATCGTTGCCCCTGGTTCCGGTATCGTCAGCTGCTGCAATGAACCGGGGCGGTATTTCTCAAAATCAGGGACCAGTATGTCCACGCCCCTGGTATCCGGGGCAATCGCCCTCTTACTGGAAAAGCACCCGGAAATGAGCAATAAGGATGTGAAGCTGCGCATCCGGGAACGGGCCGTGGACCTGGGCCTGCCTCATAACCAGCAGGGATGGGGCAAGCTGGACGTGGCGCGGCTGCTGGAAGACTGAAGAAGGGCAGGCCGGATGCGGCGCTGCTTTTGACAGACTGAGGGATGGATATGCGGAGGCGGGGGATTCCCTACGCCTCCCAGCGTCCCGATGCCCCGCAGGGCAGCACCAGCCCGGTCCTGGTTACCGGAAGCCCTACTTCCTGGGCATTGACCATACCGCCAAAGCGCGGGATTACTTCCACGCCCAGCATGTAACTCAGGACAGCAGGTGCAAGCCCTGTGGTATAGGAATTGATTAAAAAGAACAGCGGCCTGTCTGAGAGCAGCTGCACGCACAGCTTGACAAGCGGATGGATGGCATCCTCTATCTTCCAGATCTCACCCTTGGGCCCGCGTCCGTAAGACGGCGGGTCCATTATGATTGCATCGTAGTGGTTGCCTCTTCTGATCTCGCGTTCCACAAACTTTACACAGTCATCCACAATCCAGCGGATGGGGGCGTCTGACAGACCGGAGGAAGCTGCATTTTCCTTGGCCCAGCCCACCATGCCTTTGGAGGCGTCCACATGGGTGACGCTGGCGCCGGCCTTGGCAGCGGCCAGGGTTGCGCCTCCTGTATAGGCAAAGAGGTTGAGGACCTTAACCGGTCCTGCGGCCTTCCTTATCCTGTCACCGAACCAGTCCCAGTTGGCGGCCTGTTCCGGGAACAGCCCTGTGTGCTTGAAGCTGAAGGGCTTCAGATTAAATGTAAGCCCCTTGTATCCAATGGACCACTGCTCCGGCAAATCAAAAAATTCCCACTCGCCTCCGCCTTTGCTGCTGCGGTGGTAATGGCCGTTCATGTGCTTCCAGCCTTTGTGGTCCTTAGGGGTATCCCAGATAACCTGAGGGTCTGGCCGGACCAGCAGATATTTCCCCCATCGTTCCAGTTTTTCGCCCTGTGAGCAGTCTATCACTTCATAATCCTTCCAATCATCGGCAAGCCACATAGTATTCATAACCTCATTTCCTTTTAATATCAGATCTAACAACATATTACAGAGTATAGTCTAAATCATGCGGCTGCGTCAAGCATGGACAGAAGCTATTTGCAGGCATTTTCATGTTAAAAGAAAAATTAAAGCCTATCGTAAATAAATTGAAAGATAAATAAGGTTGAATAATTGAGGGAGCCTTGATACAATATACCTTAGGATTGCCGGAATATCGGACGGGGTGCCGGCATGGCTGGAGTGGGTTGAAGGTTGATTTCCGCACCAGAGCACATGGGAAGAGGAGCTGAGCATATGAGAAAACAAACAGTGGCAGTGTGGGTACTGGCAGCGGTGCTGTCTTTCGGTACGGCCACAATTTCAGCCCTGGCAGCAGAAGGTTGGGCTCAATCAGGAAGCAGCTGGGTATATTATGATTCCAATGGAAACCAGGTATATAACACATGGAAAAAGGGCGCGGACAACCAGTGGCGTTACGTCAACGGGGAAGGCGTCATGGCAACCAATGCCTGGGTTGATTCTGATTATTACGTGGATAGCAACGGCATCATCCTGACTGATAAGTGGTTAAAGCTTACCAGCGATGATGGTGAATATGAGTGGTATTATTTTGGAAGCAGCGGTAAGATGATGACCGATGCATGGAAGAAGATTGATAACAAGTGGTACCATTTTTCAGGGGACGGCCGCATGGAACTGGGCTGGATACTGGATGATATGTATTACACGGGAACGGATGGCGTCATGAGGACGGGATGGCAGAAGTTAGAGCCTCCGGATGAGGATGACGATAACCGCAACAAGGTGACTCCTGGAATTGACAGCGTGACGGATGATGACGGCAAGTACTGGTTCTATTTCTCCTCCAGCGGCAAGAAGTTCGTGCCTGACAGCTCAGACGGCGATTACACGGCCCGCAAGATAGACGGTACCTATTATTGTTTTGATGAAGTGGGAGCCATGCAGACGGGCTGGAAGAAGGTGCGCTCCACCTCTTCTGATGATACCATTGAGGATTACATGTATTTCGGGGCTGATGGAAAGGCAAGGATTGGATGGTACTCCATTGAACCGCCGGAGGATTTAGAAGGGTATGAAGGCGATGTGGAGTGGTTTTATTTTACCAACAGCGGAAAGCCCAGGGCTGCTGATTCCGAGCGCCTGACCACCAATGACATCGTGAAGCTGAATGGTAAATCCTATCTGTTCAACCACCTTGGCAATCCGGTCTATGGCCTGAAGAAAGTATACCTTGGCTCAGGAGATGACAACTGGACCTCCTTCTACTTTGGCGACAAAGAGAAGAGCTGTGTGCAGAAGGGGAAGATTAAGGTTACGGAGGACGACGGCAACAAGTCTGATTTCTATTTCTCAGACAATGGCCGCGGCTATAATGGCGTAAAGGATAACTACCTATATTATAAAGGAAAGCTTCAGAAAGCCACGGATGGACAGAAGTATGTGTGCTATGAGGTGGATAACAGGAATTACGTGGTCAATTCATCCGGTAAGGTCATGAAGAATGCAAAGGTAAAGAACAGTGACGGTGTTAAGTTTGTTACCAATGCCAGCGGACAGCTGATGTCTGCGGATGAGGATACGGATGTGGATGCTTATGCAACAGAACCCATGGAACCATATTGCACGGAATGATTAATATAATAAGACCAGGAAAGACTTCTGATTATACAGAGGTCTTTTCTTTTGGCGCTTTTATAAAAAAGGTTATAAAAAAATGCATGAATAAAAAATAAAAAAGTACTTGCATTTATAAAAGAAATGTGCTAATATAACAAGGCTGTGGCATGATAGCGTTGAAGCGAGAGGTTGCTGCCCACAAAGTGAGGCAGGTTTTCCGTGGAGCGAATGTCAAGTTAGGAAACTGGCGACAAGTCACTGTACCAATTAAAGAAACTGCAGGATAATCAGCAGAATCAGTGTGGAGTTCTTTTAGGACACACACGGAAACGTGTACAGTCACCGCTTGTCGTACTTGGTTTAAAAGTGCGAAAAGGAGGCGACTTTTTTTATGGCAAGTCAAGTAATGAGAATCACTTTAAAGGCTTATGATCATCAGTTAGTAGATCAGTCTGCCGGCAAAATCATCGAGACTGTAAAGAAGACAGGATCACAGGTGAGCGGACCGGTGCCGTTACCAACCAAGAAAGAGGTAGTAACTATTCTGCGTGCTGTTCATAAGTACAAAGATTCCAGAGAGCAGTTCGAACAGAGGACCCACAAGAGGCTCATCGACATCACTGCTCCGAGCCAGAAGACAGTTGATGCACTGTCCAGACTGGAAATGCCGGCTGGCGTGTACATCGACATCAAGATGAAGACCAAATAAGGTCGGACAATGTTTATATCCTGAAGGGTTTAAATATAGAAGCAACACTGCATTTCCTGTTGAGGAATCAACATACCGCACCTTTTGCCTGTGAAGGCAGAGGGATGACCCAGAAGCGGTTCATAGTGTTCCACGTATATTAAGACTGTTCTAGGATGAATGCGAAAGCATTCCGCTGTAGATCATGAAACAGGAGGTAAGACAATGAAGAAAGCGATTTTAGCAACAAAAGTCGGAATGACCCAGATCTTCAATGAGAATGGTGCGTTAGTTCCGGTAACCGTACTTCAGGCAGGACCTTGTGTGGTAACACAGGTTAAGACAGCTGAGAACGATGGTTACAAAGCAGTACAGGTTGGTTTTGTTGACAAGAGGGAAAAACTGGTCAGCAAGCCACTGAGGGGCCACTTTGATAAGGCCGGAGTTTCTTATAAGAGATATGTAAGGGAATTCAAGTTTGAGAATGCAGAAGAGTATTCTGTAAAGGATGAGATTAAGGCGGATATCTTCGCTGCAGGCGATAAGATTGATGCAACCGCTATTTCCAAGGGTAAAGGCTTCCAGGGCGCCATCAAGAGATATGGACAGCACAGAGGACCCATGGCTCATGGTTCCAAGTTCCATCGTCATCAGGGTTCCAACGGTTCCGCTACCACACCAGGCCGCGTATTCAAGGGCAAAGGTATGCCAGGCCACATGGGCAGCAAGAAGATTACCGTCCAGAACCTGGAGGTTGTTAAGGTTGATACCGATAATAACCTGATTCTGGTGAAGGGCGCAGTACCAGGACCTAAGAAGAGCCTGGTAACAATCAAAGAAACCGTTAAGGTTGAAAGGTAAGCTTTTATAGGAAAGGAGGAACACACAGATGGCAAACGTATCTGTTTACAATATGGAAGGTAAAGAAGTTGGCACATTAGAACTGAACGATGCCGTGTTCGGTGTAGAAGTTAACGAGCACCTGGTACATCTTGCAGTTGTTGCACAGCTTGCTAATAAGCGTCAGGGAACACAGAAAGCAAAGACACGTTCTGAGGTTTCCGGCGGCGGCAGGAAACCGTGGAGACAGAAAGGAACCGGTCATGCAAGACAGGGTTCAACCAGGTCTCCTCAGTGGAAGGGCGGCGGCGTGGTATTCGCTCCCACACCAAGGGATTACACAATCAGACTGAACAAGAAGGAAAAGAGGGCAGCGCTTAAGTCCGCACTCACAAGCCGTGTTCAGGCTAACAAGTTCATTGTTGTAGATGAGCTGAAGTTTGATGAGATTAAGACCAAGAAGTTCCAGGGCGTAATGGACAGCCTTAAGGTTAACAAGGCGCTGGTTGTGCTGGCTGACAATGACCAGAACACAGTATTATCCGCAAGGAACGTTGCAGACGTTAAGACTGCACAGGTTGACTCCATCAATGTATACGACATTCTGAAGTACAACACAGTAGTGGCAACCAAGGCTGCTGTTGCATCCATCGAGGAGGTGTACGCATAATGGCAGATATTAAGTACTATGACGTCATTTTAAAACCAGTTATTACTGAGAAGAGCATGAACGCCATGACAGACAAGAAGTATACTTTCATGGTTCATGTAGATGCCAATAAATCCATGATTAAAGAAGCTGTTGAGAAGATGTTCCCAGGCACCAAGGTTGAGACTGTGAACACCATGAACTGTGAAGGAAAGGTCAAGAGAAGAGGAACCACCTTCGGCAGGACAGCTGCTTCCAAAAAGGCAATCGTAAAGCTGACAGAAGACAGCAAGGAAATAGAGATTTTCCAGGGGCTGTAAGCACTTAGTGAGGTATCTCACGAACTTAGTGCGAACGCCGTTCCCGAGACTTAGCGAGGTCTTTTCGAGCTTAGTCGAGCGGAACCCGTTGCGGTTAAGAATACCTTAACCCAACAAACCATCCACCCGCCGGGCATCCCCGGCCGGAGAACTTATACGGCATCCCATTCACAGGGGACATCCCAGATATCCCGTCCAGAACCGCATGCCGTGAAAAGAAAATGAAAAGGAGTAAAATGTCATGGGAATTAAGAAGTATAATGCTTATACACCTTCCAGAAGACATATGACCGGCTCTGATTTCAAGGAAATCACCAAGACCACCCCAGAAAAGTCTCTGGTAGTTTCCCTGAACAAGAACGCAGGTCGTAACAATCAGGGTAAAATCACTGTCCGTCACAGAGGCGGCGGCAGCAGAAGAAAATACAGGATCATTGATTTCAAGAGAAACAGCAAGGATGGTATCCCGGCAACCGTTATCGGTATCGAGTACGATCCAAACAGAACCGCCAACATTGCACTGATCTGCTACGCAGACGGTACCAAGTCTTATATCCTGGCTCCACAGGGCTTAACTGATGGAATGAAGGTTGTAAGCGGCGATACAGCAGAGGCAAAGCTTGGCAACTGTATGCCGCTGTACCACATCCCGGTTGGTACACAGGTACACAACATTGAGTTATATCCTGGCAAGGGCGGCCAGTTAGTCCGTTCCGCCGGTAATGCAGCACAGCTGATGGCTAAGGAAGGCAAGTATGCCACCTTACGTTTACCTTCAGGTGAAATGAGAATGGTTCCAATCATCTGCCGCGCAACAATCGGTGTTGTTGGCAATGGTGAACACTCCCTGATCAACATTGGTAAAGCTGGTAGAAAGCGCAACATGGGTATCAGACCAACAGTCCGCGGTTCCGTAATGAACCCTAATGACCATCCACACGGTGGTGGTGAAGGTAAGTGTGGTATCGGACGTCCAGGTCCATGCACACCATGGGGCAAGCCTGCTCTGGGTCTGAAGACCAGAAAGAAAAACAAGCAGTCTAACAAGTTGATCGTAAGAAGACGTGATGGCAGAACCATCAAATAGTTAAAGGAGGTTAAGAACACATGGCTCGTTCACTGAAAAAAGGACCATTTGCAGACGCGCATCTGTTAAAGAAAGTAGACGCAATGAATGCAGCAGGACAGAAGCAGGTAATTAAGACCTGGTCCCGCCGTTCTACAATCTTCCCACAGTTTGTTGGTCATACAATTGCAGTTCATGACGGTAGGAAACACGTTCCGGTATATGTAACCGAAGATATGGTAGGACATAAACTGGGCGAATTCGTAGCAACCAGGACCTACAGGGGTCACGGAAAAGACGAGAAGAAATCCGGCGTGAGAAAGTAATTCACGGGTAAATTGAAAGGAGGTTTTACCAATGGCAAAAGGACATAGATCCCAAGTCAAGAGAGAGAGAAATGCCCAGAAGGACACAAGACCAAGCGCAACACTGTCTTACGCTAGAGTGTCTGTCCAGAAGGCTTGTTTCGTATTAGATGCCGTTAGAGGCAAAGATTTAGAAACCGCACTTGGTATTGTAACTTACAATCCCAGATATGCTTCCAGCTTAGTTAAGAAGTTACTGGAATCAGCAGCAGCAAATGCTGAGAACAATAACGGAATGGATAGGTCAAAACTTTACGTAGAGGAATGCTACGCAAACCAGGGCCCAACCATGAAGAGAGTCAGACCGAGAGCTCAGGGACGTGCTTACAGGATTGAGAAGAGAATGAGCCACATCACTGTTGTTCTGAATGAGAGATAGGAGGCAAATATGGGACAGAAAGTTAATCCACACGGCTTAAGGGTCGGTGTTATTAAAGACTGGGATTCCAAGTGGTATGCAGAAGCTGATTTTGCTGACTGCCTGGTTGAAGATTATAATATTAGAAAGTTCCTGAAGAAGAGACTGTTCAGTGCCGGTATTTCCAAAATCGAGATTGAGCGTGCTTCCGACAGGGTGAAGGTCATCATCTATACCGCTAAGCCAGGCGTGGTTATCGGTAAGGGTGGTTCTGAGATTGAGAAGTTAAAGAAAGAAGTCCAGAAGCTGACTGATAAGAAACTGTTTGTAGACATCAAGGAAATCAAACGTCCGGATAAGGATGCACAGCTGGTTGCAGAGTCCATCGCATCACAGCTTGAGAACCGTGTTTCCTTCCGCCGCGC
Organism: Clostridium pacaense; assembly: GCF_020709765.2. Lineage (NCBI taxonomy): Bacteria > Bacillati > Bacillota > Clostridia > Eubacteriales > Clostridiaceae > Clostridium > Clostridium pacaense. The sequence goes on from NZ_JAJFEB020000013.1 coordinate 103,367, forward strand.
AATGAAGTCCACCATGGGCAGGACCATGAAGGCTGGCGTTAAGGGCATCAAGACTGCTGTTGCTGGCCGTCTTGGCGGTGCAGATATTGCACGTACCGAGTTCTACAGCGAGGGTACAATCCCGCTTCAGACATTAAGAGCAGATATTGACTATGGTTTCGCAGAAGCAGATACAACCTACGGCAAGCTTGGCGTTAAGGTTTGGATCTACAAGGGCGAAGTACTTCCTACTAAAGGAAACAAGGAAGGGAGCGATAAATAATGTTAATGCCTAAGAGAGTTAAGCGTCGTAAACAGTTCCGTGGATCTATGGCCGGTAAAGCTTTAAGAGGCAATACGATTTCTAACGGTGAGTTCGGTTTAGTCGCTACTGAGCCATGTTGGATTAAGTCAAACCAGATTGAGGCAGCCCGTGTTGCCATGACCCGTTACATTAAGCGTGGTGGTAAAGTCTGGATTAAGATTTTCCCCGATAAACCTGTAACAGCAAAGCCAGCAGAAACCCGTATGGGTTCCGGTAAAGGCGCTCTGGAGTACTGGGTAGCAGTTGTAAAGCCAGGCCGCGTATTATTTGAAATCGCTGGTGTACCAGAGGAAACAGCTAGGGAAGCTCTGCGTCTTGCAATGCACAAGCTGCCATGCAAGTGTAAGATTGCTTCTAAAGCAGATTTAGAAGGCGGTGATAACAGTGAAAACTAATAAGTTTGTAGAAGAATTAAAGAATAAGTCAGCAAACCAGCTGAATGAAGAGTTAGTAGCTGCGAAGAAGGAACTGTTCAATTTAAGATTCCAGAATGCAACCAATCAGTTAGATAACACATCCAGAATCAAGGAAGTACGCAAGAATATTGCCAGGATCCAGACTGTTATCACTGAGAAGGCTAATGCTTAATGAAAGGAGAACTTACCGTGGAAAGAAATTTAAGAAAAACCCGTACCGGTAAAGTGGTTAGCAATAAAATGGACAAAACCATTGTTGTAGCAATCGAGGACCACATTAAACACCCACTGATCGGTAAGATCGTTAAGAAAACCGTTAAGTTAAAAGCTCATGACGAGAAGAATGAATGCGGCATCGGTGATAAAGTTAAAGTAATGGAAACAAGACCACTGTCCAAGGATAAGAGATGGAGACTTGTTGAAGTTATCGAGAAAGCAAGATAATTGAGATGAGGAAGGAGTAACAGGTATGGTTCAGCAGGAAACAAGACTTAGGGTTGCCGACAATACCGGTGCAAAAGAACTTCTCTGCATCCGTGTATTAGGTGGTTCAACCAGAAGATATGCCAATATCGGTGATATCATCGTTGCTTCCGTTAAAGATGCAACGCCAGGCGGTGTTGTAAAGAAGGGCGATGTTGTAAAAGCTGTGGTTGTGCGCACGAAAAAAGGCGCCCGTCGTAAAGATGGTTCTTACATCAAGTTTGATGAGAACGCAGCAGTAATTATTAAGGATGACAAGACTCCAAGAGGAACTCGTATCTTTGGGCCTGTAGCAAGAGAATTAAGAGACAAACAGTTCATGAAGATTGTCTCCTTAGCTCCAGAAGTATTATAAGGGGGTGTCCACTGTGCATAAAATCAAAAAAGACGACTTAGTAGTCGTAATCGCAGGTAAAGATAAAGATAAGCAGGGTAAAGTAATCTCTGTTGATACAAAGAAGAATAGGGTTCTGGTTCAGGGCTGCAATATGATTACCAAGCACACAAAGCAGGCTCCTGGCAATCCACAGGGAGGCATCGTGAATCAGGAAGCTCCTATTGATATCTCCAATGTAATGCTGGTAGTTGACGGCAAGGCAACCAGGGTCGGCTTTGAAGTAAAAGACGGCAAGAAGGTTCGCGTGGCAAAGAAGACTGGCAAAGTGATTGATTAATTCAGGAGAGGAGGAAATAAACGTTGGCTAGATTAAAAGAACAGTATCAGAGCGAGATGGTAGACGCACTGATGAAGAAATTTGGATATAAGAACGTTATGCAGGTGCCGAAGCTTGATAAGATTGTTATCAACATGGGCGTAGGCGAAGCAAAAGAAAATGCCAAGGTCCTGGATTCAGCTGTAAGAGATCTGGAAATCATCTCCGGTCAGAAGGCTATTACCACCAAGGCTAAGAAGTCCATCGCTAACTTCAAACTCCGTGAAGGCATGGCAATCGGCTGCAAGGTAACCCTGCGCGGCGAGAGGATGTATGAATTCCTTGACCGTCTGGTAAACCTGGCACTGCCCCGTGTACGTGACTTTAGAGGTGTTAACCCTAACGCATTTGATGGCAGAGGAAACTATGCGCTCGGTATCAAAGAGCAGCTGATTTTCCCTGAGATTGAGTACGACAAAGTTGACAAGGTAAGAGGTATGGATATTATCTTCGTTACCACCGCTAAGACTGACGAAGAAGCTCGTGAACTTTTGACATTATTCAACATGCCGTTTGCAAAATAGTTAGGAGGAAACTTTTCATGGCTAAGACTTCAATGAAGATTAAACAGCAGCGTCCGGCTAAATTCTCTTCCAGAGAGTACAACCGCTGCAGAATCTGCGGCCGCCCACATGCTTATTTAAGAAAATACGGTATCTGCCGTATCTGTTTCCGTGAGTTAGCATACAAGGGTCAGATTCCCGGCGTTAAGAAAGCTAGCTGGTAGGCATTGAGCACTTAGTGAGGTTTTTCACGAGCTTAGTGCGAAAGCCCGTCCCGAGACTTGGCGAGGTTTTTTCGAGCCTAGACGAGTGGACGAAGCAAGAGAATATTTATAGAGAAGGAGGCATTTTAAAATGACAATGAGCGATCCGATTGCAGATATGCTTACAAGAATCCGTAATGCAAACACTGCAAAACATGATACAGTAGACGTACCTTCATCCAAGATGAAATTAGCTATCGCTGATATCCTGGTAAAAGAGGGTTATGTTGCAAAGTACGACATGGTAGAGGACGGCGGTTTCCAGACCATCAGAATCACCCTGAAGTACGGTAAAGATAAAAACGAGAAAATCATTTCCGGTATTAAGAGAATCTCCAAACCAGGCCTGCGTGTATACGCAAACAAGGAAGAGCTTCCCAAAGTACTGGGTGGACTTGGCACCGCAATCATTTCCACCAACCAGGGTGTGATTACGGATAAAGAAGCACGTCAGTTAGGCGTTGGCGGCGAAGTGCTGGCATTTGTATGGTAAGGAAACTTCGATGCTGCTAAGCTCGAAAAGACCTCGCTAAGTACCGCGAAGTGCTTTCACACGTAAGCGCCTAGAGAACAGGCGCCAAGTGTTCAATGCAACTGAAAACAGAAGGAACGCCTAAGTTCCTTCCGAAAATTTAAGTAGGAGGTAAAGGCATGTCACGTATCGGTAGAATGCCAGTTGCGGTTCCGGCAGGTGTTACTGTCACAATCGCAGAAGGAAATAAAGTGACTGTAAAAGGTCCAAAAGGAACATTGGAGAGAGAACTCCCAGTAGAGATGTCCATCGAGCAGAAGGATGGACAGATAATCGTAAGCAGACCAAATGATTTAAAGAGAATGAAATCTTTACATGGCCTGACCAGAACCCTGGTTAACAACATGATCCATGGTGTTACGGAAGGGTATGAGAAGGTCCTGGAAGTAAATGGTGTCGGTTACAGGGCAGCTAAGCAGGGCAAGAAGCTTACTCTGAACCTGGGCTATTCCCATCCGGTGGAGATGGAAGATCCTGAAGGTATCGAGACTGTCTTAGAAGGACAGAACAAGATTACCGTTAAAGGTATCAGTAAAGAAAAAGTTGGCCAATACGCTGCTGAAATCAGAGACAAGAGAAGACCTGAGCCATACAAGGGCAAGGGTATCAAGTATGCTGACGAAGTGATCAGACGTAAAGTTGGTAAGACTGGTAAGAAATAATTAAGGAGAGTGTAAAAATGGTTAACAAACAGTCAAGAAGCGAAGTTCGCGTAAAGAAACACAACAGAATGCGTAACCGTTTTGCTGGCACAGCAGAGAGACCGCGTCTGGCAGTGTTCAGAAGTAATAATCATATGTATGCTCAAATTATCGACGATACGGTTGGTAACACTTTAGTTGCTGCTTCCACAGTTGAGAAAGAAGTTAGTGCTGAACTGGAGAAGACAAACGACAAGGCAGCTGCAGCATATGTAGGTACAGTAATCGCAAAGAGGGCCCTTGAAAAAGGTATCAAGGAAGTTGTTTTCGATAGAGGCGGCTTTATATATCAGGGCAAAGTTCAGGTATTAGCAGACGCAGCCCGCGAGGCTGGTCTGGATTTCTAAGAGAGGAGAACAAGCATGAAGCGTACAATTATTGATGCCAGTCAGATGGAACTGAATGATAAGGTAGTGGCAATCAAGAGAGTATCCAAGACTGTTAAAGGTGGACGTACCATGAGATTTTCCGCTCTGGTAGTAGTTGGTGATGGTAACGGCCATGTCGGCGCCGGTTTAGGCAAGGCAGGCGAGGTTCCTGAAGCCATCCGCAAAGGTAAAGAAGCCGCAATTAAGAATCTGGTAGAAATTCCAGTTGATGAGAATAAGAGTATCCCACATGATTTTATTGGTAAATTCGGAAGTGCAGCTGTTCTGTTAAAGAAAGCTCCGGAAGGTACCGGTGTTATCGCAGGAGGTCCTGCGCGTTCCGTACTTGAGATGGCAGGAATTAAGAACATCCGTACAAAGTCCTTAGGTTCCAACAACAAGACGAACGTAGTCCTGGCAACCCTTGCTGGCCTGACTTCACTGAAGACACCAGAAGAATTTGCAAGACTGCGCGGCAAATCTGTGGAAGAAATTGTAGGCTAATAGGAGGAGAAAGACATGGCAGAGAAATTAAAAATCACATTAGTCAAGTCCCCTATCGGTGCTGTTCCAAAGCAGAAGGCAACTGTTGTGGCTCTTGGCCTGAACAAGATGCACAAGACAGTTGAGATGCCAGATAATGGCGCTGTCAGAGGCATGATTGCAAGCGTAAGACATTTAGTAAAAGTTGAAGAAATCTAATCAGATAAAGTAAGGAGGTGCAGTCATGGAATTGTCAAATTTACAGCCTGCTGCAGGTTCAAAGCATAGCGATAATTTTAGAAGAGGCCGTGGCCACGGTTCAGGTAATGGTAAGACCGCTGGTAAGGGCCACAAAGGTCAGAAGGCCCGTTCAGGGGCAACAAGACCTGGCTTTGAAGGCGGACAGATGCCTTTATACAGGCGTATCCCAAAGCGTGGTTTCACCAATATGAATTCTAAGACTATTGTAGGTATTAACGTAAGCGCACTGGAGCGGTTCGACAATGATGCTGAAGTTACAGTTGAGACTTTAATCGAGGCCGGCATTGTTAAGAATCCAAGAGATGGTGTTAAGATCCTTGGAAATGGAGAATTAACCAAAAAGCTGACCGTTAAGGTTAATGCATTCAGTGAAGGTGCAAAATCTAAAATCGAAGCTTTAGGTGGAACCTGCGAGGTGATCTAATGTTTAAAACGATCAGAAATGCATTTAAGGTAAAAGAGCTTCGGGCTAAGATCCTCTATACCTTTATGATGCTGGTAGTCATCCGTTTTGGATGCCAGCTTCCGATTCCGGGAATACAGACAACATTCTTTGCGGATTGGTTCGCGAAACAGACAACGGATGTGTTTGGCTTCTTTAATGCCATGACAGGTGGTTCATTTTCATCCATGTCCATCTTTGCACTGAGCATTACGCCATACATCACATCTTCAATCATCATCCAGCTGCTTACCATAGCCATTCCTAAACTGGAAGAGCTGCAGAAGGACGGTGAGGACGGAAGAAAAAAGATTCAGGAATACACCCGATACACCACGGTGGCCCTGGCGCTGATTGAATCAAGCGCCATGGCTATCGGCTTCGGCCGGCAGGGACTTCTCCTTGATTACAATGCCTGGAACATCATCATCGCCATCGTCACCATGACAACGGGCAGTGCCCTCTTGATGTGGATTGGTGAGCAGATTACTGAAAAGGGCGTTGGAAACGGTATCTCAATCGTACTGTTATTCAACATCCTCTCCAGCGTGCCCAATGACGTAAGAAGCCTTTATTACCGCTTTATCTTTGGACAGACCGTACTCAGGGCAGCGATTGCCATTGTACTGATTGCCCTTGTGATCCTGGCCATGGTTGTCTTTGTCATTGTGTTAAATGATGCAGAGCGGAGAATCCCGGTCCAGTACTCCAAGAAAATGGTTGGCCGTAAGATGGTTGGCGGACAGGCTTCCAACATCCCGCTGAAGATTAATACGGCGGGTGTCATGCCGGTAATCTTTGCATCTTCCATCATGTCATTCCCAGTTGTGATTGCCCAGTTCTTTACGGTGGATTACAGCTCAATCGGAGGCAAGATCCTGATGGTGCTCAATTCCGGCTCATGGTGCAGACCTGACGCTCCTGAGTATTCCATCGGTCTGGTGATTTATATTGCATTGCTGATTATGTTTGCTTACTTCTATACGTCCATTACCTTTAATCCGTTGGAAGTGGCTAATAACATGAAAAAGCAGGGAGGCTTCATACCGGGTATCCGTCCTGGCAAGCCAACCAGCGATTATTTAAATAAGATTTTGAATTATATTGTTTTCATTGGTGCATGCGGCCTGATTGTGATTGCGATTGTCCCGATCCTTGCGTCTGGTTTACTCAATGTGAGCCATATCTCATTTTCCGGAACATCCTTAATCATCATCGTGGGCGTTGTGCTTGAGACAATCAAAGCAGTAGAATCTCAGATGCTTGTGCGTTATTATAAGGGATTTTTGAACGATTAACAACCACAGTTGAATTAATCAATCTGCCTTTGTGGTATTCCACAAGGGCGGATTGATTGCGTTATAAGAAACTTAAAGGTTTTGGAGGAGGATCGGTCTATGAAAATCATCATGTTAGGCGCTCCGGGTGCAGGTAAAGGCACCCAGGCAAAAAAGATTGCAGCAAAGTATCAGATACCCCATATTTCCACCGGAGATATTTTCCGTGCAAACATTAAGAATGGAACGGAACTGGGTATGAAAGCAAAAGCATTTATGGATGCAGGCGGACTTGTACCGGATGAGATAACCATCGGCATGCTGCTTGACCGCATCCATGAAGCTGACTGTCAGGACGGATATGTACTGGATGGGTTCCCAAGGACCATTCCACAGGCAGAGAGCCTTACAACGGCCTTGGGCCAGATGGGGGAGTCCATTGACTACGCCATCAATGTGGATGTGCCGGATGAGGACATAATCAACCGTATGGCAGGACGCCGCGCATGCCTGGCATGCGGCGCGACCTATCATATTGTATATAACCCTCCAAAAAAGGAAGGCATCTGTGATGTATGCGGCCAGGAGCTGGTACTCAGGGATGATGACAAGCCGGAGACAGTTAAGAAGCGCCTTGATGTATATCATGACCAGACCCAGCCTCTTATCGAGTATTACCAGAAAGCAGGCGTTTTGGCTGAAGTAGACGGAACCATGGATATGGAAGATGTGTTCCAGGCCATTGCTAAGATTTTAGGAGCATAAAGAATGGTAACAATTAAATCAGAACGGGAAATTGAGTTAATGCGGGAAGCCGGGAAGATTCTTGCCAGCGTCCATGAGGAACTGGGCAAGGCAGTAAAGCCGGGCGTATCCACCAAAGAAATTGACCGAATCTGCGAAGAGATGATCAGGAGCCATGGATGTATTCCTTCCTTTTTAAACTATCAGGGTTATCCGGCTTCTGTGTGCATCTCCATCAATGACGAAGTAGTGCATGGAATACCGGATAAGCACAGATACCTGGAAGAGGGTGACATCGTCAGCCTGGACACAGGTGTCATATGGAAGGGTTACCAGTCTGATGCAGCCAGGACCCATATGATTGGGGAAGTGGATGCCCAGGCCAGGAAACTGGTAGAGGTGACGGAGCAGAGCTTTTTTGAAGGAATAAAGTATGCAAAAGCTGGCAATCATCTCAATGATATATCCAAAGCCATCCAGGAATATGCGGAAAGCTTTGGCTTCGGTGTGGTCCGTGACCTGGTGGGACACGGAATCGGGACAGAGATGCACGAAGCACCGGAAATCCCGAATTTTTCCCAGCGGCGCAAAGGCATAAAGCTGGCACCGGGAATGACACTTGCAATTGAACCTATGATTACTGCAGGTCGCTATGATGTAGCGTGGATGGATGACGGATGGACCGTTGTGACAGAGGACGGCTCACTGGCATCCCATTACGAGAATACCATCCTGATTACGGATGGAGAGCCTGAGATTTTATCGCTGTAGCAGAGGTGACCCTATGGTAGAGTTTAAAGAAGCCGGCCTGGTAAAAAGTTTGGCAGGTCACGACAAAGATGAACTGTATATCATAATCAGTGTCCAAGGGGAATATGTTAATCTGTCGGACGGCAGGAAACATCCCCTTAGTAAACAGAAACGCAAGAACAGGAAACACTTGCAGCTCACAAGTGAGTACGATGAAACCTTGAGGAAAAAGCTTACAGAAGGCGGGACGGTGAGCGACGGGGAAATAGCATCCTTTATCCGCACCCACAAGCAGTAGGAGGTAAAAAGAGAATGTCAAAAGCAGATGTAATTGAAATTGAAGGAACTGTAATCGAGAAATTACCAAACGCCATGTTCCAGGTCCAACTGGAAAACGGCCACCAGGTACTGGCACATATCAGCGGAAAGCTTCGTATGAACTATATCCGTATCCTGCCAGGCGACAAAGTTACCATTGAGTTATCCCCATATGATCTGTCCAAGGGAAGGATCATCTGGAGAGATAAATAAGCGACGTTTTTTGGAGCGCTACCCAAACGGAGCCAAAGGCGGAGTTCGGGTTTCCCGTTGGCACAGTGAAGCAGAAGTCCAGCGGCCTTGGAAAAGCCGAAGGCGGAGTTCGGGTTTCCCTTTGGCACAGTGATACAGTGCACCAGCTTTCGGGAAAAACAAAAAAACATAGATAAAAAGTGCTTGCATTTATCCTGAATTTTTGGTATAATGCTTGAGCAACTTTGTTGGTCTATAGAAAGGAGAATTACTGTGAAGGTTAGATCATCCGTAAAGCCGATCTGCGAAAAGTGCAAGATCATAAAGAGAAAAGGCAGTATCAGAGTAATTTGTGAAAATCCAAAGCATAAACAGAGACAAGGTTAATTAAAATTAGGAGGTGTAATACACACATGGCTCGTATTTCAGGTGTTGACTTACCAAGAGAAAAACGTGTTGAGATCGGTCTCACTTACATCTACGGAATCGGTAGAACAAGTTCCAACCGTATCTTAACAGAAGCTGGCGTGAACCCAGATACTCGTGTTAAGGATTTAACCGATGATGAGGTGAAGAAGCTGGCAACCATCATTGCTGAAACCCAGACTGTTGAAGGTGATCTCCGCAGGGAAATCGCTATGAACATCAAGAGGCTTCAGGAAATCGGATGCTACAGAGGAATCCGTCACAGGAAGAGCCTTCCGGTCCGCGGGCAGAAGACAAAGACCAATGCAAGAACCTGCAAGGGACCAAGGAAGACAGTAGCAAACAAGAAAAAGTAATTTAGCAACACGGTAACAGAATTCGATTTGCATGTTTTAAAAACAGGAAGAGCGAATTCAAGAAAATGAGAAAGTAGGTTAGTTTAAAATGGCTAAAAAAGTGTCCACGACTAAAAAAGTTACAAAAAAGCGTGTGAAGAAAAACGTTGAACGCGGACAGGCACATATCCAGTCATCTTTTAATAACACAATTGTTACATTAACTGATGCGCAGGGTAACGCCTTATCATGGGCAAGTGCCGGTGGTCTGGGATTTAGAGGTTCAAGGAAATCTACTCCTTATGCAGCTCAGATGGCAGCAGAAACTGCTACGAAGGCAGCTCTTGTACATGGCTTAAAGTCAGTAGACGTTATGGTTAAAGGTCCTGGTTCAGGACGTGAAGCTGCAATCCGTGCCCTTCAGGCATGTGGCTTGGAAGTGACCAGCATTAAGGATGTAACACCGGTACCACATAACGGATGCCGTCCGCCAAAACGTAGAAGAGTCTGATGAACTTAATTAGGAGGTAATTAAAGTGGCAGTAGATAGAGTTCCTGTTCTTAAAAGATGTAGATCCCTTGGACTGGATCCGGTCTATTTAGGAATTGATAAAAAGTCAAACAGAGAATCAAGAAGAACAAATAAGAAGTTAAGTGAGTACGGCATGCAGCTGAGAGAAAAGCAGAAAGCCAAATTCATTTACGGTGTGTTAGAGAAACCTTTCCGTAACTACTATGCAAAGGCTTCCAAGATGAACGGTATGGTTGGTACCAACCTTATGATCCTTCTGGAGTGCAGACTGGATAACGTACTGTTCCGCATGGGCCTTGGACGTACACGTAAGGAAACCAGGCAGATTGTTGACCACAAGCACATCCTGGTTAATGGCAAGCCAGTTAATATCCCGTCCTACCAGGTTAAGGCCGGCGATGTTATCGAGGTAAGGGAGAAGTATAAATCTGCTCAGAGATACAAAGACATCCTGGAAGTAACCGGTGGACGTCTGACTCCAGCATGGCTGGAAGTAGATCAGGAAAACCTGCGCGGCACTGTTAAGGAAATGCCGACCAGAGACGAAATTGATGTTCCAGTAAACGAAATGCTTATCGTCGAGTTGTATTCCAAATAATCCTGCCATTCTCTATAGATTGTACAAGGCATGCCTGTTCCTCGCCGGACAGGCGTGCTTTGCAGGACATGGACCCCGGACTTTCTTTGGTTTGGGTATGTTCTGCTGTGTGCAGGTTTTATATCCCTCGAGATTTGATAGAAACCCAAAAAGGAGGGGCTATTAGTGTTCGATTTTGAAAAACCAAACATTGAAATCGCAGAGATTTCAGAAGACAAGAGATACGGCAAGTTTGTAGTTGAACCACTTGAGAGAGGTTACGGCACTACGCTGGGCAATTCCTTAAGAAGAATCATGCTTTCTTCTTTACCCGGAGCCGCAGTGAGTCAGGTAAAAATCGATGGCGTTTTGCATGAGTTCAGTTCCATTCCTGGAGTAAAGGAAGACGTAACTGAGATTATTATGAACATCAAAAGCTTAGCGATCAAGAACAACAGCGATACCGATGAACCAAAAGTTGCATACATTGAATTTGAGGGCGAAGGTGTAATTACTGCAGCAGATATCCAGGCAGATGCTGATATTGAAATCATGAACCCTGACCAGGTCATCGCAACCTTAAGCGGCGGCACGGACAGCAAGTTCTACATGGAGCTTACCATTACAAAGGGCCGTGGATATATCAGCGCTGACAAGAATAAGAACGACGATTTACCAATCGGCGTCATTGCAGTGGATTCCATCTATACACCGGTGGAGCGTGTCAATATGGCTGTTACCAACACCCGTGTGGGACAGCAGACTGACTTTGATAAACTTACACTTGAGATATATACCAATGGCACCCTGGCTCCCGATGAGGCAGTCAGCCTGGCAGCCAAGGTACTCAGCGAGCATCTGAACCTGTTCATTGACCTTTCCGAGAATGCCAAGACCGCAGAGATTATGGTAGAGAAGGAAGACAATGAGAAGGAAAAAGTGCTTGAGATGAATATTGACGAACTGGAGCTTTCCGTCCGTTCATATAACTGCCTGAAGAGGGCCGGAATCAACACCGTGGAGGAACTGTGCAACAGGACTTCCGAGGATATGATGAAAGTCCGTAACCTGGGCCGCAAGTCCTTAGAGGAAGTGCTGGCTAAGCTGAAAGAGTTAGGCTTACAGTTGAATCCAAGTGATGATAACTAAGCACCAATAAAGTGATAGTTACATGTTAACACCCGGCCAGTAAGACCAAAGATGCGTGGCTGAGTAACCAATAAATGTTAAGTGGGCTTAAATGCCTGAACCAGTAAGTCCAATGAAGCATGGTGAAGGTGTTCCACTGATGGAGGAAAATTACAATGGCAGGATATAGAAAATTAGGAAGAACTTCCGACCAGAGAAAGGCTTTAATCAGAAGCCAGGTAACCGCACTGTTATATCATGGACATATCAGGACAACTGAGACCAGGGCTAAAGAAATCCGCAAGGTTGCAGAAGGCCTGATTGCAATGGCTGTGAAGGAAAAAGACAACTTTGAGACCGTTAAGGTTACTGCCAAGGTTGCCCGCAAGGACAAAGACGGCAAGAGGGTAAAGGAAGTTGTTGACGGCAAGAAAGTTACCGTATATGACGAAGTTGAGAAGGAAATCAAGAAGGATCTGCCTTCCAGGCTGCATGCAAGAAGACAGATGTTAAAGGTTCTCTACGGAGTGACCGAGGTTCCTTCCACACCAGCCGGCAAAAAGAAGAACACCAAGTCCGTTGACCTGGTAGCAAAGCTTTTTGACGAAGTTGCCCCTAAGTATACAGGACGCAACGGTGGTTACACCAGAATCATTAAGGTTGGCCCTCGTAAGGGTGATGCCGCAATGGAAGTTCTGATTGAATTAGTATAATGATGTGATTCAGATGACTGCAGATACGCATAGGTGTGTCTGCAGTTTTTTCGTTCCATGATTTTGTGTCAAAAACATCCCCCGGCCATAAAATTGACAGAACTTCGATAGAATAGAGAAAATATCGCAAGATAATCGTAAGTTGACGTAAAACTGCCTTCTGGGCTATAATGGAACCAGAAAAAGAATATTCAGGGGGATACCTGTTTTTGAGGAGGTTGAGATTTCATGAAAAACATGAAACGGTTATTATGTATGGCATTGGCTGCCGGTACACTGATGACAGCAATGCCCATGCAGTCTTTGGCTGCCAGCGACTATAAATATATCACCAACATTTCTTTGAAGGTGAGTATTGATTTGGATTCCGGGGATGAGATTAACAGCGGGGACAGTCTTGGTACCAGTTCAAGCGACAGCGGGAGCAAGGTTTATACATCTTCCAGTAAGTATGAGGTAGAGTCGGCCGAATGGTCCAATGACAGGGAGGTCGGTATTGGGGATACGCCCAAGATAACTGTTTACCTGGATCCCAACACATCCAGCAGCAGCGCTTATGAGTACCGGTTCCGCAGCAGTTACAGCGCCAGCAGCGTAAGCGTAAGCGGAGGTATTTTCGTATCAGCATCCAGGTCAGGGGACCAGCTGAAGGTGGTCCTTAAGGCAACCGGTATCAAAGGAACCTATGACCCGCCTGAGGATGCCGAGTGGGGCAGCAGCAGGGGCAGGGCCAGATGGGAAGAAGCAGAGAACACATCCGGATACTATGATGTGTATCTGTACAGAGGGTCTTCCGTGGTGAAGAAACTGGAAGACTACAAGGGTACCTCCTATAATTTCTACCCATATATGACCAAGGAAGGCGATTATTCTTTTAAGGTAAGGACGGTTCCCCATACGGATGAGGAGAAAAAGTACGGCAAGAAGAGCGAATGGACAGAGGCCGGGGATTTATATATTGCCGATGACGAGGTTTCGGACGGCAGCGGCCAGGATAATGGAGGCAGTACCCCCAGCGGCGGCAATACGGATGTCGGATGGCGCAAGGAAGGCGATTCCTGGTACTTCCGGTATCCGGACGGCAACATGCAGAAGAACGGCTGGCTGAAGTGGAATGACAAGTGGTATCTGTTTGACAGCACAGGCAGGATGCTGACCGGCTGGCAGCAGACCGGCGGACAGTGGTATTACCTGGGCGAAAGCGGGGACATGAAGAAGGGCTGGATAAAGAGCGGCAACATCTGGTATTACCTGAATCCCAATGACGGCGGACCGGAAGGCGCCATGGTCAAGAGCAGCTGGCTTACCATTAACGGCAAGACCTATTTCCTGAATGAAAGCGGCGCAATGGTAGAAGGATGGTATAAGGTAGAGAACAACTACTATTATTTCTATCCGGGAGACGGTTCCAAGGCCGTGTCCACATCCATTGACGGTTTCCATCTGGATGCCAACGGAGTATGGCAGCACTGATGGGATATATATGAATGATTGGATATATGAAGTTTGTGGGAACGATGTGAGGAAAAGTTGGGTGGCGGCATTTTTCATAGAAGATATCAAGAAGGATGGCTGAAAGGAGATACTATGAAAAAAAGCAGGTATTTAGTGACTGCTGCTGCAGCATTATGGATGGCAATTAGCCTGGGTATGACAGCCCAGGCTAAATCCACATATATGCTGGAGATAGCCAATCAATATGACAGCGAAGGGACCAGCAGGGATGATAATGACAGGAATAAGGTGCATCCCCTGGAACCGGATGTGTATGTGGAGGATGCTTCCTCGGATACCATTGAGATGCTGTCCGCAGTAACCTGGTCCAAAAGCCCTGAGGACTGGACAGCGGGCAGTGAGGTAACAGGCACCGTATATCTTGGAAGCAGTACCGGACTTAACAAGGGCAGCCTGGGGATTAAGGTGGCTGACGGCCGCAACGATGCGGAAATCACCTCTGTGAAGAAGTATACGGGCAGTAAGTATGAGACAGACCAGGATTATGTCTATACAGTCAGATTCACCTACCAGGTGGCAGCCATGCTTGGGAGCACCACGTGGGCTGGCTGGGACAGCGCCAATCCGTCGGTTGCATCCTGGAACAGTGTGAAGTCTGCCAATACCTACCGGGTGGTGCTCTATGATGACCAGGGTTCGGTGGTCAGCCAGATTGTGGAAGGGGCCACCTCCTATGACTTCTCACCGTTCATGACTAAGACCGGGGTACAGTACTACTTCGAGGTAACCGCAATTGCCCGTAATGGGAACCAGCGGGATTATCTGGAAGACGGCGCGCCGGTAAGTTCCTTAAGCTCCCAGGCCGCGGACCCGGGCATCACGGATGGCACCTGGGGGGATTACCAGCAGGGACGGCGTTTCACCTATAAGGACGGAACAGTGGCTGCCGGCAAATGGGAACGCATCATGAGCAAATGGTATTATTTTAATACGGATGGGTATGCGGTGACCGGCTGGAATGAGATTGACGGCAAATGGTACTATATGTATGAGGACGGCTCAATGGCGGCAGGTACGGCTACGCCGGATGGGTTCGCGGTTGGAAGCGACGGGGTCTGGACTGAGTAAGGGGCAGGGAAGTATTCATCTGCGATGGATTGGGATTAAGATATGCCAATTGCCGGCCAGGCCGTATGAATGGAATTGAAGGACAGTAAAATAAAAATGAGTCCCTGGAGAACAGTTGTTTTTTAGGAACTCATTTTTTCATGTTTTCTTTCTGAAAAAGTATCCGGACATATTGATTTGTCCGTCTTCATTACATATTTTATCTATACTACATATAAGAAAATCAAATAGACACCCGGATATCAATCGTGTATACTGAGAGTAAATGTAGTTAGTGCCGCCCGGCACTATGTTTCTGACAGTCTTGTATGGGAGCAGGGGGATGAAATGAAAAAAAGGGGATATTTGGCTGCGGCATTCATTTTATTGGCCGCAGTATTTGGCTTGTCTGGCTGTGGGGACAGGGAGAATGGCGGACTGGATCCCAAGTCACCTGCGGTCGTCACGGTATGGCATGCATATAATGCAGTGGCAAAGGCACAGTTTGATGAACTGGTCATGGAGTTTAATGAGACGGTTGGAATGGAGCAGGGGATTGTTGTGGATGCGGTGGGGTATGGTTCCAGTGAAGAGCTGGAGGACGTGCTTTATGCTTCTGCCAACCAGGTAATCGGTTCGGAACCATTGCCGGATATATTTGCTTCTTATCCGGATAATGCGTACCGGCTGGACAAAATCGCCCCTTTGGTCAACATGGATGATTATTTTACAGAGGATGAACTGAAGGATTACCGGCCGGAATTCCTGGAGGAGGGGATATGGGATGACGCGTCCTGTAAAATGATACCTGTATCAAAGTCCACGGAACTCTTATATCTGAATAAGACGGATTGGGAAAAGTTTTCCAGGGAGACAGGGGCATCGGATGATCTGCTTTACACCTGGGAAGGCCTGATAGAGGCTGCGGGTATGTATTATGAGTGGTCGGGAGGGAACCCCTTCCTGGGGATGAATTCATATAATGATTATGCCATCCTGACAGCTGCCCAGATGGGCACGCAGGTATACCGGGAAGTGGATGGAAACATGGAGTTCTGCTATCCTGAGGAGATTGCCAGAAAGGCCTGGGATGCCTATTATGTCCCGCATATACTCGGATGGTTTGAGAGCAGGGTATATAATCAGGATGGGATTAAAAGCGGCAGGCTGATGGCCTACATCGGTTCCTCGGCAGGCGCCGGGTTCTTTCCCAGGGAAGTGATAGAGGATGAGGATAAATCATATCCCATTGAATGTGCAAGTTTTCCCTACCCCACATTCCGGGGCGAAACTTCCTATATGACCCAGCGGGGCGCCAATATGGCTGTATTTGAATCAGACCATGTGCACGAATATGCCTCGGCCCAGTTCCTTAAGTGGTTTACACAGCCCGAGCAGAATATCCGGTTTGCGGTATCCACAGGGTATCTTCCCGTAAAGACGGCTGCCCTGGAATCAGTAGACGGGCTTTTAAAACAGACGGGTGATGCTGAAAATGCAGAAATGGTGGAACACAGTATAGAAACAGAGCTGAAAGCCATGAGGGAACAGGAATTCTACATCAAGAAGCCCTTTGAGGGTTCCTATGATATGAACCAGATATTCACCTCATCCCTGGAGAATAAGACTGCCCTGGACCTCCATGAACTGAACCGCCGGGTGGAAGAAGGCGGGAGCCGTGAAAAAGTGGAGGCAGGGCTTTTGGGAGAGGAGAACTTTAAAGCGTGGTATGGAAGCCTCATGAGAGAAATGGCTGGTAGAACGGATGGGTAAAAAAAATGTAAGCGGTTCAATTGCATTTAAACTGGCTGTGGTGTTTATTTTCTTTGCGGTTTTCCAGAGTATCCTCCTGGCGTCCCTGATGGTATCGGGAGGTGTCCTAAAGCAGGCCAAGGCGAACCAATACAGTATTTTTTCCGAAAAGGTCAATGGACGCAGTGATAACCTGGAAAATCAGATGAAGAATATCTGGACGAATCTGGATTATGATATGGAGCAGATCAGCCGGTATTTTGAAACAATGGAACAGGACGGTTCTCCTGAAAATGCGGATGCGATACTGGAAGAGCTGGCCCCCCTGGTTATGGACACCTTATTCCGGGCAAAGACAACAGGGGCATTCCTGGTGATGCCTGGTCAGGGGACGGAAGGGGACGGCGCTCTGCCTGCATTATATTTCCGCAATAATAATCCGGACCGGAACAGCAGGGAGAATTCCAATCTCTACATGCTGGTGGGGCCTTGGAATGTGGCGGAAAAGATGGAGATTGCCACCACCGCCAACTGGAGTTTCCGCCTGAATATGAATGGGTCCAACCGGGATTTTGTGTATAAGCCCTATGAGGCTGCCCTGGATCATGGAAAATCACGGTGGCTTGGGTATTGGAGCAGCCCCTTCCAGGTGAATCCACAGGATGAGGATGTGATTACCTACTCCACACCGCTGTTTGGGGCGGACGGAAGGGTGAAGGCCATATTCGGGGTGGAGATATCCGTGAATTACCTGTACCGCTTCCTTCCGGTTTCCGACCTGCAGACATCGGATTCTTACGGATATATCATAGGAATCAGGGATGGGTCAGGAGAGATAAGGGCAGCTGTCACCCATGGCGCCATGCAGAGGCGGATGCTTCAGGAAGGGATGCCCCTGGACCTGGTGGAGGTAGATCAGGGGAATTCCATTTACAGGCTTTTGAACCATAAAAGCAGCGAGGATGTATATGCCTGCCTGAATCCCATGGGCATGTACTACCACAACACTCCCTTTGAGGGGGAGGAGTGGTTCCTCATAGGGTTAATGGAAGGTCCGGACCTTCACCAGTTCCCTGAGAAGATAGGAAGGATCCTCAGCTATTCATTTCTGTCATCACTGATAATCGGATTCATCACAGCCATCATAACCAGCCAGTGGTTTACGCGCCATGCCAAACTGATTGAACTGGCAGGACTTCCGGTGGGGGCTTTTGAGATGCGGGCCCATTCCAAACGGGTCTACATGACCAGCCAGGTTCCGCGGCTTTTAAACCTTACCAGGGAACAGGAAAGAAGGTTCAGCAGGGATAAGGACCTGATGTGCGCGTTCTTAAAGGAACTTGAAGCTTCTGAGTCCGGTGAGGAGGGCGTCTACAGGATGTATGACATGGGGGAGGTCCGCTGGATTAAAATTGCCCAGAAAACATCAGGCAGCCCAATCCGGTGCGTGGTTGAGGATGTGACGGATGAAGTCCTCCAGACAAAGGCCCTGAGGAAGGAACGTGACTGGGATGGGCTTACCGGTGTTAAGAACAGGATGGCTTTTGGCGAGACCATGGAGCGGATGGGAGCACATCGGGAGGAGTACCAGTCGGTTGCGCTCATCATGTGCGACCTCAATGACCTGAAAGGAGTCAATGACGCATTCGGTCATGACAAGGGGGATGAGTATATCTGCGCAGCCGCAGAATGCATCAGGAAGGCATTTCCCGATGGGCATGTATTCCGTATTGGCGGGGATGAATTTGCCGTTATGCTGACCGATGTATGGCCGGATAAGGCCAGGGAAGGAATAAAGGTCCTGGAGGAGGGGATGGAGGCGTACAGTGACGGCTGCTGCTTTGATGCGTCCGTTGCGGTGGGGATTGCATTTTATGATCCGGATATGGATGCTGGACTGGATAATACATTGTCCAGGGCGGATGCCGATATGTATGCCAATAAAAGGAAGATGAAGCGGTGATAAGATAAAAGGCGGGAATAAGGAAGATGGTATTTTCCCTGTTCCCGCCTTTATTTTTATACAATGTTGCTTATGGGGCGGGGGAGTGCGCTACTGTAAGGTTTCCTGCCCCGCACCCGGTCCATACACCTGCTGTCCGCTTCACACCACGCTCTGGTTGTTCTGCAATGCCGCTGCGTGGTAATGTTCAATGGCCAGTTCGATGAAGGCTTTGCCGGCCTTTGTAAGGTAATGGCCTTTCTTATAGGTTGCGCACAGCTCCCAGAAGGGCCGGGAGGGAAGGTAGAAATAGGCCACGTCCTGCTGCTCCTTGGCATAGTTGTGGGTAATCAGGGAGCAGGCCATCCGGTTCTTAACCATGTTGCACAGGGTCAGGTTGCTGGACGTCTCGAAAAGGATGCGGGGCATGAATCCGGCTTCCTCAAAGAGGGGGTCGATGACGGTGCGCAGGGTGGAATTTTTAAACATGAGCACGAACTGCTGGTCCTTAAAATCCCTCAGGTCCGCGGTGGAAAAGGGCTGGCCCGGCGGATTGGCATGCTTTGCCAGGGGATGGGAGCGGGGCACGGCCAGAAGGATATTCTCATAGTAGATATGGACGTATTCATCATTGGTCTTGTCCTTCTCGCTGAGCGTGACAAAGCCCAGGTCCAGATATCCCTTGGAAATCATGGACTGCTGTGTCTTGACGCCGATTTCCTGAGGCTCTATGGTGATGTGGGGGAACTGCTGGTAAAACTTCGGGTAAATGCTCATAAGCATGCTGATGCCGCGCTCAGGCGTCAGGCCCACGGACAGGCGCCCCACCTTGTTGTCCGCCATGTCATTCAGTATGTCGTAGGCTTCCTGCTTCAGCATAAGGATCTGGCGCGCATACTTCACATAGACCTTCCCTGCCTCCGTAAGCCTCAGGTCATTCTTGCTGCGGTGGAACAGCTGGATGCCCAGTTCGCTTTCCAGCTTTAGCAGCTGCTGGTTCAGGCCGGACTGGGAGATGTAAAGGCGTTCCGCTGCCCGTGTTATACTGTTCTCGTCTGCTATCTTCACGATGTATTCCAATTGTTTTAAGTCCATATGCCCTCCATGATTCCTCTAATCGCACATGACTAAGTTTTACTTAGTGTTAAAATCGAAACTAGTAATTTGACTTAGTCCTATATATTTTATACAATAAAGATGTAAAAAACACAAGGACAAATTACAAAATGACGGTTAAGTTCTTGTTAAGCACCAAACGTATTTTAAAATAACACATATATTTTTTGCTGGGAGGTAAAGAGAATGTCACCAACAATTACTAAAATGGAAGTGTGGCCGGTAGCTGGTCAGGATTGTATGGAGCTGAACCTCAGCGGGGCCCATGCGCCGTATTTTACCAGGAACGTGGTTATCCTGTATGCGGATAACGGTGAGACAGGTGTGGGTGAGGTCCCGGGAGGACAGAAAATCACAAAGGCACTGGAAGAGTGTATCCCCCTTGTGGTGGGCACCAAGGTAGCAGAGTATAAGAGCACGCTGCTGAAAGTGAAGAAGCACCTGGATGCAAGAGGGGAAGAGGATGTGAGGGGAAACCAGACCTTTGACCTGCGTACCGGAGTCCATGTACTGACTGCGATTGAGGCTCCAAGCCTGGATCTTCTGGGCAAGCACCTGGGCGTTCCCGTGTGCGAGCTTTTAGGGGAAGGACAGCAGAGGGATAAGGTGCGTATGCTGGGCTATCTCTTCTTTGTGGGGGACAGGAATAAAACAGACCTTCCCTATGTGTCTGAACCGGATGCGGACTGCGAGTGGTACAGAATCCGCCATGAGGAAGCCCTTACGGCTGATAAGATTGTTGCATTTGCAAAGGCCACAAAGGAAAAGTACGGATTTGAGGATTTTAAATTAAAAGGCGGTGTCCTTGCCGGCAATGAGGAGATGGATGTAATCCGGGCACTGAAAGAGGAATTCCCCAATGCCAGGATTGACCTGGATCCCAACGGAGGCTGGCTCCTTGAGCAGGCAGTGGAATACGTAAAGGGAATGCAGGGCATCCTTACTTACTGCGAGGACCCATGCGGGGCAGAGGGCGTGTACTCGGGGCGTGAAATCATGAGCGAGTTCCGCCGCCGTACCGGTTTCCCCACAGCTACCAACATGATTGCAACGGACTGGAGGGAGGTTGGACATTCCCTGGAGTCACAGGCAGTGGACATCATCCTGGCAGATCCCCACTTCTGGACCATGGCCGGTTCCGTAAGGGTTGGACAGCTGTGTCATGACTTCGGTTATACCTGGGGTTCACATTCCAACAACCACTTTGACATCTCCTTGGCCATGTTCACACAGGTGGGTGCAGCCGTACCGGGTGAGTACAATGCACTGGATACCCACTGGATCTGGCAGGAAGGCCTTGAGCGCCTGACCAAGGAACCGCTTCAGATCGTGGATGGCTGTGTGGCTGTTCCTAAGAAGCCGGGACTTGGGATAGAGGTTGACATAGACCAGGTTAAGAAAGCAAACCAGATATACCTTGAGAACTGCCTGGGGGCCAGAAACGATGCCATGGGCATGCAGTACCTGATCCCGGGATGGAAGTTTGATCCAAAGCGCCCCTGTCTGGTAAGATAACGGAAGGGACCTGAAGAATATATAAAAAAGGAGAATGAGTAATGAAGAGAAGAGTATTGTGTATGTTATTGGTGTTGGCAATGGCGGTTACCTGCCTGGCAGGATGTAACAGAAAGAAATCCGTACGTGTGGTCATCGGTTCCTCATCCACCAGCGGGGACAGTTATCTGATAGCTGATACAGTGACACGTTATCTGGCAGAAGAGATGGGCTGGGATGCAAAGGTTGACCCGGTGGGCGCAGCAGAAATGTTTGAAATCCTCCGTACGGATAAGGGTAAGGGCGATACCATCGCTATCTTCCATGATATGACATATCTGGGTGTTGTTTTCGGTACATATGGTGAGGAATACGCCCTTGAGAATATGACGGTGGGACCAAGGGTGGCCCAGAACCCTGGCTGCTGCTTTGCTGCAAAGGCAGATGCCCCATACAACACGCTGGTAGAGGCTGCTGAATATTTAAAGGCGAATCCGGACGCTGAAATCCGCGTGGCCTGTGAGAATGGTTCCGTATCAACCCTGTGCTACCTGGCATACTATAACTGGGTGCTGGACAACTACGGACAGGAAGTTGCCGACCAGCTCCGTGTAATTGCTGCAGGCGTTACCTCTGAGAAACGCCAGATGTTATGGGACGGCAATGTGGATATCATCTTTGATGATTACTATGGCATCCAGCAGTATGTGGGCGTGGATGACAAGCAGCTGGCCATGAAGTGCGTGGGCCTTCTGGATGAGATTGAGGGCGCTGAAAATGCTCCTACCTATGCGGAACAGGGAATTACATTTAATGGCGAACCATTTGCACTGTCCAAGGATTTCCTTGTATATTACCCAAAGGATATTGACGCTGATTTTGCAAAGGCAGTGGATACGGCAGCTGCTAAAGTATGTGAAAACGAGAGTTTCAAGTCTGATATGGCTAAGCTGAATTACAGGGGCGCATACCTGGATTCCGCAGCTGCAAAAGACTTTATCTACAACAAGAGGACAGAGATGACACAGCTGATTGAAGCGTGTCCTGATTTCGACTACCTGACCCAGTAATAGATCCGCAAAGCAAGTAAGGCCGGGCTGGACACAGCCCGGTTTCAATTAAGGAGGGAAAGCTTGTGAAGCTTAAGATTATAAATTCAACATCGCACTGGGTCATGCCCAGGATTGTGATGGGGATTCTGGTGGTTCTTCTGGTTATCATAGGGATTCAGAGGCTGATTCATTGTAAGAAGACAGGGACACCGTTCATTCATTTAAAGAATTACCACTTCTTTAAACCCGGCTGGGATAAGGTAAAGTTTCTTGGCGGCATATTGATCTTCATCGCCTACATCTATCTGATGGAATTCCTCACATTCCTTCCGGCAAGTATCATCAGCATCTTCCTATTCAATGTCATCTTTGACAATGAGAGGACAAAGAAGAGCATGATTACATCCGGCGTCATATCGGTTGGTTTCTCGGTTTTTATCTGGCTTGTATTCGGAGTATTGTTCCGCATCACATTACCATAAAAGGAGGTTTCGATTATGTTTGGCATCATGAATATTTTAATGTCGTTCCTCGGAGTGGTAATCGGTATTATCTTCGGAGCGCTTCCGGGCATGACAGCAACCATGGCAATCGCGGTATTCCTGCCGCTCACCTATTCACTGGATCTGGGGCAGGCGCTCTGCCTTCTTCTGGGACTTTACGTAGGCGGTATCAGCGGCGGCCTTGTATCGGCCATCCTGATTAATATCCCCGGTACCCCATCCTCCATCACCACCGGTTTTGACGGCCATCCCATGGCTGCCAGGGGAGAAGGGGAGAGGGCGCTTAAGATTGGTATCACGGTGTCCCTGATCGGCGGGCTTATTTCCCTGCTGGCCCTGTTCTTCTTCACACCGCCTCTGGCCAAGCTGGCCATTAAGTTCTCTGCGGTTGAGAAGTTCTTAATCATTGTATTTGCCATGACGGTGATTGCGGCCCTTTCAAAGGGTTCCATGACAAAGGGCGTGTTTGCCGGATTCTTAGGAGTCCTGGTCACGCTGATTGGAAGGTTTTTTGACAACCAGCAGCTTCGTATGGTTCCCTCGTTCCTGACCGTGGAACTGGGAAGTGGTTTCCAGCTGCTTCCGGTGCTTATCGGACTGTTTGCCCTTTCCCAGATCCTTGAGGAAGCAGAGGCGGGCATGAAACGGAATCCCAAGATGGAAGGCGGCATTAAGGGCGGCGGCCGGAAGTTTTCCTTCTCTGATTTAAAGGGGCAGGGAATTAATACAATCCGTTCCTCGGCAATCGGGACATTTATGGGAATCCTCCCAGGCGTGGGCGGTTCTGCCGCATCCCTGCTGTCCTATTCGCAGGCCAAGAACTTCTCCAAACATCCGGACGAGTTCGGCAAAGGCTGTGTGGATGGACTGGTTGCATCTGAGGCAGCCAACAACGCGCTGACCGGCGGCGCACTGATACCGCTTCTGTCCCTGGGTATTCCCGGTGACAGCACAACGGCAGTCCTAGTAGGCGCATTCCTTTTGCAGGGCATCCAGGTAGGTCCCCTGTTCATCACCCAGAACCCGGACTTGTGGAGGGATATCCTTCTTGGCCTTGTGGTATGCAACATCATCATGTTCATCGTGATGTTCTATCCCATCAAGTATATAGCCAAGATCATCAACATTCCGAAAAACCGTCTTTACCCAGTGGTCATCCTTATGTGCGTGGTCGGCTCCTATGCAATCCGCAACGGCAACATGTTTGATGTATGGACCCTCCTGCTGTTCGGAGTCGTGGGCTTTGTCTTCAGCAAGACAGGTATCCCGGCAGCGCCCTTCCTGATCGGCTTTATACTGGGGGATGATTTTGAGAAATATTTCATTGACGTACTTAAATCTTCCGAAGGCAGTTTTGCGGCATTTTTCAACCGCCCAATCGGAAATATAATCTGGGTCCTGATTTTGATTTCACTGGCCTATGCGTATTTTGACAACAGGAGGGCAAAGAAATTAGAGGCACAGGGCAAGGCTTAAGCTGCAGGGCTATAAGGACGGAGGTAACCAATGTTGAGCAAGACACCTGTAATAACTGATATGAAGGTCATTCCCTGCGCAGGATATGACAGCATGCTTTTATCCCTGAGCGGGGCCCACAGCCCCCTGTTTACCAGGAACATCGTAATCATCACGGATAATTCCGGCAGCACGGGAATCGGCGAGGTCCATGGCGGGGACGATATAACAAAAATCCTTGAGAGCTACATCCCACTTGTGGTAGGAAAGACAATCGGTGAATATAAGAGCATCATTAGCAGTATCAGGAATAACGGATATGTCCCGGGCGGCAATGACGGCCAAGGGCTGCAGAAGCTGGACCTGAGCAACCTGAAATTCGTGGTGCATGCAGAGACGGCAGTGGAATGCGCCCTGCTGGATTTGATGGGCAAGTTCCTGGGACTGCCTGTGTGCGAACTTCTGGGGGATGGGCAGCAGAGGGATGAGGTAGTAATCCTGGGATATCTGTTCTACTGCCAGGATTACACGAAGACAGACATGGCATACCTGGATGAGAGCGGTTCCGATGACAGATGGTTCCGCCTCAGAAGGAAGACCGCCATGACCACGGACCGTATCGTAGAAAATGCATATGCCATGAAGGAACGGTATGGATTCAAGGACTTCAAGCTGAAGGGCGGCGTCCTGAACGGCTGGGAAGAGATGGAGACGGTCCGGGAGCTTAAGAAGAACTTCCCGGATGCCAGGATTAATATTGACCCCAATGGCTCCTGGACCCTGGAGCAGGCAATTGAATACTGCAGGGGAATGAAGGGAATCCTTACCTATATTGAGGATCCCTGCGGTGAGGAAAGAGGCTTCTCCGGCCGCGAAATCATGAGGGAGTTTAAAAATGCAACCGGCATCCAGGTGGCAACCAACATGATTGCAACGGACTGGCGCCAGTTCTACCATGCGGCCAGCCAGACAGCAGTGGACATTGTACTGGCAGACCCGCATTTCTGGACCATGAGCGGCTCCGTGCGCATGGGCCAGGTGTTAAATGACTGGGGCCTGACCTGGGGTTCCCATTCCAATAACCACTTTGATATTTCCCTGGCCATTTTTGCACACAGTGCCGCGGCTGCACCGGGCGGCATCACTGCGCTGGATACCCACTATGTATATCAGGACGGACAGTACCTGACAAAGAACCCCATGGAAATCCGCAACGGCGTGATTGAAATCCGCAAGGAACCAGGACTGGGCATTGAGATTGACATGGACGCGGTGATGAAGGCAAATGAGCTTTACCGCACCCTCCCTTACGGGGACCGCAATGACGCGGCGGCGATGCAGTATCTGATCCCGGGCTGGAAGTTTGACCATAAGAAGCCTTGCATGGTGAGGTAGGGAGCATTCGTGTCATACCAGGATGTAAAATGCAGGCAAAGGATGCAGATGTGAAACATACGGATTAAGGATACGGAAGGTATTGCGTTCCCCCGCTGGTTTTAGCGCCGGGAATGCAATACCTTCTATATTTATGTGCCATACTTGACTTCTATAGTATTTTCATCTACAATTGAAAAACGTAAACAATACATGGAAGCAAGGGAAAACATATGGGAATCATAAAAGCAGCCAGACTGGTCTATGAGTATATCAGGCGCGACGAGGAAGAGAATATAGAAGAAGTGAACCGGGCCATTGACGGTTTGGATGTGGATATAGAAAAGGGCGGCTTTGTGGCTGTCCTGGGACATAATGGTTCCGGCAAGTCCACCTTTGCAAAGCATATAAACGGACTCCTCATGCCCACCGATGGAACGGTGTGGGTGGGGGACATGGATACAAAGGATGAGGAACACATCTGGGATGTGCGCAAGACAGCAGGAATGGTGTTCCAGAATCCGGACAACCAGATCATCGGCAATATTGTGGAGGAGGATGTGGGCTTTGGCCCGGAAAACATCGGCGTGCCCACAGAGGAGATATGGAAGCGGGTGGAGGAAAGCCTGAAGGCGGTGGGGATGACCGCATACCGCCTCCAGTCCCCCAATAAGCTGTCAGGCGGACAGAAGCAGAGGGTGGCCATAGCAGGCGTCATGGCCATGAAGCCGGAGTGCATCATCCTGGATGAACCCACCGCCATGCTGGACCCCAATGGCCGCAGGGAGGTCATTAAGACGGTCCATGAACTGAACCGGGCCGAGGGAATCACGGTCCTGCTGATTACCCATTATATGGAAGAGGCAATTGACGCGGACCGGATCATCGTGATGGACGGGGGCAGGATCGTGATGGACGGGAAACCTGCGGAGATATTTTCCAGGGTAAAGGAACTGAAAGCCTATGGACTGGACGTGCCCCAGGTAACGGAACTGGCCTATGAGCTGAAGGAGGCAGGCATGCCGCTGCCCGATGGGATCCTCACCAGGGAACAGCTGGTAAAGGAACTTATGCCGCTTTTAAAGATGGATTAGTACCACTTTGCACAAGGCGGACTAGGGTGTGTTTGAAAATTGCTTTCCGTCAGCTGTGCGTCCCACTTCGTGGGAGATTTGGTCCCGATGAGGGAGGCGTAGCGGGCTACGTTGACCGAATTGGGACCAAATATGCCGCGAAGTGGGGCGTGCAGATGGCGGGAATGAATTTTCAAACACACCCTAGGGACACTGCAGCCATTACTGCGTTGTTAAGGAGAGAACAGATGTCAATTAAAGCAGTTGATTTGAATTTTGTATATGGCGGCGGCACGGCGTTTGAGCAGCATGCCCTGTTTGATGTGAATCTGGAGATACAGGACGGGGAATTTGTGGGACTGATCGGACATACGGGGTCTGGTAAGTCCACGCTGATCCAGCATTTGAACGGACTTATCAAGGCCAGCGCAGGACAGCTCTATTATAACGGGGAGAATATCTATGACAGCGGTTACGATATGAAGAAACTGCGGAGCAAGGTGGGGCTGGTGTTCCAGTATCCTGAGCACCAGCTGTTTGAGGTGGATGTCATGACCGATGTGTGTTTCGGGCCTAAGAACCAGGGACTTGGCAAGGAAGAGGCGGAGGCCCGGGCCAGAAAGGCGCTTGATCTGGTGGGACTGGATCCTTCCTATTATAAACAGTCCCCCTTTGAACTTTCCGGAGGACAGAAGCGCCGTGTGGCCATTGCAGGTGTGCTGGCCATGGAGCCGGAGGTGCTGATCCTTGACGAACCCACGGCCGGGCTGGATCCAAGGGGCCGGGATGAAATCCTGGACCAGATAGACCATCTTCACAGGGAGCGGGGCATGACCATCATCCTGGTGTCCCACAGCATGGAGGACGTGGCCAGATATGCGGACCGGCTGATTGTGATGAACCACGGACAGAAGGTATATGACGGTACGCCAAAGGAAGTGTTCCGCCATTACAGGGAGCTGGAGGCAATCGGCCTGGCGGCGCCCCAGATTACCTACCTGGTCCATGACCTGAGGGACAAGGGAGTGGGGATTGACGGGGACATTACCACGGTGGAAGAGGCCAGGGAAGCAATCCTGGCACAGTGGCGTAAAACAGCAGGCGCCGTGGGAAGTAAATTAACAGAAAGCAGCAGGGATAAAGATGTTTAGAGAGATTACATTGGGACAATATTACCCGGTCGATTCCGTGGTCCACAGGCTGGACCCCAGGACCAAGCTTTTTGGCACCATGGTATTTATTGCATCCCTGTTCATTGCGGATAATATCTGGGGATATGTGATTGCCACCGTTGTACTGGCAGCTGCCATTAAGATTACAAAGGTGCCTTTCCGCTTTATTGTCAGGGGCCTGAAGGCAATCATGATCCTTCTGGTAATCAGCGTCAGCTTCAATCTGTTCCTGACAGACGGCCATGTCCTTGCCAGGTTATGGATATTTAAGATAACGGCAGAGGGACTGCGCCTTGCCTTCTTCATGGGGGTAAGGCTTGTCTACCTTGTAATCGGTTCCTCCCTCATGACCCTGACCACCACGCCCAACCAGCTGACGGACGGACTGGAAAAGGGGCTGGGTTTTCTGAACCGGGTAAATGTTCCCGTGCACGAGGTTTCAATGATGATGTCCATTGCCCTCCGGTTCATCCCTATCCTGGTGGAGGAGACGGATAAGATCATGAAGGCACAGATGGCCAGGGGAGCTGATTTTGACACGGGCAACCTGATTCAGAAGGCCAAGGCAATGGTGCCGCTCCTGGTTCCTTTATTCATATCGGCCTTCCGCAGGGCAACGGACCTTGCCATGGCCATGGAGGCGCGCTGTTACAGGGGCGGGGAAGGGCGGACCAAGATGAAACCGCTGCAGTACAGGCAGGCGGACCATGATGCTTATATGATATTTGCCCTGTATCTGGTGGTAATGATTGCGGCCAGGGTTTACCTGTAAGCCGCAGGAATCGAAGACGGAAGGAAGAAGAACCCATGAAGCGAGTACGCCTTGTGGTTGCCTATGATGGAACCCATTATCACGGATGGCAGATACAGCCGGGAAAAGTAACCATAGAGTCCAGGTTAAATGAGACCCTCACCAGCCTTCTGGGGGAGCCGGTACAGGTCATCGGGGCCAGCCGTACGGATTCCGGCGTCCACGCCAGGGGCAATGTGGCTGTATTCGACACCAGCCACCGCATGCCTGCGGACCGGATATGCATGGCGCTGAACCAGCGTCTGCCCGAGGATATAAGGGTGCAGTCGTCAGAGGAAGTGGACCCTGACTGGCATCCAAGAAAATGCAGATGTGTCAAGACATATGAATACAGGATATTAAACCGCAGGATTGAGATGCCCATGCAGCGCTTTTACTCCCATTTCTGCTATTTTAACCTGGACCTGGAGAAGATGCAAAAGGCCGCAGGACTGCTGGTAGGGGAGCATGATTTTAAAAGCTTCTGCAGTGTCAGGACCCAGGTGACGGATACGGTGCGGACCATTTACAGCATTGAGGTAAAGCGGGATGAGGAGGACATGATCGGTATCCGCGTTACAGGCAACGGTTTCCTGTACAACATGGTGCGCATCATCGCAGGCACCCTGATGGCGGTGGGCATGGGACAGATTGCACCGGAGGAGATGGGGGCCATATTGGAGGCCAGGGACAGAAGGGCGGCAGGGCCTACGGCGCCGGCCAGGGGTCTGACGCTGATCCGGATGGAATACGATGGATAAAGTACGTTTTTACGTCATTTTTCCCGATTAAGTGGTTGACATCCGCGAAAGTATATTATATAATATAAAACTGTGACATTATTAGCAGAGAATACTCATCCAAAGCCCCGGAGTGAGTATTTGTAGATAAATACTTCCCATATTTATCATGCAAAAAGCGGGCATCCGTTGGATGTCAGGTGTATAACAAGATTGAGATTAACAGGAGGTTAACCAATGAAGAGTTTTATGGCTAGTCCAGCGACAATTGAAAGAAAATGGTACGTAGTTGATGCTACAGGATATACATTAGGACGCTTATCTTCCGAGATAGCAAAGGTTTTAAGAGGTAAGAATAAGCCGATTTTCACACCACACATGGACTGCGGCGATTATGTAATCGTTGTAAACGCAGACCAGATCAAGGTTACCGGCAAGAAGCTGGATCAGAAGATTTATTACAACCATTCTGATTACGTAGGCGGTATGAGAGAAACCACCCTGCGTGAGATGATGGCTAAGAAGCCTGAAAGGGTAATAGAGTTAGCAGTAAAGGGTATGCTTCCAAAGGGACCTCTGGGAAGAAGCATGTTTAAAAAGCTTCACGTATATGCAGGCCCAGACCATGAGCAGGCAGCACAGAAACCAGAAGTTTTAACATTTTAATGAGGATTGGAGGAAGAAAGTATCATGGCTAACGCAAAATTTTATGGAACAGGCAGAAGGAAAAAATCCATCGCCAGAGTATATTTAGTACCGGGTACAGGCAAGGTTACAATCAACAAGAGAGATATCGATGAGTATCTTGGTCTTGAGACTTTAAAAGTAATTGTACGTCAGCCTTTAGTTGCAACTGAGACCACTGACAAATTCGACGTACAGGTTAACGTCCGCGGCGGCGGCACAACAGGACAGGCCGGTGCAATCCGTCACGGCATCTCCAGGGCCCTTCTTCAGGCAGACGCTGACTTCAGGCCGGTTCTGAAGAAAGCCGGTTTCTTAACAAGAGACCCAAGAATGAAAGAAAGAAAGAAGTACGGCTTAAAGGCTGCACGTCGTGCTCCACAGTTCTCCAAGCGTTAATCTCGTTTTGGGACAGAATATGGCAGGACAAAACCTTCCAGGGGGATTCCCTGGGAGGTTTTTTTGTGGTATGATGGATGAAAAGGCGGACAAAAATCATCTCGAAAACCTGATTACCAGGAGATTCCGGGAGTGCACTGATATTTTAAGGAGGGAACAGTGAATCAACTATTTATTTCAGCTTTGACAATAGAGAAGGTCCGGCATTTGGAGGATATCCGCATTCCATTGTCTAAAGACAGAATGAAGCATCTGATATTTACCGGAAGGAATGGGAGCGGTAAAACCAGTGTTTTGGATGCCATGGCAGGATTTTTGAATGCGGTATCTACAACCAATGACCCTATGGAAGCGCAAGAGTATTTAAATAAAGGTATAGATAATCTGGAATTCTGCATTAAAAATGGAAAATCCGATAATGAAATTGCAGATATAAGGAAACGCATAGAGCATTATAAGCTAAGGATAGAACAGGCAAAGCAAGGAATCAATATGCAATTGAATTATCCATTGAATAAGATGCGCAGTATGTATGAAGCTGGTGGATATATCACTGCCTATTATAGGGCAGACCGTATATTCCGCACTGAGATTCCAAGACATGTAGAAAAGGTGGAATTGAAGGAATACTATTCAATTTCAGATACGCCACGCCAGGATTTTGTTAAATATCTGCTGGATTTAAAGATGACCCAGGCTCTGGCGGCAACGGGAGGTAAGACGGAAAAGGCCGATGTAATCAAGACCTGGTTTAATAAATTTGAGGATTTGTTAGGCAGGATTTTTGAAGATGGCTCCTTAAAGCTGAACTTTGATGAAGATACCTTTCAATTTACGATTTGTGAAACAGGTAAGGAACCCTTTGATTTTAACAGCCTTTCCAGTGGATATGCAGCGGTTTTGGATATCATTGTTGATATTATCATCCGTATGGAAAAGCGGACCGGCAGAAGCTTTAAATTCGAAATGCCGGGAATTGTCCTCATTGATGAAATTGAGACCCACCTTCATCTGGAATTGCAGAAGAGGATTCTGGATTTATTGACAACCATATTTCCCAATATACAGTTTATTGTTTCGACCCATTCTCCATTTATTTTAAATAGTCTGGAGAATGTGGTGATTTATGATTTGGAAAACCATCTGCTGGTGGAAGATGGCTTAACAGATGTGCCCTATGATGGAATTGTTGAGGGATATTTTAATGTGGATAAGATGTCCGCTATGTTAAGGGAAAAGTATGAAAGATATAAAATGCTGGTGAGAAAGAAAAATCTTTCCGATGAAGATATTGCTGAGATTGCTAAATTGGAAATATTCTTAGATGAAATACCGGATTATCTGGCCTTAAATATATCAACAGAGTATAAAGGTTTAAAATTAGACTTCGAAAGCCGGGAGGATTTATTGTAATGGTAAAGATAGAACGCAGTTATCCCGCGCCGGAATCATTGTTAAAGGAGGCTGCGAAGATTAATGGAAGTTATGCCAAACCCGATGTGGTAGAAAGGCTGAAACGTGATTTTCATAACAAATGCTATATTTGTGAAATGAAGGAGTTACAGGACCCACAGATAGAGCATCTGCTTCCCCATAAGGATGGCAGATATAAGGAAAGAAAATTCGATTGGGAAAATCTCTTCTGGGCATGTGGACATTGTAATGGTGTAAAAAACCAAAGTAAGTATGATGACGGTATATTAGACTGCTGTAAAAGGAATCCGGAGGAAGCCATTATCTTTGGTCTGAAAGAGGATAATGTCTCAGTCATTCCCAAAAATCAGGAAGACCCTGAAGCCGGGTTGACTGCCCGGCTTGTGGAAGAAGTATTTAATATGAGAAATACAGGGATGCGTATATACAAAAGTGAAATGCGGTTAAGGGCATTACAGGAAGAAATGAATGTTTTGTATACAAAATTGAATGCTCACGCAGAGAAACCTGAATCCAAACAGATTATGCGGACATTACAGGTACTGCTGAAAAAGGAAATGCCATTTGCCGGGTTTAAACGGCATTATGTCAGG
Organism: Clostridium pacaense; assembly: GCF_020709765.2. Lineage (NCBI taxonomy): Bacteria > Bacillati > Bacillota > Clostridia > Eubacteriales > Clostridiaceae > Clostridium > Clostridium pacaense. Next base: position 135,963 of record NZ_JAJFEB020000013.1, read on the forward strand.
GAGAGGCTGGATGTTTTTCCGGAGTTATCTGAGTATGTCGTATAGTATCAGATGTATTAATATTGATTTATCAATAAGTGCATAAGTATAGGCGGATCCGGAGGAAATACAATGCGAAAAGAAGCGTCCATACAGGAGTGGAAGGATTTATACCAGGCTGCCACTAAAATTAAGGAACTTAAACCATGGGAACATTTCTGGGACATGGATCTGATTGGGATTCAGGAAGGAAATGAGGAGGATACCGTATTTTTCAGCGTTCTTGGCAGAGGGGGAGGCTGCTACGGCCTTGTTGCCTATGAAGGATATGAGGGGCTCAATGACTTCCTGATGCTGACCATGTCCGAATCAATGAATCTTTCCATGGAATACGCCATGTTCAGCCAGCACAACCTTACCTGCTACTGGGGGAACAGGGATGAACTGTCAGGGAAACAGAGGGAAATCATAAAGGAGCTAGGCTATAAATACCGGGGAAAGAACCAGTGGCTTTATTTCATGTCTTACTGTGCAGGATACTATCCATACAATTATGATCAGGACGAGGTACAAAGAATGACCAGGTATCTTGGACGGCTGGCAGATGCGCTGGAATATTACCAGGCCCATGATATGGATGGGGATTTTGAAAATGCCAATATGTATTTATACTCTTATGACAGGAAGATGGGGCAATGGGGTGGACAGATACAGGGACTTCCATTTACCATGTACCGGTTCAATAACCTGATTATCACGGATGATAAGCTGATGGAAGAGCTTTCCCGGGCGCCCAGGAACCAATATATCCTGGAGGCTGATATATCATATTTAGGCACCCAGGTCAGTGATAAAATGTATGAGCGCCCTGCCAATCCGCCTTTGTGTCTGATTGTGGAGGCTGCGTCGGAGATGATCCTAAAAGCGGATATGCTGGATCCGGAGGAGGACCCCAATGTGGCGCTGGCAGAGAATTTAATCGGTTTTATCATGGAACACGGAGCCCCAAAGGAAATACGGGTCACCAATGTGATAATGGAGGCAGTGCTTGAACATCTCTGTGAAGCAGCCGGAATCAGGCTGAGAAGGGTGAAACACCTGGCCGGGCTGGATGGTCTCAGGGAAGGGATGGCCCGGTTCATGTAAAAATAAAAATACCCCTGGGCACTGACAGGCCACAGGGGTATTTTTGGTTGTGTGATGATGCAATCTATTAACGTACCCCGAATTTGGTACCGCGTCTGATTGTGCCGTTACTGTTCCATTCCGTGTAGACGTATGGGCCGCCATCGGTGGTTCCGTTCTCAGTAAATTCGTGGGAGCTGCCGTTTAAGGTGCGGTTGCCGGTCTGAAGCTTCAGGCTGTTGTTGTCAAAATAGTAGACATTGCCATTGATTTTCATCAGGCCGCCCTGAAGTTCGCCGGTATCAGCCGCATAATACCATGTCCCGTCTTTCTGGATCCATCCGGTCCTCATGATCTGGTCAGCGCCAAAGAAGAACCAGTGGTTCTTATAGTTGACCCAGTTGTTGGTGCAGTAGTCACCGGAGCCCCACTGATATTTCATACCCTGTGATGTGCTTACGAAACCAGCTGCAAATGATGTCATAGCGCTTCCTGCTGCCAGGGCCAGGGTCAGGGCAGCTGTTGCTAAATATTTCTTTCTCATGAAAATTCCCTCCTTGCAAAACCTATTAAATGTATTTGTTTTCGATAGCTGAATTCTACACCCTGGAGTTGCTCCAAGGTCAATACAGTTAATGTATTTGTAAGGAAAATGGAAATTTAACGTAACTTTGTAAAAGCCTGTAAAACAGCTAGATCCAACCGCCGTCCAGCCCTATGACCTGGCCTGTAAGGTAGGATTCCTTATAGCCGAGATGGTATACCAGGTCGGCCACCTCCTCTGCCTTCCCAAGCCTTCCTGAGGGAATCTCCTCCACCAGGGAGATGAGTTCGTCCTCCTCCATCCACTGGTTCATCTCCGTGTCAATGGCCCCGCAGGCCACTGCGTTTACCTGTATGTTGCTGGGGGCCAGCTCCTTGGCCAATGCCCTGGTAAGCGCGTTAATGCCGCCTTTGGTGGCTGAATAAGCCGTCTCACAGGACGCTCCCACCACACCCCATACAGAGGAGATGTTGATGATCTTGCCCTGCTTCTGCTGGAGCATATAGGGAATGGCCAGCTTGCAGCAGTTGAATACAGAGGTCAGGTTGGTGCAGAGCATCCGTTCCCAGTCCTGGGAAGACATGTCCTGTAATAGTCCTATATAGGAAATGCCGGCATTATTCACCAGCACGTCGATGCCCCCGAACTGGGTCCTGATTTTCCCGAACAGCTCCTCGCAGCACTGCATGTTACCCATATCGCCCTTATAAGCAAGGCAGGGGACCTGGAATCCTTCAATCTCCTTCTGGGTCTGTAAGAGCCTGTCTTCCCTGTGGACGCAGCTGATGGCTACGTTGTAGCCCTTTTTGGCAAATTTGACCGCAATGGCCTTTCCGATGCCCCGGGATGCCCCGGTGACAAGTACTGTTTTACGTGGCATATAGACACACATCCTTTCTGTCATACACTGTATCTATATTTTATCACATCCTTCCTACAATTGTAAGAAATTGAATTGTAATATGTTAAATATCTGTGATATAATAATTACAAATCGGTCAAAATACTAAAATAATGAAACTTAGATAAGGAAAAGGTAGAGACATGGAACATATTTATGATTTGGTAATCATCGGCTCGGGTCCGGCGGGACTTGCCGCAGCAGTCTATGCCCAGAGGGCAAGGCTTGATACACTTGTGATTGAGAAGGCCATGGTCAGCGGAGGCCAGGTGCTCACCACCTACGAGGTGGACAATTATCCCGGTCTGCCCGGTATCGGCGGATACGACCTGGGACTTAAGTTCCGGGAGCATGCGGACCAGCTGGGAGCCGCCTTTGCAGAGGATGATGTGGTAAGGATTGAGGACCAGGGGAAAATTAAGCGGGTGGTATGCGGACATGAGACCTATGAAGCCAGGACCCTCATACTTGCCACAGGAGCTGTCCACAGGAAGCTTGGCATACCTGGCGAGGAGGAACTGGCAGGGGCGGGTGTGTCCTACTGTGCAACCTGCGACGGGGCATTTTTCCGCAACAAGGTAACTGCTGTCATTGGCGGCGGGGACGTGGCTGTGGAGGATGCAATCTTCCTGGCCCGCATGTGCAGTAAGGTGTACCTGATTCACAGAAGGCATGAGCTGAGGGCCGCCAAGAGCCTTCAGGAGACAATCCTTGGCCTTGAGAACGTGGAAGTGGTTTGGGATACGGTTGCGGATTGCATCAACGGCGAGGGCATGGTAAAGAGCCTGTCCGTAACCAATGTGAAGACCGGGGAGAAGACGGACCTGGATGTCCAGGGCGTGTTCATCGCGGTGGGCATTTCCCCGGAGAGCAAGGCCTTTGAGGGGATTGTGGACATGGACCACGGATATATCAAGGCCGGAGAAGACGGAGTGACATCTGTTCCCGGTATCTTTGCGGCCGGGGATGTGAGGACCAAACCCCTGCGTCAGATCATTACAGCGGCGGCGGACGGCGCCAATGCAGTTACCAGTGTGGAACGGTACCTGATAGAGAACTAGGGGGTTGCAGAGCAGATGAAGAAGTGGAAGAGAATACTGGCTGTCAGCGGTCTGTGCAGCTGCGCATTTGCAGCGCCTGCCCTGGCATCCACCAATCTGGAGACCGGTTCTTCCCTTGCAGGTATCTCCGTGGCGCTGAATAATTTCTATGCAGGCAACACGGAGCCTGAAAAGCAGTTGGCGTCCATCTATTCTGATATGGAAACCAGGACTGCGAAGAATCAGGGGAGCGGTTCTGGCAGTAATAAAGGTGCGTCTTCTGGTAATGGTTCGGCTTCTTCAGGTTCAGGAACCCAGGCGGCCGCACAGACACAGGCAGCACCCAAGGAAACCAAGGCGGCAAAACCCAAGTCATCTCCATATGATAACATAGCTGTCTCCAAGGTCAATGGATCCGTGAACATCAGAACCGATGCCAATACCAGCAGCGGTGTTGCGGGTAAGATATACAACGATTCAGCGGCAACCATCCTGGGTACCGTGGATGGAGAGGGCGGCAAGTGGTATAAGATACAGTCCGGTTCCGTTACCGGCTACATAAAGGCAGAGTATTTTGTGACAGGTGAGCAGGCAGAGGCAAAGGCCAGACAGGTGGGGACCACCTACGGTACGATTGTGGGTACGCCCAGCCTGCGTCTGCGGGATACCCCTAACCTGGAGGGCAAGACCCTGACCCTTCTCTCTGAGGGCGCCCATTATGTGGTTACGGGAGAAGAAGGGGACTTCCTGAAGGTTTCCGTGGACTCGGACCTGGAAGGATATGTGTTCAAGGAATATATGAAGACCAGCGTGGAGTTTAACAAGGCCGTGTCCGTGGAAGAGGAGAAGGCTAAGGAAGCAGAGGAGGCCAAGCGCAAGGAGGAGGCTGAAAAGGCCCTGAAGGCCCTGGAAGACGCTAAGAAGAAAGACTCTGAGAAAAAGACTACTGCAGCTTCCACAAAGGCTGAGAAGACCACGGAAGCGCCTACCACTGCAGCGCCTAAGAAGGAAGAGGGCAAGCCCACGGATCCTGTGATCCAGACCATTGCAGCCAATCCGGAGAATGGAAAGGATGCCACGGTGGCAGCGCCCACAACCCAGAAGGAAACAGAGGGAAGCCAGTCCAAGGGACCAGGAGGCGGCGGAAGTCCTTCCTCAGAGGTGGTATCGGCCACCAGGAATGCGGTGGTGGCGTATGCCAAGCAGTTCTTAGGCAATCCATATGTGTACGGAGGGACAAGCCTTACAAGCGGCGCGGACTGTTCCGGATTTACCCAGAGCGTATTCGCCCATTTCGGTATAAGTACGGGCAGGAGTTCCAGGGACCAGGCGGCCAGGGGAAAGGTGATTCCTGTGAGCGATGTAAAGCCGGGCGACCTGCTGTTCTACGCCAGCGGCGATTATATCAACCATGTGGCCATATACATAGGAGGCGGTCAGATCATCCACTCCAGTACTCCTGCGACCGGTATCTGCATTGCGCCTTCCAATTACAGGACGCCATGCAAGGCTGTTACATTCCTGGATTAGGGAAGTGCGGGGGCCGGGATATGGAGCTGGTACATAAAGATGGTATTGATTGACAGATTACCCACAGATAAAAGGGATCATGCACGGTTTACGGTGCATGGTCCCTTTTTAGGTCCGGCAGCTTTTGACCAAATGCTTCCATGCAATGGAGGATGGCCATTGTGTCATCAGCGGACACATAAAAACTGCAGCCAGCATTGCACTGGCTGCAGTCTTGTCCTTATTTAGATGAAACATCCTTCCATCATCTTATATGACTAGAATTCCGGTTCAATAAGACCATAGGTTCCGTTCTTACGTTTGTAAACAACATTGACCTGGTCCGTATCCGCGTTTAAGAATACGTAGAAGCTGTGGCCCAGCATCTCCATCTGCAGGCATGCCTCCTCAGGAATGGTTGGCTTAATGGCAAACTTCTTGGTCTTGACAATCTGGATCTCATCGTCCTGCACTTCATCCTCTTCCTCTATGAATGCCTGAGAGAAAGAGATTGCCGCCTGTTTCTTGTCAATCAGTTTCTTTCTATATCTCCGGATCTGGCGTTCAATAACCTCCTCCACCAGATCGATGGATACGTACATGTCTGTACTGGATTCTTCTGCACGGATGGTATTGCCCTTGACCGGGATTGTTACTTCAATCTTCTGCCTGTCTTTCTGCGCGCTCAGCGCTACGATTACTTCGGTGTCCGGAGTGAAGAAATGTTCCAGCTTGCCTATCTTCTTTTCAACGGCAGCCTTCAAACCTGGAGTTACCTCAATATTTCGTCCTGTTATGGTATAACGCATAATCATCAACTCCTTTTCTTGAGATAGTGACATTATAACATATTTAGTATAAAATTACAATCAGAACCGATGAATTGCCTAACAATTTATCTTAATTTTTTATAAAAATAATCTTTGTATCAGGGGAATGACCATTGAATCATCAATAGGAACCACCCTAAAATGTCAAGAGAAAAACTTGTATTTTCTTCCGAAATATGAAAGTTTATCAGAAGTGTACAAAAATAAAATTTCTGTTAAGCCTGGGTAAAGTTTGGAGGCCAAAACTTATAAACTTGTGGATAATGTGGATAAGTCAGTGTATAACTATTTTTTGCCTTAAAATGGACAAACTGGGATGTGGATAACTTTGGGGGTAATGTGCATAAACTTCTGGGGATAATGTGGACAGGTAAAAAATCGAACACATTTTTTGTGCAATGTGCTTGGTTGACCATAAGAGGGCCGGAAAAATGGGGCTAATAATGAAAGATGGTTGTTTAAATGATAAAAAAGCAGTAGAATAATGTTGATAGCAATTGCCTGGCATTGAGACGGAGGAGAAAGACAGATGAATTATGAAAGCAGGGTTATGGTACAGAGACGGGGAAAGGCAAGGGATTTAACGGTATGCGGGCTGTTTTCAGCATTGATAGCAGTTGGCGCATTTATAAAAATTGTGATACCGGTGGGCGCGGACAGCATGAATTTCACCCTTCAGTGGTTTTTTGTGCTGCTGGCAGGACTGCTTCTGGGGTCAAAGAGGGCGTTCTTAAGTGTGTCCACCTATCTGTTGATCGGGCTTATGGGAATCCCTGTTTTTGCACGGGGAGGCGGACCGGCGTATCTGCTCCGCCCCACCTTCGGCTTTTTACTGGGGTTTGCGCTGGCAGCCTATGCCATGGGCAAGATCTGTGAATGGCTGCACTCATCCAAACCAGGTACCTGGATATTTGCGGCATCGGTTGGGTATGTGATTTATTATGGAATGGGGATTCTTTATTTTTATTTTATAACCCACTGGATTGTGGTAACGCCCAACACGGTTGGGTGGGGAGCCATATTTGCGGTTTACTGTCTGCCCACCATGTTTCCGGACGTTGTGCTGTGTGTGCTTGCCATCATGGTGGCGGGGAGGCTGCGGCCGGTCGTGGCGCAGATACTGGGGTAATGGAAGAACGGGTTCCGGGAATCATGACAATGACCGGACCCGTTCTTATTTATATGCAGGAGCGGCTGGAATCAGACCTTCTGTATGGCGTTTCAGGCTGTATATAACCCGGAAAACCCTGTAAAACCGTTGATTTTATGTCCAAAATGTTAATTTTTCATTAACCCGTTGAATAAATCCTCTTCAAGTGCTACAATAAGTAAGATTGTATCATAGGCGTAGTATTTGCAGGATTTTATGCGGAAAATCCACAATCGGAAAGCATTGTGGGAAGGTCCGGCAGGTCCACGACAGGAGAGTATCGTGGAATGTAAAGGAATAGACTGGAATCAGCGGGCAGATAATATAAGTACTGCAAGGCAGTGCCGGGTCCTGAAGGAACTGCCCTGACAGGTGATGCAGATACAGACGCTGGTTGAAAATGATTTTCTATTATATAAGGAAGAAGTTAGGAGAGTATACCATGAACGTAATTGAAAAGGTGTTCGGGACTCACAGTGAAAGAGAACTGAAGATGATAAGGCCGATAGTGGCAAAGATTGAAAGCATGCGCACGGATATGATGGCCAAGTCAGATGAGGAACTGCGCGACCAGACCAGGATCCTTAAGGAGAGACTGGCTGGAGGCGAGACACTGGATGACATTTTGCCGGAGGCATTTGCCACTGTCCGTGAGGCGGCAAAAAGAACCCTGAATATGGAGCATTTCCCTGTACAGCTCATCGGCGGCATCGTGCTTCACCAGGGCCGTATTGCTGAGATGCGTACGGGTGAAGGTAAGACGCTGGTATCCACCTGTCCTGCTTACCTGAACGCACTGAGCGGCAAGGGTGTGCAGATTGTAACGGTCAATGACTATCTGGCAAAGCGAGATGCTGAGTGGATGGGCCAGGTGCACCGTTTCCTGGGCCTGAGCGTGGGTGTGGTGCTGAATGACATGACCAGTGAACAGCGTAAGGAAGCATATGCATGTGATATCACATATGTTACCAACAATGAACTGGGATTTGACTATCTGCGTGACAACATGGCTATCTATAAGGAACAGCTGGTTCTGCGCGACCTGGATTACGCCATCATCGATGAGGTTGACTCCGTGCTGATTGATGAGGCCAGGACGCCTCTTATTATTTCAGGCCAAAGCGGCAAGTCCACCAAGCTGTATGAGGTATGCGATGTGCTGGCGCGCCAGTTGGAGCGCGGGACCGTGTCCAAGGAATTTTCCAAGATTGACGCCATCATGGGTGAGGAGATTGAGGAGACCGGGGATTTTGTTGTAGATGAAAAGGATAAGGTCGTGAACCTGACCGAGCAGGGCGTTAAGAAGGTGGAGGAGTTCTTCCGCATTGAGAACCTGGCTGACCCTGAGAACCTGGAAATCCAGCATAATATCATCCTGGCCCTGCGCGCCAACAACCTGATGTTCCGTGATAAGGATTATGTTGTAAAGGATGACGAAGTTCTTATTGTTGATGAATTTACAGGACGTATCATGCCGGGACGCCGCTATTCAGACGGACTCCATCAGGCAATCGAGGCCAAGGAGCATGTGAACGTGCGCCGTGAGAGCCGTACCCTGGCTACCGTTACCTTCCAGAACTTCTTTAACAAGTATACCAAGAAGTCAGGTATGACAGGTACAGCCCTTACAGAGGAGAAGGAGTTCCGTAACATTTACGGAATGGACGTCATCGCCATACCGACCAACAGGCCGATGGTCCGTAAGGATCTGGATGATGCCGTATATAAGACCAAGAAGGAAAAGTACAAGGCAGTTGTGGATGAGGTCGCAAGGGCCCATGAAAAGGGGCAGCCTGTCCTGGTGGGTACCATTGCCATTGAGACTTCCGAACTGCTCAGCAAGATGCTGAATAAGCGCGGAATCCCCCATAAGGTGCTGAATGCCAAGTTCCATGAGCTGGAGGCTGAGATTGTAGCAGATGCAGGTATCCATGGTTCCGTAACCATTGCCACCAACATGGCAGGCCGTGGTACGGATATTAAGCTGGATGAGGAATCCAAGGAACTGGGCGGACTGAAGATCATCGGTACGGAGCGTCATGAGTCACGCCGTATTGACAACCAGCTGCGCGGACGTTCCGGACGTCAGGGAGACCCGGGTGAGTCCAGGTTCTACCTGTCCCTTGAGGATGACCTTTTAAGGCTCTTTGGTTCTGACCGTCTCATGGCCATGTTTGAGGCAATGGGTGTGCCGGAGGGTGAGCAGATAGAGCACAAGATGCTTTCCAATGCAATTGAGAAGGCGCAGATGAAGATAGAGAGCAACAACTTCGGTATCCGTGAGCAGCTCCTTAAGTTCGACGAAGTGAACAACGAACAGCGTGAGGTCATCTACGCGGAGCGCCGTAAGGTCCTGGACGGCGACAACATGCGCGACCTTATCCTTAAGATGATTACGGATATTGTTGAGAACGCAGTGGATATGTCTGTCTCCGATGACCAGACCCCGGATAAATGGGACCTTAAGGAGCTGAACAACCTTCTTCTTCCTGTTATTCCCTTAAAGCCGGTCATCCTGAGCGAGGACCAGAAGAAGTCCATGAAGAAGAACGAGTTAAAGCACAACCTGAAGGAAGAGGCCATCAAGCTTTACGAGACAAAGGAAGCTGAATTCCCTGAGCCTGAGCAGATTCGTGAGATTGAGCGCGTTGTACTTCTTAAGGTCATTGACAACAAGTGGATGGCCCATCTGGATGATATGGATGCACTGCGTGAGGGTATCGGCCTTCAGGCATATGGCCAGAGGGATCCGGTCGTGGAATATAAGATGCAGGGCTATGAGATGTACGAGGCCATGATGGCTGCCGTGCAGGAGGAGACCGTGCGTATCCTGTTCCACATCAGGGTTGAGCAGAAGGTGGAGCGTGAGCCGGCTGCCAAGGTAACAGGCACCAACAAGGATACCTCCCTTGCCAGCGCGCCGAAGAAGCGGGCGGAGCAGAAGGTTTATCCGAACGATCCATGCCCATGTGGTTCCGGTAAGAAGTATAAGCAGTGCCACGGAAGGATTAAATAATTAATTGCAATATAAGGCCGGCATGCACAAGGCCGGGAGAAAATATAAAATGGAAGCGGGTGAAGCTGTGGTAGAGTTAGATAATTTTAAATATACGTTATCAACGTATGACAAACCATTAGTGGAAGTGAGGGATTCACTTTGACCTGGATAACAAGGTCAGACGAATCGATGAATTAGATAAATCCATGGAAGAGCCGGGATTCTGGGATAACCCTGAGAAGTCCACAAGGATGGTCAGGGAAGCCAAGAACCTGAAGGATGAAGTGGAGACGTTCCGGGAACTGGAACAGGAATATGAGGATATCCAGGTCATGATCCAGATGGGATATGAGGAAAATGACGCCTCCCTGATTCCGGAGATTGAAGAGATGCTGGGCCATTTTTCCGATACCCTTGAGAAGATGCGCATGAAGCTACTTCTGTCCGGTGAATATGACAGCAACAATGCCATACTGCGCCTGAACGCGGGGGCAGGCGGCACGGAGTCCTGTGACTGGTGCAGCATGCTTTACCGCATGTACTGCCGCTGGGCAGAGAAAAAGGGATTCAAGACAGAGGTACTGGATTTCCTGGACGGGGATGAAGCCGGTATCAAGTCTGTTACAGTGCAGATTAATGGGGAAAATGCCTACGGTTACCTGCGCTCTGAACACGGTGTGCACCGTCTGGTCCGCATATCGCCCTTTAACGCTGCGGGAAAGCGCCAGACCTCCTTTGTGTCCTGCGATATCATGCCGGACATCCAGGAAGACATTGACATAGAGATTAACCCGGATGACATCCGTATTGACACCTACCGTTCCAGCGGTGCAGGCGGACAGCATATCAACAAAACCTCATCCGCCATCCGTATCACCCATTTCCCCAGCGGAACCGTGGTTACCTGCCAGAATGAGCGGTCCCAGTTCCAGAACAAGGATAAGGCCATGCAGATGCTTAAGTCCAAGCTGTTCCTGCTTAAGCAGGAGGAGCAGGCTGCCAAGGCTGCCGGTATCCGGGGAGATGTAAAGGACAATGGATGGGGAAGCCAGATCCGCTCCTATGTGCTCCAGCCGTATACCATGGTCAAAGACCACCGGACCGGCGAGGAGAGCGGCAATGTGGATGCGGTGTTGGACGGAAATATTGATTCATTCATCAGTGCATATCTGCGGTGGATGAGTTTGGGATGCCCGGATAAGAATGCGGCGACAGAGGATTAATGGATTAGGAATAAACATGAACAGGCCTGGAATATGGAAGAATCCGGGCCTGTTTTTTTTGTACTTATCCGGCATGCCTAAGAATGCCGCCGGAAGTATGGCATAAAAAGTGGTTGCATTTTCAATAAAATTGTGCTAATATCTTCCTCATGAGCACAGATGTATTCCTAATGCGGACATGAATGCGGACCTATGAAAGGATTAAAGAATGGAAGACAAAAGCAAATACTTTGTGGTTAAGCAGAAGGCGGTGCCGGAGGTCCTCCTAAAGGTGGTGGAGGCCAAGAAGCTTCTGGAGACAGAGCGGGCCATTACGGTGCAGGAGGCAACGGATAAGGTGGGAATCAGCCGCAGTTCCTTTTATAAATATAAGGATGACATTTTCCCGTTTTATGACAATACCAAAGGCAAGACCATTACCCTGGTGGTACAGATGGATGATGAACAGGGGCTTCTCAGTGATCTGCTTCACGTGGTGGCGGTGTACAGGGCGAATATCCTTACCATCCATCAGAGTATTCCGGTCAACGGCGTGGCTACCCTCACCCTGAGCGTGGAAGTCAGGGATGACACAGGCAATGTGTCCAGCATGATTGATGAGCTGGAGGAGCTGGAGGGAATCCATTACGTTAAGATCCTTGCCAGGGAATAGGCGGCTTTGACAGACAGATATGGTGCCGGTGGCACAGCATTGAAAATAAAACACAGGGAGCGGAAGGATTATGATTAAGACGGCAATAATGGGATACGGGACAATCGGTTCCGGCGTGGCAGAGGTTTTGGAACAGAATAAGGACGTGATAGCGAAGCAGGCGGGCCAGGAAGTGGAGTTGAAATACGTGCTGGACCTGAGGGAATTTCCGGACAGCCCGGTGGCGGATAAGATTGTCCATGATTTCAAGGTGATTGAGCAGGACGAAGAGGTGCAGATCGTGGTGGAGGCCATGGGCGGACTGAACCCGGCCTATCCATTTGTCAAGGCCTGCCTTCTGGCCGGAAAGCATGTGGCCACATCCAACAAGGCCCTGGTGGCTGCCTATGGAACCGAGCTTTTAGCCATTGCCAGGGAAAAGGGCGTGAATTTCCTGTTTGAAGCCAGCGTGGGCGGCGGTATCCCGATTATCAGGCCCATGTACCGGTGCCTGATGGGGGAGAGGATTGAAGAGATTACGGGAATCCTCAACGGCACCACCAACTTTATCCTGACCAAGATGGATAAAGAGGGAGAGTCGTTTGAGAATGCGCTGAAGGAAGCACAGAACCTGGGGTATGCGGAGCGCAACCCGGAGGCCGACGTGGAAGGCCATGACACCTGCCGCAAGATAGCTATCCTTACTGCCATGGCAACGGGCAGGGAAGTGGATTACGAGGATATCTACACAGAGGGGATTACCAGGATTACGGATATTGACTTTAAGTATGCGGAGAAGATGGGGACCTCGGTCAAGCTTTTTGGCACCAGCCGCATCAAGGACGGCAAGGTGAACGCATTTGTGGCTCCTGTGATGATCCAGAAGAATAATCCCCTGTATTCTGTCAATGATGTGTTTAACGGAATCATGGTTAAGGGGAACATGCTGGGGGTTTCCATGTTCTACGGAAGCGGAGCAGGAAAGCTTCCCACTGCCAGCGCGGTGGTGGCGGACATCATTGAGGCGGCCCAGAACCTGGACCACAATCTGAACATTGGATGGTCCGGTGAAAAGCAGGCCATCGAATCCATGGATCAGGCAAGGTTCCGCTATTTTGTCCGTGTGGCCGGTTCCTACCGCAACAAGGAGCAGGATGTGAAGAGGGCCTTTGGTAAGGTGGAGGTCGTGGAGCTTTACGGTATGGATGAGTTCGCGGTGCTTACATCCGAGATGTCAGAGGGGGAATTCAAGGCAGCGGCAACCGCATATGACAGCGCAGAGCAGGCCAGGTCTGATTATGGAATCAAGCAGATGATCCGGGCAATGCTGTAGAAGGTACGGGATTATATGACAGGAATCATTGAACGGATGACAAGGCAGGGATTTCCCTGCCTGTTTCATCTTTTAACAGGACTGTACTGCCCTGGCTGCGGCGGTACAAGGGCGGTGCGTGCCATGATGGCAGGGAACCTGGGGCTGAGTTTCCAGTACCATCCCCTGGTCCTCTATACGGCGGCGGTGCTGACCCTGGAGCTGGTCAGCCTTGCCATCTCAAAGACAGCAAAAAACCCCAGATTGTATCTGGGGCATGAGACGCTGTTTGTGTATATAGCGGCAGGTATTGTCGTGGTTAACTGGATATGCAAGAATGTGCTGCTGGTATTCTTCGGCGTGGACCTGCTGCCGCCATGGGGATAAGGTCCCAATCAGAGGTGGATCCAGGAGGAACCGCCGGACAGGTGCATCTGCTGCTGGATGCGGTTGATGTACTCATTAAACTTAGGTCCCATCTCCGGGTCGCTGAGGATTTCATAGTAGCAGCCCAGCAGATAGAAAAAGAAGAAGGTCAGCGCAATGGCAAGGCCGCTGAGCACAATGCCTGTGATTGCACGGGCATTAAAGCTTTTCTTGCCGCTGACATCCGCATTCCTTGACATGATGGCAAGGACAATGCCGATGATGCCGCAGATCATCCCGGTAGGCGTGTTGCTGCCGCTGACAAGGGATACCGGAAAATAAAAGAAGCTGCAAATCATGCCGGTAATCCCTGCTATCATGGAGCAGGTTGCCAGGCGCTCTGAGGAAGTGGATTCCTTTGGGTTCCTTGGCTGTTTGCCGGTGTTAGGGTTTTGGCTATTATAAGTTTCATTCATAATTCTGAACAGATACCTTTCTGTAAGTCCTTACGGTAGTTTTTCTGTAGTTATCCTGCTTATTTTATCACGAATTACACGCCGTGTCCAGATGAAGACAATTCCATTGTAACAGAACTTGCATAAGAAGAAGGGATGAACTATAATATATAAGTTAGTTAGATTACAGATAGGTGAGGATTACCCATGGACATTATTAAGAAACTGGCGGAAGAACTGAAGATTGGCCGCCACCAGGCAGAGGCAGCCGTAAAGCTGATTGATGAAGGCAACACCATTCCCTTTATTGCCAGATACCGCAAGGAAGCCACAGGCTCCCTGGACGACGAGGTACTGCGCAATCTGGACGAACGGTTAAAATATCTGCGCAACCTGGAAGACCGCAAGAACCAGGTCATCGCATCCATTGCAGAACAGGAGAAGCTGACCCCTGAGCTGGAACGCAGTATCAGGGAGGCACAGACCCTGGTGGCTGTGGAGGATTTATACAGGCCCTATAAGCCAAAGCGCAGGACCCGGGCCATGATTGCAAAGGAAAAGGGCCTGGAGCCCCTGGCGGATTTAATCAGCATGCAGATGGTGAAGGAGCCGTTGATCCAGGCTGCCGCCGCCTACATTTCCCAGGAAAAGGGCGTGGAAACCGCGGAGGATGCCATCCAGGGGGCCAAGGATATCCTGGCGGAGCGCATCTCGGATAATGCGGAGTACCGCACCTATATCAGGAATGCAACCATGAACAAGGGTGTGGTCCAGTCCTCGGCCAAGGATGAGAAGGTCCAGTCCGTGTATGAGATGTACTATAATTACGAGGAGCCGGTTAAAAAGTGTGCCGGACACAGGGTCCTGGCCCTGAACCGCGGGGAGAACGAGAAGATACTCACGGTTAAGGTCCTGGCCCCGGAAGACCAGATCCTCATGTACCTTGAGAAGCAGACCATTGTAAGGGACAACCCCCATACCACGCCTGTTTTAAAGGAGGTTGCGGCCGACAGCTATCAAAGGCTCATAGGCCCATCCATCGAACGTGAAATCCGCAGCGAGCTGACGGAACGGGCAGAGGAAGGCGCCATCAAGGTATTTGGAAAGAACCTGGAACAGCTTCTGATGCAGCCTCCCATTGTGGGGCGGGTTGTCCTTGGATGGGACCCGGCCTTCCGTACGGGCTGTAAGCTGGCTGTTGTGGACAGCACGGGAAAAGTGCTGGATACAGTGGTGATTTATCCCACGGCGCCCCAGAACAAGGTGGCGGAATCCAAGAAGATAGTAAAGGATTTTATTAAAAAATATGACATTTCCCTGATTTCCGTTGGAAATGGAACGGCGTCCAGGGAATCCGAGCAGATTATCGTGGAGCTTTTAAAAGAAATCAAGGAGCCGGTGCAGTATGTGATTGTCAATGAGGCGGGCGCATCCGTATATTCCGCCAGCAAGCTTGCCACGGAGGAATTCCCTAATTTTGACGTGGGACAGCGCAGCGCCGTATCCATTGCAAGGCGCCTTCAGGACCCGCTGTCAGAACTGGTGAAGATTGACCCCAAGTCCATTGGCGTGGGACAGTACCAGCATGACATGAACCAGAAGCATCTGGGCGAAACACTGGAAGGAGTGGTGGAGGACTGCGTGAACAAGGTGGGCGTGGACCTTAATACGGCATCCGCTTCCCTGCTTGAGTACGTGTCCGGCATCAATAAGGCCCTGGCTAAGAACATTGTGGCCTACAGGGAGGAGAACGGGGCGTTTAAGAACAGGAAACAGCTGTTAAAGGTTGCCAAGCTTGGTCCCAAGGCGTTCGAACAGTGCGCAGGCTTTATGCGGATTACAGGCGGGGAGAATCCCCTGGACGGCACCAGCGTGCATCCTGAGAGCTATGAGGCGGCCAGGAAGCTTCTGGACCGTCTGGGATATGACCTGTCTGAGCTGAACCAGGGAGGCATCAAAGGAATCGGCAAGAAGATTGTGGATTACAGGAAAATGGCGTCCGAGCTGGAGGTGGGCGAGATTACCCTGCGCGATATTGCAGGGGAACTGGAAAAGCCTGCCAGGGACCCAAGGGATGAGATGCCAAAGCCAATCCTCAGAAGCGATATCCTGGAGATGAAGGACCTGAAGCCGGGCATGGTCCTTAAGGGGACGGTGCGCAATGTAATTGATTTTGGCGCCTTTGTGGACATCGGAGTGCACCAGGACGGCCTGGTACATATCTCACAGCTGACCGACAGGTATATCAAGCATCCGCTGGAGGCGGTGAGCGTGGGGGATGTTGTGGACGTCAAGATCATCAGCGTGGATCTGGCAAAGAAAAGGATTGCCCTTACCATGAAAGGAATTTAGTCATGACAGTGTTTGAAACATGGAAACCGGAGGAAACATATGAGCTGGGCAGGAAGATGGGGGAGGAAGCCGCGCCGGGGCAGATTGTCTGCCTGAACGGCGACCTGGGCGTGGGCAAGACCGTGTTCACCCAGGGATTTGCAGCCGGCCTTGGGATTGAGGGTCCGGTGAACAGCCCTACCTTCACCATTGTCCAGCAGTATGAGGAGGGGAGGCTGCCCCTGTATCATTTTGATGTATACCGCATTGGGGATGTCAGTGAGATGGACGAAATCGGTTATGAGGACTGCTTTTTCGGGGACGGCGTGTGCCTGATTGAGTGGTCCGGGCTGATTGAAGAGATACTTCCAGAACATGTGGTGAAGGTGGTCATTGAAAAGAACCTGGAGCAAGGGTTTGATTACAGGCGGATTACAGTGGAGGAAACGTGATGAGGGTATTAGGAATTGAAAGTTCATCCCTGGTTGCCAGCGTGGCCTTGGTGACGGATGATATAATGACGGCCGAATACACGGTGGATTTTAAGAAGACCCATTCCCAGACGCTCTTACCTATGCTGGATGAGATCGTAAAGCTGCTGGAACTGGACCTTGATACCATTGACGCCATTGCCGTGGCAGGAGGCCCCGGTTCCTTCACCGGCCTGCGCATCGGCGCAGCCACTGCCAAGGGACTGGGCCTGGCCCTTAAAAAGCCTTTGGTACATGTTCCTACCGTGGATGCCATGGCATATAATATGTGGGGGACGTCAGGCCTTGTGTGCCCGATCATGGATGCCAAGAGAAGCCAGGTATATACCGGGCTTTATCATGTGGAGGACGGCCTTAAGGTGCTGATGGAACAGTGTCCCATGGATATGAGGGAGCTGGCCCGTCTTCTGAATGAAAGAGGGGAGCGGGTCATATTCCTGGGGGACGGCGTGCCCGTGTACAGAAGCATCATTGAAGAGGAAATGCAGGTAAGCTATGGATTTGCACCGGCCCAGATGAACCGGCAGAGGGCGTCCTGTGTGGCGGTCCTGGGAATGACGGCGCTTTTGGGTGCAGGTAGCGGTGTCGGGACTGGAGCCGGGGCAGTAATTGGAGCCGGGACTGGAGCTGGAGCCGTAACCGGAGCCGGGGACTACCATGGAGCCCGTCTTGTGAGCGCGGCTGACTTTGCCCCGGATTATCTGAGGAAGCCCCAGGCAGAACGCCAGCGTGAGGCGGAACTTTCCGCCAAGGGGGCAGCTGCGAAGCTGCCGGGCGATTATTGATGTAAAATATGCAGTGAGGATTGGTGTATGGAGTTAATCAGAGGGGTGCGCCCCATGACTGCCCGGGATATCGAGGCCGTAACCGGCCTGGAGCAGGTATGCTTTTCGGAAAAATGGTCTGAGAGCCTGCTGCGTTCCGGCCTGGACAGCAGGCTGGACACGTACTTTGTGTACGAGGACCACGGCCAGATTCTTGGATACAGTATTATAAGGATACTGGCAGATGAAGGTGAGATACAGCGGATTGCTGTCCTGCCCGGTTACCGCAGGCAGGGAATCGCAAGGAAACTCATGGACGCCATGGTCACTTTTTCCAGAGGAAGGGGCGTGCGCTCCATTGCCCTGGAGGTCCGTGAAAGTAACGCCGGAGCCAGAAAGCTTTATGAATCCTACGGTTTCAGGCAGGAGGCCCTGCGCAGGGGGTATTATCATAATCCGCCCGAGGACGCGGTCATCATGTGGAACAGGGGAATATGAAACAATTTCCACTTAAAATATGTATATTTTGTGTATATAATGGAGAGGAATCGGACATTCCTCTTCATTTTTGCATGGAGCATGTTTCGAAGGATAAAGGGAATGGATGAGAGGACATGATGAAAGAGAAAGGCGAGGGTTCATATGAAGAGGTACAATAGAAACGGGCAGCTGGAGGCAGTCCTTTGCAACTGCTGCGGAAAGAAGCTGGTTGTGGAGCATGGAATCATCCGTGAAGGTTCCATCGGAATTGACCATGCATGGGATTATTTTTCCGAAAAAGACGGACAGGTCCATCATTTTGACTTGTGTGAAGACTGTTACGACGAATGGATTTCCGGTTTCCGGCTTCCTGTGGAAACAGAAGAACAGATAGAATTATTATAGGCTTATATTGAACCAGGAAACATTGAACCGGGAAACATCGAACCAGGATATCCGTGACCATTCCCATGTAAGGGCGGTCCGGTCATCCTGGTTTTTTGCTGTCCATGACCCGTGGATATAGGAGGTCTGCCGGGCACACCGTCATTTTCCTCCATATCACACAGAACTTTTCCTGCCTCCTCTTGATTATTCAATACAATCTGTGTTATGATTTCCAAAGTTAACAAGAAAAGATGAGGAACTGATATGTTAGATATATGTTTATTAGGAACCGGGGGCATGATGCCTCTTCCATACAGATGGCTCACCTCCATGATGGCAAGATGCAGGGGAAGCAACCTGCTGATTGACTGCGGCGAGGGCACCCAGGTGGCGTTAAAGGAGAAGGGATGGAGTCCCAAACCCATTGATGTCATCTGCTTTACCCATTACCATGCAGACCATATCAGCGGCCTTCCGGGACTGCTTCTGACCATGGGCAATGCGGAGCGGGTGGAACCCCTCACGCTGGTTGGTCCCAAGGGGCTGGAGCGGGTGGTCTCCGCCCTGCGCACCATTGCGCCGGAGCTTCCCTTTGAGCTGAAGTTCGTGGAGCTGACAGAGAACAGGGAACATATGGAGTTGGGGCCGTATGTGATTGATGCCTACAGGGTAAACCACAATGTAATCTGTTACGGGTACTCCATTTCCATTCCCCGCACCGGGCGCTTTGACGTGGAGAGGGCAAAGGCGGAGGCGATTCCCCAGAAGTTCTGGAGCCGGCTTCAGAAAGGCGAGGAGATGGAACACGAGGGAAGGCTGCTGACCCCGGGGATGGTGCTGGGACCTGACAGGCGGGGCCTGAAAGTGACATACTGTACGGATACCAGACCGGTGCCTGTGATTGCAGAATATGCGGCCGGTGCGGACCTCTTTATCTGCGAAGGCATGTACGGTGAAAAGGACAAGGCTGCCAAAGCAAAGGAATACAAACATATGACCTTTTACGAAGCAGCTTATCTGGCCAGGGAAGCACAGCCGGCGCAGATGTGGCTGACCCATTACAGCCCTTCCCTGACAAGGCCTGAGGAATATATGGATGAGGTACGGAGCATTTTCCCGCGGGCAAAGGCTGCCAGGGATGGCTGGACCATGGAACTGGAATTTGATGAGGATTAGTGGAGATGGGATTATGATTGGAAATACTTCAGAGGATATTTTAATATTGGCAATAGAAAGTTCCTGTGACGAGACAGCCGCTTCCGTGGTGAAAAACGGAAGGACCGTGCTGTCCAATGTGATTACTTCCCAGATTGCGACCCATACTGTATATGGGGGCGTGGTTCCGGAGATTGCTTCCAGGGAGCATATCAAGGCCGTGAATTACGTGATAGAGCGGGCGCTGGCAGAGGCCCAGGTAAGCCTGGAGGACATCACTGCCATCGGCGTGACCTACGGTCCGGGGCTGGTAGGCGCTTTGCTGGTGGGAGTGGCGGAAGCCAAGGCCCTGGCCTATGCTGCAAAAAAACCGCTGGTTGGAGTGCATCATATAGAAGGCCATGTGTCCGCTAACTTTATTGAGAACCCGGACCTTGAGCCGCCCTTCGTATGCCTGATCGTATCCGGCGGCCATACCCACCTGGTGATTGTGAAGGATTATGGTGAATTCGAAATCATCGGACGTACCAGGGACGATGCGGCAGGAGAGGCGTTTGATAAGGTGGCCAGGGCCGTGGGCCTGGGATATCCGGGCGGACCCAAGGTTGACAAAGCGGCCAGGGAGGGCAATCCCCATGCCATGGAATTCCCCAGGGGCAAGGTGGATGGCTCGCCCTATGATTTCAGCTTCAGCGGACTCAAGTCGGCGGTCCTGAACCACATCAACCATGCCCGCATGATCGGCGAGGAGATAAATGTGCCTGACCTGGCGGCCTCATTCCAGAATTCAGTCGTGGAATCCCTGGTAAGCCGGGCCATACTGGCTGCCCGGGAGTTTGGGTATAAGAAGCTGGCCATTGCAGGAGGGGTTGCCAGCAATACAGCCCTCAGAAGCGCCATGGAGGAAGCCTGCAAAAAGGAGGGGGTAAAGTTCTATCATCCCTCGCCCATATTCTGTACGGACAATGCGGCCATGATTGGCGCAGCTGCCTATTATGAGTATTTGAAGGGAAATGTCTCAGGCTGGGATTTGAACGCTGTCCCCAACCTTAAACTTGGCGAACGGTAAGGAGGGCAGGTACCATGGAAAAGCAATATTGTACGGCTGTTGTGCTGGCAGCGGGCAAAGGCGCCAGGATGGGCACCCGGACAGCAAAGCAGTATCTGGAAATCGGAGACATGCCGGTGGTAGCCCATGCACTTCTGGCATTTCAGGAATCTTCCCTGATTGACGAGATAATCCTGATGACAGATGCAGGCCATCTTGAATACTGTAAAAAGGAAATCGTGGATGCCTATCATCTGGACAAGGTATCCACGGTGGGAGCAGGCGGCAGGGAGCGGTACGAGAGCGTATGGAAGGCGCTCTGTACCATGATGGACAAGGAAGAGTGGGAGGATGAGGCGCTTTCCAGGGCAAGACGGGAAGGGTATGTATTCATCCATGACGGCGCCCGTCCCTTTGTGACCCCTGAAATCATAGCCAGGGCATATGAGGATGTGGTGAAGTGGAAGGCCTGTGTGGTGGGGATGCCTGTAAAGGACACCATTAAACTGGTTGATGAGGACAGCTGTATTGTGGACAGCCCCAGACGCAGCCTTGTATGGCAGGCCCAGACTCCCCAGGTGTTTTCGGTGCCTTTGATTGCAGAGGCATTTACACGTCAGATGAAGGAAGACTGCAGTCATGTGACAGACGACGCAATGGTGGTGGAAGCCCAGATGGGAGTCAGGATCCACATGACCCAGGGCAGCTATGAGAACATAAAAATCACCACCCCTGAAGACCTTTTGATAGCCGAAACCATGTTAAATAAAAAAAGTTAAAAAAGGTGTTGACTTATGTCGAAATACATGATAGACTATCCAAGTTGCCGCTGAACAGGGCAACACAGAAAAACAGTCAGAAAAAAGTTTTTCAAAAAGATTTAAAAAAACACTTGACAAAACTGCTAATCTTCTGTAAAATAGAAAAGCACGTTTGGAGAGATATCGAAGTGGTCATAACGAGGCGGTCTTGAAAACCGTTTGTCCGCAAGGGCGCGTGGGTTCGAATCCCACTCTCTCCGCTGCAGACGGATTTTATGATTTGCCTGCGGAATTAAATAAATAATGATTGCCATGCTTCCGGTCTTTGGGAGTAGGCAAAAAGCATCAGCCAAGCAGAAGTACCCAAGCGGCTGAAGGGGCTCCCCTGGAAAGGGAGTAGGTCGTTAGTAGCGGCGCGAGGGTTCAAATCCCTCCTTCTGCGTTCGGCATATGACATTTTGGACAAGACAGCTTGTTCTTTGTGGAAATGCCCCGTACCTTTACAATTGAAGACTGAATAATACACAAACCCTGAAAATTCTAAAAACAGAAGGCCTGGTTTGGGCCTTTGGATTTGAGAAAATTCAGAACAAAACCAAGTAA
>NZ_JAJFEB020000014.1:0-151724 GCF_020709765.2 Clostridium pacaense
GGCCCGGTGGCTCAGCTGGTTAGAGCGCCGCCCTGTCACGGCGGAGGTCGACGGTTCGAACCCGTTCCGGGTCGTTTTTCTTTCATATACACGCTGAAGAAAATACCTATTGGGGTCTTAGCTCAGCTGGGAGAGCATCTGCCTTACAAGCAGAGGGTCACAGGTTCGAGCCCTGTAGGCCCCACTCAAGTATTTTTCTTAAAAAAGTGTATATACTAATTTAATAAGGGCGAATTCCCGAGTGGCCAAAGGGGACAGACTGTAAATCTGCTGGCAATGCCTTCGGTGGTTCGAATCCACCTTCGCCCATTAAAATGTTTATTGACAAAGCATTTTAAAACATTTATAATTATATATTAGCGCGGGGTGGAGCAGTCTGGAAGCTCGTCGGGCTCATAACCCGAAGGTCGTAGGTTCAAATCCTGCCCCCGCAATTTTTAATGTAAAAACTTAAATCTTGGGTGTGTAGCTCAGTTGGTAGAGCACTTGACTTTTAATCAAGTTGTCCCGGGTTCGAACCCCGGCACGCTCATCAGATGCCCAGATAGCTCAGTTGGTAGAGCAGAGGACTGAAAATCCTCGTGTCGCTGGTTCGATTCCGGCTCTGGGCACTAAGGCACTTATCTGTTATGGATAGGTGCTTTTTTATTGCCAAAAAGTACGTAAATACGTTGTTTTAGGGGGATTTATCCACAAAAGATTTATTTCAGGTAGATGTTATCAAGGTGGGAATTGCAGTTTTCAACAGCGATTATTTCATGTGCAAAGTGCTCATATCTTTTCGTGGTTTCAATGCTTTTATGACCCATTAAAATGCTTAAATCGTAGACACCAGTATTTCCCGTTCTCCTGTAGTTATCAATGCAGAAACCTGTAGTTATCAATGCAGAAATTGGGACAGATAATCTTCCAGCAACATTTTGGAAATATACCCCAAGGGGACTAAACGGTCTTTGGAAACCTTCCCGGTGACCTGTAACGCACCACGGTCAAAATCCAGCCCCTTTTTTACTAATGTGCATACCTCGTTCTGCCTAATACCAGAGTCCAGCATTAAAGCGATTATAGCCTTATTTCTGGTAGTCAGCCACAGGACGGAGAATTTTGCGGAATCCAATAAATATTGTATCTCAGCAGAAGAAAGCACATGGACATTCTTTTTGGGAGTTTTAGGAACCTTTATCTTTACCGGGTCAAAGCTAAGACCATATCAGCATGTACCCATCTAAGGAATATTCGGGTATTTCTGACAGATGTAAAAATAGTTGCCTTGGAAAGATTTAGGATAATTTGTTCTAAATGTCAATAGTACAAATATTATTTTGATAAATAAGCACCAGAGACAGGAACCTAAAGTCTCCGGGTCTGCTGGTGCTTTCTGATGTAAAATCATATGGTAAGAGTAATTAATATTTACTTTTAATCATGTCATAATTAATGCTGTAAGTATATGATCAAATATAGTATAATAGATTTGCTGTCTACCCTATACCGCGCAGCGGAAAGGGGTGTGCAACATGTCTAATGTATTAAACTTCCTGGTTTCGGTCATGGCAAGTGTAGCTGGTTACTACATATGCAAATGGTTAGACCGGAACCGTAAAGACAGCTAGCCAAAAAGAAGCCCCAAAGACTGGTACTCTTTGGGGCTTTGTTTAGTGCAACATATGTACTAAACTTCCTGATATTATTATATTATACCAATCCTGCAAATATGTCAAGTGGCGTTAAATGACTTAAATATACTGCCTTTTAATTTTTAATTATCTGTTATGGATAGGTGCTTTTTTTATTTATTGTAAGATTTCCGCCATTGTAAAAACCAGGGAAGTCTGATACTATAAGTTATTATAGAAAAAGAGGTTCAAAGGAAAAGCAAATGAACAGACGTCGTAAAAAGAAAGAATCGCCCGTAAAGATGGTATTTCTTATCCTGATTGCTGTAATTGTGATGGTTGCAGCTATTTATGTGGTTATTTCCGTGTTTGGGAAAATCAGTTCGGATTATAAGCAGCTGGATTTTTCCAGGGAGGAAGAAACCATGGATATAACCATCGATACAGATGAGGAACCTTCTGTGGGATGGAATGAGACAGACCAGGGATGGATGTATTATCTGGATGCAAAAAGTTTTGTTAAGGATCAGTGGAAGGATATAGATGGATTCCTGTATTATTTTAATGAGGACGGGTTCATGGTTACCGGGCAGTTAAAACAGGATGGGCAGATATATACACTCCACGATACCAAGGGGTATCTGAAAAATATTGAGACTGATTTGGATTATGTTCCTGAGAGTACAGGGGAGAACCTGGACAGCCTGGTAAGGACCAATGCGTTTTGGTGTTTTCTTAAAGATGAGGAAGGGACAGGCCTGTTTAGGACAATCCTATACAGGAAGACCGTGGAGAATAAAATCATGGTCCTTGGAGGGGAAACATCCCCTGAGAAGACTACAAGGTATTCCATGCGGGCTTATGGTGATTATGTATATTATCTGCCTAAGGTGAAGGAAAGCCAGCTGACGCGCCTTTCAGAGGCCGAGAAAGGGCTTTGTGATAAGCTGTTCCGCATGAGGCCGGGAAGTAATGTAAAGGAATTGATTGCTGAGCAGGTAGACGGTTATATGGTGTTCAATGATACCATTTATTATGCACAGGCAGGACAGATCCATTCTGCCGTATCCGGGGTGGAGATAGCTGCCGGGGAAGGGAAGTATTCAGTTGTAATTAAGGATGACAGCTGCTATCTGGTGGATGAACTGGGGAATCCGGCTGTGGCCGACAGTGGAAATAGTGTTGCTGTGGGTGACCGGATTTATAGGATAGAGGAAGACGGTGAGATTAAATATGTGAAGCATGGACAGCTTACCATTGATGGAAGGACATATTATCTCAGCGGCAGCGGGTCAAAGGCAACTGTTAATTCAAAACAGGATAGCAATGATACCGTCCTTATCAGGGAAACTTATGGTGTACAAAGTTACTGTATTGTGGATAATCAGATTTATTACAGCAGTTATGTGGATAAGGGGAGTGGAGGCGAATGGTACAGTAGGATATTTAGGACGGATTTAGATGGACAGAATAAACAGGCTTTGTCAGAACCCTTTCCCGGTGTTATCCAGAATATGTATTATTATGAAGATGAGGGCGAGATATTTGGGGAATACCATCCCTCTATCTGGAGCGGATCTTATGGAGTTGCGGCGGTTATATCACGGGACGGGACTATTTATAAGATAAATGATGCATCGGCCAGGACCGGTAAGCATGTGGATGGGAATGATATGCTGGAGATTGTAATGGCTAAAGACGGCAAGGTCATCTGCCTGTGGCATGATTGTGATTGGAGTAAAAGCAGCGGAATAACAAGTGTGCTTTGGAGTAAGGCGGTTGAATTAAATGGGGCTGACAGAAGTCTGATTGATATGGCTGCTATAGATGTGTCAAAGGAAGAAGAGAGCAGCCAGGGAGGGGATGAGGTAATCGTACCCATAGAGACATTGCCAGGAGAGATACCTGCACAGACCATGGCGCCAGGCAGCCAAGCTGCGAATCCAGGTAATCAGGTTGGGAATCCGGGCAGTCAGGGTGCGAATCCAGGCAGCCAGGGGACGAATCCAGGCAGCCAGGCGGGGAATCCGGGCAGTCAGGGGACAAATTCAGGTAGCCAGGCTGGAAATCCGGCCATGCCGGGTGGCACTGTGGCAGGAACCGTTAAACCGGGTCAGGAGGTCACGGTTCCGGTGCCTACGATTCCGCCGGCAACAGAATCCACTGATGAGGTCAGGATTGTACCGATTGGTTAGGAGATATATTGATTGATGAACTGGAATACCTTATCCCAGTAGGCTGGGCCGCCCACCATGGCAGATTTTACGTGGGCGGCGCCTTCTACTGCAAGGTATTCCTTTTTGCTGTTACAGGCATCATAGAGTGTCCTGGACATCTCAAAGGGGACGAACCTGTCTTCTGTGCCATGGATGAAGAGAATCGGGACTTTTGCCCTGGAGACACATTTGACGGCATCAGCGTCTTTTAACCTATATCTGTTTTTTATGAAGTTGACCAGACCTGCACTGGTAAGGGCCGGAAATGCCGGCAGGCGGAACTGTACGTTCAGCTGGTATTTCAGTACATCCCATGCAGATGTGTATCCACAGTCTTCCACGACTGCTTTTACATTGGAGGGCAGGTTTTCTCCTGCAGCCATCATGACGGTGGCAGCACCCATGGATACACCGTATAGGATAATTTCTGCCTGGGAATCTTTTTCCATAATCCAGTGGATCCAGCTTATGATATCCAGACGGTCATGCCAGCCCATGCCAACGTAGGCGCCTTGGCTTTGACCATGGCCCCTGGCATCAGGCAGCAGCAGATGGAAGCCCTGACGGTAAAAGGCCAGGGCCTCTTCATGGAACCACAGGCCGGAATCTGCATATCCGTGAACCAGGATTACCCAATGGCTGCCTGTACGGGCCTGGAGGGATGCCTGACTTTGATTGCCTGTTTTAGTGTTCATGCACAAATAAGCATGGAGTTTTAGATTATCAAAGGAATACAGATATCTGTCCTGGTATTGTCGGATTAGATGGCTGCCTGCTTCAGGGGCTTGCCTGTGCCGCTGAGGAATCTGATTGTGCCGCTGAGGAATCTGATTGTGCCGCTGAGGAATCTGATTGTGCCGCAGGGGAATCTGTCTGTGCCGCTGAGGAACCTGATTGTGCTGCTGGGGAATCTGTCTGTGCCGCTGAGGAACCTGATTGTGCCGTTGGGGAATCTGATTGTGCCGCAGGGGAATCTGTCTGTGCTGCTGGGGCACCTGATTGTCAGGCTGTATGGTGTCTGGTGTAGGTTTCAGCAGGGATGATTTGTCTGTTTTGGCATCCAGGGCAATGTGATACAGATATCCACCGGTTAAAAGACACGCGGCGCTTACAGCAGCTGGGATTCCTATCAGATATGACTTCATTTGACATGCCTCCTTACTCCTTACTGTCTTTTGGCTGGCAGATCCTATCAGGTTGGTTCATCCTCATCAAAATCCACAATCACATAAAATCCTCTGGAATTTTCACGGATTTCCTTTATGATGCCATATTCGGATCTGATGCGGTACCTGGAAGGAAAGCAGCCGGACATGGCTACAGCGGGGTCAATGATATAACTGTAGCTGCTGGTTCCCTCCCGCTCAATGATTTTGACCTTGTCGCCTTCCTGTACAAGGCCCTGGCGTTCCATTTTAAATTCTATGGTCCTCAAATGGATTTCACTTCCTTCCCTACTTCATCGCATACCATGCTTATATAATCGGATAAGGTATTGTTCTGGCATCCCACGATGTAATGGTTACAGCGGTTCACCGGGATAAGTATCTTATATGCCTTGCTGGAACCGATGGAGGCTGCCATGGCTGGAGTGATTTCTCCCAGCAGGGAATTGGCCATGACGATACCGATGGGACCTATGATGATATCCGCATCCTGGGCATTGACAATGGCGGGATTCTCGCCGGTTGCCCCATAGGTTGCCCCTGCCTTCAACATGGCGGAGGTGGCAATACTGTTGGTTCCGATTGCATATGTCTCCAGTTCAGGAAAACGTTTCTTCAGCTGTTCAATTACAGATCTTCCCATCTTGCCGCCCTGGCCGTCAATAATAACGATTTTCATGTATTCACCTTCTTTTGTCTTATCTAGTGCCGCCCGGCACTATCTGTATATGGTCCTGAGGATATATTTTAACAGAAATAAGGCGGAAAGTAAATGTTATCCACAATTTGAAGGCTGATTATGCGGCATGGGTGGATAACTTTTATGGACATCGTGGAAGTTTTTTGTCAGCATTGGGGGATAATCCCTTTTCCTCCGGTCAATACGCCGGCAATCTTACCATACCCGGCGGATACAATGGCTGCAATGATGGGGGAGTTTTATTTTAGGACGGAGCATCATCATTTAAGCCTTGACAAATCATGGCCAAATGCTATAATCAAAACTAGCAGAAATGCAGTTAATGGCGTTGAAGGAATCAGTAGTCGATGGGAAGTATCCAGAGAGCGGCCCCTTTGGTGGAAGGGCTGTATACCGAAGATTGATGAAGACCGGTCCTGAGCCGTGTCAAGGATACCATGCCGGTCATCTGTTGGATGACGGTAACAGGAACCCAAAGCATTAATCGGATTCCCGGGAGGAAATGACACCGTATCCCGCGTTAAGGGACCAATGAGTGAAAATCAAGGTGGAACCGTGTATATGCACCCTTGGACATAGGGATATGTCCAGGGGTTTTTCTTTACCCATTCCGGCGGATGGACATATACTGAGAGAAAACATGATAACCACAAAGGATGCCGGAATTATTTCCTGGGGAATGAATTTTCAAACACGCCCTAGAGAGGATGAAAGGAGTAATAGCATGAAGATTATTTTACCGGACGGAAGCGTACAGGAAGCAGAGGATGAGTTAAGGGCCATCCGCCACACAGCATCCCACGTGCTGGCACAGGCAGTGAAGAGGCTGTACCCGGAGACAAAGCTGGCAATCGGACCGGCCATTGATGACGGGTTTTACTATGATTTTGACAGGGAGGGCGGATTCACGCCTGAAGACCTGGAGAAGCTGGAAGCTGAGATGACAAAGATTGTAAAGGAAAATCTTCCGGTTAAGCCATTTGTGCTTCCCAGGGATGAGGCAGTCAGGTTCATGGAGGAAAAGTCTGAGCCGTATAAGGTGGAGCTGATTCAGGACCTGCCTGACGAGGAAACCATCAGCTTCTATCAGCAGGGCGAGTTCGTGGACCTGTGCGCAGGACCCCATATCATGTATACAAAGGGTGTGAAGGCGTTTAAGCTTACCAGTATTGCAGGCGCTTACTGGAGAGGAAGCGAGAAGAATAAGATGCTTACCAGGATTTACGGTACTGCATTTGCCAATAAGACGGATTTAGAGAATTACCTTACCATGATGGAGGAGGCTAAGAAGCGCGACCACAGGAAGCTGGGCAAGGAACTGGGCCTGTTCATGTTTGCTGAGGAAGGTCCTGGTTTCCCGTTCTTCCTGCCAAAGGGTATGACCCTTAAGAATACGCTGATTGACTACTGGCGTGAAATCCATCAGAGGGAAGGATACCAGGAGGTTTCCACCCCCATTATACTGAGCCGTAAGCTGTGGGAAAATTCCGGTCACTGGGATCACTATAAGGATAATATGTACACAACCGTCATTGATGAGGAGGATTATGCGGTTAAGCCCATGAACTGTCCGGGCGGCATGCTGGTGTATAAGAACCAGCCTCATTCCTACCGCGACCTGCCCCTTCGTGTGGGCGAGCTGGGTCTGGTCCACCGCCATGAGAAGAGCGGCCAGCTTCATGGTCTGATGCGTGTGCGCTGCTTTACACAGGACGATGCCCATATCTTTATGAGGGATGACCAGATAGAGGATGAAATCAAGGGTGTTACCAGGCTGATCAATGAAGTATATACCCAGTTTGGATTTGAGTATTTTGTGGAACTGTCCACAAGGCCGGAGGATTCCATGGGATCTGACGAGGATTGGGAGATGGCTACAAACGGCCTTAAAAAGGCGCTGGATGATATGGGGCTGGAATACATTGTCAATGAGGGCGACGGCGCGTTCTACGGGCCTAAGATTGACTTCCACCTGAGGGATTCCCTGGGCAGGACATGGCAGTGCGGCACCATCCAGCTGGATTTCCAGATGCCTCAGAGGTTTGACCTGGAGTACACGGCGGAGGACGGTTCCAAGAAGCGTCCGATTATGATCCACCGCGTATGCTTTGGCTCCATTGAGCGTTTTATCGGTATCCTGATTGAGCATTTTGCTGGTAAGTTCCCGGTATGGCTGGCTCCTGTACAGGTTAAGGTCATTCCTGTTTCTGAGAAGTCCATGGAATATGCAACGGGCGTTTATGAGAAGCTGAAGGCAGCCGGTATCCGCACGGAGTTAGACCATAAGGATGAAAAGGTTGGATATAAGATCCGTCAGGCCCAGCTTGAAAAGGTTCCTTATATGCTGGTGCTGGGTGAGAAGGAAGCGGCAGAGGGCGCTATCACGGTAAGAAGCAGGGATAAAGGTGATTTAGGCGCTGCTGTATTGGAGGATTTCATTGCTGATATCAAGAAGATGGTCGAGGCAAAGGAAAAATAAGGTTTTACAGCAGACGGCTGACAGGCAGCGGTAAAGTTTCATGTTAAAAAGGCTGGGCTTATGTTTTTAGCCCAGCCCTATTAATACTATGATATAAGTGTTAAAATAGGGGTGTATAATTAAATAGGGGACAGAGGATAGTCTGGTGGTTTCCTTCGGAAATAAATCCGGGAGGGAATGTAGTATGGATACACATGAGGTGTTGACATTGGTGCTGGTTATATTAGCAGCATTGACTTACATAGATAATCATCAGAATAGAAAATAGCTATCCTCTATCGCAACTAGAGGATAGCCCATAACTAAAAATTATGCAGTTATCCGAAGCGCAATCATCAGACATACGACTGTCTTTTGATTCCCTCTAGGTTAATTATACACAGGGTGCTTGGTTTTTTCAAGTACCCTTTTGAATCCTGATTATGATGATAGCAGCAACGATAGCAGCGGCCGGAGATAAAAGGAGGCGGACAGGTGCCAGGTGATAAGAAAGCATTTCCCAAATTTGTAATCATATATAATGAGATATTAGGACTGATACAGCAGGGGCTTTATCCCGAGGAAAGCAAGCTGCCGCCTGAGGAAGAACTGGCGCTGCAGATGAATGTGAGCAGGATGACCCTTCGGAAATCCCTGAACCTGTTAAAGGAGGATGGTATCATTGAAGCCAGGCATGGTATGGGCAATTACGTCAGGAAGCAGACCGTGAAGGCTGAGGTGGGGATGGAGAAGCCGGGCAGTCCGGTCAGGAAGGTATTAAGACGACAGCCGGATCAGATGGAGTTCTCCATGGAATTAAGGCCGGCCAATGAATATATACAGCATATCTTTAAGCGGAAAGGGTCGGTTTCACTGGAGGCCAGGCGCAGGTTCAGGTTCCAGGGAGTGATGATTGGTTATTCCTATTCCGCAATCCTGGCGGATGTGCTGGATGGCTATGAACTGGATTTAAACAAGGAGGAACAGGTTCAGAGATTTCTGGAATGTGATATCTATGAGCATTTCCACCGGGTGAGGATGGAGATGAAGGTGACGGCAGAAGGCCAGAGCATTGAGGAAGAGGAGTTTTACCGACCGGAACGCCTGTTTCTGATGATTTTTGAGGAAATATATAACCAGAAGGGTGAAATGCTGGTATTCACAAAGCATTTCATCCCATATGAGGAAGTGGATATACTGCTGAATTGGTATCATTAGGATTATAGGAAAAAAGCCCAAAAGACATGGGCTTTTTTTGTTTGTTCTGACGAAAAAGACATGGGGAATAGATATATGGTTGACAAACATTGACAATAGAAGTATATTCTATACAACTAGATATACTACATAGTGAAAAATATAGTAGGAGGTATAGAAAATGAATGATGAAAACAATGTCAAACGGGTGATTCCCATGATTATGCTGGTGTTTATTTCAAGCGCTACCATGATCAGCGTCATCAACATTATTTCCCCGCAGCTGACAGTGGATTTTGGAATCAGCCCTACCACGGTAAGTCTTCTTAGCATGACGGTCATGCTGATGATGGGGGTCGCGTCGGTTGCCTATTCCACGTTGTCGGATTACCTGAGTATCCGCAGATTGATGATATTTGGGGTTTGTCTGCTGGATGTGGGGGCGGTTATGGGATTTCTGGCAGCGGGAAGGAGTTTTTACATGCTGCTGGGGGCGTCTGCCCTGATGATTACAGGAGGGACCTGCGGTTCCGGGCTGATGATCATCCTGGTGAGCAGGTACATAGGGGAACGGGAGCATGCCAGATATTATGGATTTAATACTGCCTGCGTGTCCATCTCACAGGCGTCCGGTATCCTGCTGGGAGGTTTTTTTGCAACTTATATCGGATGGAAGTATGCGTTCCTGATTCCACTGGTCTCGCTGGCAGCCCTTCCTTCCATATGCAGGTATGTGCCGGACGAAAGGCTGAATCAGGAGGGCAGGCTGGATATTGCGGGGCTGGTGCTGTTGGTGGGGTTCACATTCCTCATATCCATGTATTTTAATATGGGGAGCATGGGGTATCTGCTGCTGTCAATGGTGGTGCTGGCGGTATTTTTTATCTATATATCCAAGAGCGGGCGGGCATTCATCAATATGGATTTTTTCAGGAACAGGAATTATGTGACAGCCATACTGCTGGTGGCGCTGACATTTGGAATCCAGAATTCATTTTCATTCCTGTTCCCCTTCATGGTCCAGGGGATATATCAGGTTACCCTGGATAAGGTTTCCCTGATACTGCTGCCAAGCTACGTTTTTGCGGCAGTCATAGCAATGAACAGCGGCAGGATTGTTACCCGGTTTAAAAGCTTCCGTACCTTATGCGGGGCATTGATCCTGGTGGCAGCGGCCCTTGCCTTTGGGGCGTTGGGCACGGACAGGGGCGTGTTGGCGTTAGGAATCTGCGCTTGCCTGTTTGCAGGCGGCTTTGCATTGGTGTATGCGCCATTTATGGAAATCGTGATTTCAACGCTGGCGCCGGAGCAGGTGGGGGTGGGAATCGGGTTCTTTAACCTGATGACCAGTATTGGTCCCTCGCTTCTGATTACACTTACGGGCAGGATGATGTCTGCCAGGGGGCTGGCGGAGGGTCCTTCACTGGCAAAAGGAAATGCGGGGCTTTACAGCAATATCCTTCTGGTGTTCGTGGCTGTGCTGTTGGTTGTATTTATTATTTTGAGAATGAAAAAGAATGATTATTTAAGGGAGGATCAGAAATGAGCGTAAGGATGTGGAGAAAGAATGGACCGATGGTTTCAGTGGAAGGAAGAAGGGGGTATTTTGATGTGGCGTACGGGCAGGATTCACCGTCCCAGAAGCTGGATGTGTTCCTGCCTGAGGGACAGGGGCCTTTCCCGGCCATCATCAGCATCCATGGCGGCGGGTATGTGGCCTGCGACAAGCGCCAGAAGGAGATGATAGAACCGATGCTTGCAGGACTTGAGCGGGGGTTTGCAGTGATTGGGCTGAATTACAGGCTTGCAGGGGAGGTTGGGTTTCCGGAACCGGTCAGGGATATTAAACGGGCCATACGCTTCATAAAGGCCAATGCAGAGGAATGGGGCATCTGTCCGGACCGGCTGGCTGCATGGGGCGGGAGCGCAGGAGGATATATGACCCTGATGGGATGTCTGTGCGCACAGGACAGGTATTTTGACAGTGAAACAGACCCGTACAGGGAAATGGACGCGGGCCTGGCAGCCGGGGTGGCCTGGTATCCCCAGACCGACTTTTTGACGGCTGACGAGGAGCTGGAAACCAATTGTATCATAGGACGTTTCCTTGTATCTAATCGCACGGACCGGGATGAGAGTGAGTATGAACCTGCGTTTCCGCTGACGGAGGACAGCATTTTCCCATTCCATAATCAGGAGGATGGGGTGTGCACCCTGTTCCTGGGGGCGAATCCGGGAAGCGGGGAGGAGGTGGTAAGGACGGCCAGCCCTATCCATCATATCCATAGGAATATGCCGCCGCTCTTCATCCAGCATGGAAGCGGGGACCAGATACTGCCCATGCAGCAGTCTGTCCGCTTTGCCATGAAGGCCAATAGGGTCTGCGGGGAGGAGCGGGTGAGGCTTCAGATCCTTCCCGGGGCCATCCACTCTTCCGTTCTTTTTGAGACGGAGGAAAATATTAATAAGGTGCTGGATTTCATTGGGGCTGCGGTGGGGAATAGGAGATAGGCTTTAGGATGAAACTATATATGTTTAAATAGGTTTCCGGGGGTGTGGATGGAGGGAGTGAATATCCAGATAGGCATTGGATCATGAATAAGGCTCCACTCCATGCATCATATCCTCCAGCTGCCCTGGGGTCAGAAGGAGTTTTCCGCCGGACAGGGCCAGCATGTCCTTTTGTGCCATTTCCTTCAGGATACGGTGGATTGTACGAAGGGAACAGCCGGTTTTTGTTGCCAGGAACTCGCGGTTGAGTTTCAGGCAAAAGATTCCGTTTACAGGGGAAACCTTGCCGGCTTCCTGGCAGATGATGTACATGCACCGCTGTCCGTAGGACATTAACAGATAACGGCGGCTGGAATTCAGCTGCAGGGACAGCTTTTTCATCAGCAGCCTGGTACGGAAGAAGAGGGCGGTGCTGTCCGCGCTGAGCCACTTAAGATAGAACCTGGGGGGAATGGTAAGGCAGACGGATGGTTCCCAGGCCCTCACCGTCACATAGCTTTCCGTGTCTTCTGAAAAAAGCTCATAGTCGCCTACAATATCAAAGGGGGACAGATCAAAGAAACTGTAGGGAATGTCCCCAGCCTTTTCCTCAATGGCCTGAAGCCTGCCGGACACAAGGATATAGACCGTGTTGCAGGGCGCTCCGGCCTGGATGAGAAGCTGGCCCGCCGGGAAGGTCTGGAGGGTCAGATAGTTGCGGATTAGGGGCGGGCAGGTTGAAAAGAATGACTCGATGGTCGGATAGCAGTCATACTTCCTGCAGTTTTTTAGTATGCGTTCCCAGGTCATGATGGATTCCTCGGTAAAAAAGTGATATAATTGGAAAAAAGGTGACATTTGGCATTTTTAATTACTTATATTGAGTTTAAAATAAAACCAGATGAAATGCAAGAGAAAGAGGAGGTTTATATTATGGGAACACCACACAATAGCGCTGCACCAGGGGAAATCGCAAAAACAGTATTGATGCCGGGAGATCCGCTGAGGGCGGAATTCATTGCCAAGAACTGGCTGACCGATGTGAAGTTAGTGAATCAGGTCCGCAACATCTATGCATTTACAGGCAGATACCAGGGCAAAGAGGTTACTGTCATGGCCAGCGGCATGGGGATGCCGAGTATCGGTATCTATTCTTATGAGCTGTTCACTCAGTATGGGGTGGAGCGGATTATCCGTATCGGTTCCGCAGGCTCATATACGGAAAGGCTTAAACTGTATGATGTTGTCCTGGCAGAGGAATGCTGGAGCGAGTCCAGCTTCGGAAAGACCCAGAATGGTGATGAGGCAGATGTTAAATATCCGGATGCAGACCTTAACAAGGTGATAATGGAAGCCGGGAAGGAATGCGGGATTGAGGTGAAGCCTGCAAAGATACACTCCAGCGATGTTTTCTACAGTGAGCCTGGAATGGATGGTTTTAAGGAAATCCATGAAAAGCATGGCTGTGAATGTGTGGAGATGGAGAGCTTTGCACTGTTCCACAATGCCAGGGTACTGGGAAAGAAGGCTGCCTGCCTGCTTACCATCTCTGATTCCATGGTGACCGGGGAGAAGACAAGCGCAAAGGAGCGTCAGGAGGCATTTGGCAATATGATGGAAGTTGCGCTTAAGGCAGCTGCCATGATGGAGGATTAAGACGGGATGGGAAAATTCAAACGTGTATTTGTGATTGTAGTTGATTCTTTCGGAGCCGGAAATGGAAAGGATGCAAAGGATTACGGGGACCAGGGCGCGGATACCATGGGGCATATCGCTGACAGCGTGGACCATTGGGAGATTCCTAACTTACAGCGCCTGGGGCTTGCCAACCTGCACCCGTTAAAAGGGGTGGAGCCTGTTTCAAAGCCCGCCGGATATTATACTGTCATGAATGAGGAAAGCTGCGGCAAGGATACCATGACAGGACATTGGGAGCTGATGGGGATTAAGACCGTGAAGCCATTCGTGACATTTACGGAGACAGGATTCCCGCAGGAGCTGATTGAGGAGTTAGAGAAACGCACCGGACATAAGGTAATCGGCAATAAGAGTTCCAGCGGAACCGAGATACTGGATGAGCTGGCAGAGGAAGAGATTGCCACCGGGCATATGATTGTTTATACATCCGCGGACTCCGTACTGCAGATATGCGGCAATGAGGAGACCTTTGGCCTGGATGAGCTGTACCGCTGCTGTGAGATTGCAAGGGAACTGACCATGAGGGATGAGTGGAGGGTGGGACGTATCATCGCCAGGCCCTATGTGGGGAAGAAAAAGGGTGAATTTAAACGGACCAGCAACCGCCATGACTATGCGCTTAAGCCAACCGGAAGGACTGCATTGGATGCGCTGAAGGACAATGGATATGAGGTTATTTCCGTTGGTAAGATAAGGGATATCTTTGACGGGGAAGGCATCACCAAGGCATATAAGTCCAAAAGCTCTGTCCATGGCATGGAGCAGACCGTGGATATCATAAGGGATGAGGAGTTTGAGGGACTTTGCTTCGTGAACCTGGTGGATTTTGACGCGTTGTGGGGACACCGCAGGAATCCGGAAGGGTATGCAAAAGAAGTGGAGATGTTTGATGTGAAGCTGGGGGAGGCGCTGGCTGGTCTTAGGGAGGACGACCTTCTGATGATTACGGCCGACCACGGCAACGACCCAACCTACTCAGGCACGGACCACACTAGGGAGCAGGTGCCCCTTCTGATGTATTCGAAGAAGTTTGAGGGAGCAGGAAGGCTGGAGGAAACAGATACATTCGCAGCCGTTGGAGCTACCATTGCGGAGAACTTTGGCGTGAAGATGCCGGAGGGGACCATTGGGGAGAGTATATTGGGGAAGTTGGTTTGATGGATGGAGGTTTGGCGGGGAGACGTCCGCGAAGGGGGCCAGGGCGGGCCTTATCTTGAGGTGAGGCAGGCCCAGCCGGGGGATTCATTCGGGCGGCGGGCCATAGGACGCTAAGTTCCGGAGGGGCAGCTTCTAAGGCCCTGACAACAAAAAAGACGGAGGATCGGTGCTATTCACGTAGAAATCCTGAAGGACTTTCTACGTTCAGAGCACCTTGGATTCTGGCTTTGATGCCAGAATCCACCTCCGCCTTTTTTGTTGCCAGAACCTAAGAAGCTGCGGCCTCCTCCACTATGCGTCCTATGGCCCGCCGCCCGAATGAATCCCCCGGCTGCGCCCGCCCTCCTCAAGATAAGACCAGCCCTGGCCCCCTTCGCGGACTGGGGGATTCCGGGAATGATATGAAAGGATTTCTATTGGTTAATGGATGAGTGGTTCTGGAACTTGTAATCCCGGTTATAAATTAATGGGGAATCGTCTGCAAGTATGGTATAATCGATAGCATAGGCCGGTAATCCTGTCTCATATAAGGAGACTGTCATGACTTCGAAGAATAAGGTAAGTTATATTAAAAGACATTTCCTCATATTGTTCCTGTTGGTGGTTATATTGGTGGGAATCATGGGGACCGCAATCATACGTTTTTCTAAAGGTGTGGTGGGGAATGAGATTATTAAATTACACCAGGCTATATTGAAACAGTCTGCCAATGGTACGGCGGATACGCTGGGCTCCCTGAAGGAGAGCCTTTCTAATATTGCCCAGAATGCCAGGGTGACACAGTGGCTGGCACAGGAGGAAAAAACAGCGTATGCAGAAGCTGGCTGGACACAGGATACCGGTGATTCCATGGACGGATATGTGGACGGGCTTGTGCAGGATGAGATTTATAAGAATTATAAGCGGGGGAATATTTTCAGGATTTATATCTATGACCTGCAGGGACTGCGATACAGCAGTGACCGGCCGGTGGTTACCTGGGAAACTGCCGTGGATTATATTAAAAAGGCAGCGCCGGTGGGGGAGGATATGCCGGATTATGTGCTGTTAGACGGACCTGTCCGCAGCGATGAGGGAGGTCTGTACAGGCATGGTTTTTATCTGATAGAACCAGTCAAGGACCTGCTCAGTGAACAGGTGGAGGGGTATGTGCTGATGCATTTCAGCGAGAAGGTCCTGTATGATTCATACTCGGATATGAGGGGGAAGGACAGGAAGTTCTGTATTGTCAGCAACAGCGGAACCCTTGTTTCAGGGGAGAATAAGAGCGAGATTGGCGGATGGCCGGCTGTTGGGGAACCGATGATGGGTTCTGGACAGGAATCAAAGCAGGCGCTGGACCATGGGCTGTACCAGATGGATCATGGGCTGTACCAGACAACAGGCCAGGGGACAGATCAGGAACCGGGAAAGCTGCCGGCAGGAGGCCTGGCTCTGGATTCAGGCACATCCGGTTTCATCCCTGTGGCAGGATACCGGACCGTGGCGGACCAGGGACAGGATTATATGTATTTTTATGAAAATATCCTGGGAACGGACTGGTATCTGATGGAGCGGATTAATGTACATGAGATATGGGCGACACTTGATAGGACCGGGTATTTCAGCCTCCTTTTGATTGCAGCCTTTGTGCTGTGCCTGTATCCCCTGACTATATTTTCCAGGAAGCGGATCATCAAACCGGTGGATAAGATTAAGGATAAGATGAGCCAGGTGGCAGAGGGACGGTTTGATGTGCGGATCAGCAGCCAGGAACGGGGGAAGGGTGAGTTTGCGGAGATTGCGGATTCTTTTAATTACATGGTGGACCGGCTGGAGAAGCAGGTGGAGGAGATACGGGCCATGGACCGCAAGAAGCACCTGCTGGAACTGGATTTCCTTCAGGCCCAGATTAACCCGCATTTTATATATAATACCTTAAGCTCCATCCGGTTTTATGTGGAGATGGGGAAAAATGAAGAGGCAGAGGACATGCTGATTGATTTCTCCAAAATCCTCAGGAAGACGCTGTCCCGGACCGAACAGTTCATTACACTGCGGGAGGAAATGGAGACGCTGAGACATTATGTTAACCTTCAGAAGGCGAGGTACAGGGAACGGGTCGAGGTGGTGTTTGATGTTGAGGAAAGCACGCTTCCAGCCCTTGTACCGGATTTCATCCTCCAACCCATTGTGGAGAATGCAATTTTCTACAGCCTGAAGGAGGATAAGGTATGCCATATAAGGATAAAAAGTTATATGGACCAAGGAAACCTTTGTGTCAGCGTGAAGGATGACGGGGTTGGGATGGATGCTGAGAAAATCAGCACGGTCCTGAATAAGGATATGAACATCAACAAGGTAGGGATTAAGAATGTGAATGAGCGTCTGAAACTGAATTTTGGGGATGTTTATGGGCTGAAAATCATAAGCGAGGAAGGCCGGGGAACGGAGGTTATCCTGGTGATGCCTTCCACCACTGAAAGGAAGCGGCTGAGATGAAGATATTGATTGTGGATGATGAAACCCCTATCCGGGAGTGGATTCAGTTCAGTATTGAGCGGGGCGGGAACCCTGAGTTTGAGATTGCGGCGGTGGCTGAAAGCGGGAATGAGGGATTTGATATGGCTCTTAAGCATCAGCCGGATGTGGTGATTACGGATATTAAAATGCCGGGCATGGACGGGATTGAATTGATGAAGAAGGTCCTGGAGGTCAGCCCTTATACGAATTTTGTCATCCTGACCAATTACGCCGAGTTTTCCTATGCCAGGGAGGCTGTGACCTATGGCGCCAAGAAGTATCTGCTTAAGTCGGAGCTGCGTGGACGTGATATCCTCAGTACGTTGGAGGAAATATACGGGGAAATACAGGAGAAGGCCGGGAATAAGGAAAAGGACTGTTATTCCAACGGTTATCTGGATATCTTTGACTGTTATTATAATCTGGATAATAAGGAGTTCCTGGAGGATTTCTGGAAAAGGCATGGCTTCAGGCCCGGGGAGCTGTTCCTGGTTACGGCGTTTGAACAGAGGGACGGCGTGAGGCAGAAGGAGGTAATGGACCGGCTTGTGGGGGAGAGGAAAATCCATGCCATTGGCCCGGCCCTGAAAAACAGGAGCATTTACCTGATATTCCAGGCTGGGAGCGGGGATGAACTGACGGAAGCAGCAGAGTGGTTTTCAGAAGGCTGCCGGAGGGAGAATCTGGGGCTTATGGTGTCCGGTCATATGGGGAAGGGACTTGCATCCATCATGGAAGCCATTGAGGAGGCGGAGAAGATGCTGCGCTACACATTCCTTCTGGATACTGGATATCTGAGGATAGAGGATGCAATGGAGCTTTTGCCCCTGGACCGGGCGTCCATTAAGAAGAACTGCCAGAAAATCCTGGCGGGTATCCTGTATGAAGGGGAGGAGGTCATCCAGGAAGCGTTGGTGCAGTGGTTCCAAAGCCTTCACGGCGCGCCGTTTGCGGATATCCAGTGGGTGAAGGAGATGTGCATCCAGCTGGTGATACGTATTGAGGAGATATGTGCGGCCCACATACCGGATTTCTCAGAGGAGCATCATCAGGATATGGACTGGACGCTGAAGGTATGCGGCGGGTTGTGCAGGAATCTGGTAAACAGGATTTACTCTGAGGATAATTTCAGATACTCCCAGAGCGTGCGGGATGCCATACGGTATATCCATAATAATTACAACAGGGACATTTCCCTGAATGAGGTGGCGCAGTATATATACCGTTCCCCGGAATACCTGAGCCGGCTTTTTAAGTCGGAAACAGGGGAGAAGTTCAGCAGTTACCTGATGTCCTACCGGCTTAACAAGGCAAGGGACATGCTGATTAACACGGATATGAAGATATATGAGATTGCCTATGCGGTTGGTTATACCACGCCCAGTTATTTTTCTAAAATGTACAGGGATTTCATGGGAGTGGGACCGGAGGTCACCCGGAGCCAGAGGAATACAGGCGGCGCCCGGGGAACGAAGGCGGACAGATGAGGGACGTGGCAGGACATATGTCAAAATAGTTGCATAAAGTTAAAAAAGTTGCATAGACCAGCGGCTGCTGACCAGAAAAAGTTAAAATACTTTTTAAAATGGTTGGCAGCCTTTCTTTATATATAAACTATTTTGTATTAAAATTCCTAATAGATAAAGACATATTCACAGCGTGATAAAAGGAGGGCACTATGAGGAAGGTCAGATTGACAGCATTATGTTTGGCAATGGTTATGGGAGTTTCACTTGTTGGCTGCGGAGGAAGCCAGGGATCTGGCAACGGAGGCAGCGGCGCAGGAGGCACCACGGCTGAGGCTGGGACGGATAAGAAGGAAAATGCCGGAGGCAGTACAGACGGTGGGTCCGGTTCAGGCAATACGGCAGAGGGGGCAAAGGACGGTTCCAAGATGAAGGTAGGGCTTGTGCTGAGCACAGGCGGTCTGGGGGATAAGAATTTCAACGATATGGCCTATGCCGGGATTACAAAGGCCCAGGAGGATTTTGGGATTGAATTTGACTATGTGGAGCCCAGTTCAGTCAGTGACCTGCTTCCGCTTGACAGGCAGTTTGCTGAGACTGAGGAATATGACCTGATCATTGCCATTGCCAGTGACCAGGAGGAACCCATTACCGAGATAAGCGAGGAGTTTCCGGACCAGAAGATTTCCCTTCTGGACAGCGCGGCTGAAATCGATGGCGTGAGCACGGTGCAGACCGAGTGGAGTGAACAGACCTTCCTGGCAGGCGTGATTGCGGGCATGGGGACATTAAGCGACATGGAACTGGCCAATGAGGATAATGTGATTGGCGTGATTATGGGAATGGACCTGCCAAACCTGAGGGAAGGCGTTGTGGGATTCACGGCCGGGGCCAAGTATGTGAATCCGGATGTGGAAGTGCTGGAAGGCGTGGTCGGCGCGTTTAACGACCCGGGTAAGGGCAAGGAAATGGGACTTTCCATGTACAGCAAGGGCGCTGATTTCATCCAGTGTATAGCAGGCGCGTCCGGCCTTGGTGTGTTCGGCGCTTCAAAGGAAGCTGACCGCTACGCCTTTGGCGTGGGACCGAACCAGAATGGGGAGGATCCTGACCACATTGTGGCATCCTCTGTGAGAAGCGTGGATGAGATGGTCTACAATGAGGTCAAGAGTATAGTGGAAGGCACATGGGAGCCGGGGCTTCACATGAGCGGCATGAAGGAAAATGCAGTGGGCTGTGATATGGAAGGCTCCAATGTGGCGGTTCCCGATGATATCAAGGCAGCGGTCGATGATATCAGAGGCAGGATTGCATCAGGAGAACTGGTGCCCTGCAAGAATGCGGATGAATTAGATGCATGGGTACAGGCAAACCAGTACACAAAATAAAAGGGGTTTAAAGGGTTACAGGAGGAAAGGCAATGTATGCAGTTGAAATGAGGAACATTACAAAGCAGTACCCCTTGGTCCGCGCCCTTGATAATGTGGATTTCCTTCTTGAGGAGGGGGAAATCCTCTCCCTCCTGGGGGAGAACGGGGCAGGCAAATCCACATTGATGAAAATCCTCTACGGCATCTGTAAGCCGGACGAAGGGGAGATTTTCGTGAAAGGTACGGCTACGGCCATCAAATCCCCGAAACAGGCCATAGATTTGGGGATTGGGATGGTGCACCAGCATTTCATGCTGACACCGGTACTGACAGTGACGGAAAATATCGTTGTGGGGTGCGAACCTGTAAAGGGGATTGTGTTTGACCGGGAAACAGCGGAACGCAAGGTGCAGGAGATGATTGACAGGTACGGGTTTGGAATCCGGGCTTCCCAGAAGGTAAGCGGTCTGTCTGTGGGGGAACAGCAGAAGGTGGAAATCCTGAAAGCGATTTACCGCAATGCTGATATCTTAATATTGGATGAGCCGACAGCAGTTCTTACACCTCAGGAGGTTGAAGAGCTGTTTCATATTTTAAGGGAGTTAAAGGCCCAGAATAAGAGCATTGTAATCATCACCCACAAGCTGAAGGAGACGCTGGCCATTGCGGACAGCATCAGCGTGCTGCGCGATGGGAAAATGATTACCGGCCACGTATCCATCAAAGGGGCCACCGCGGACAGCCTGGCCCAGATGATGGTGGGCCGTGAAGTGACCCTGGGCGTTTCAAGAAAGGCCAGGTCTGTGGGCGGGACAGCGCTGCGGGTCAGGGATATCACCCTTAAGAAAAAGGACAGATACATACTCAACCACATTTCCCTGGAGCTTAAGAAGGGGGAAATCCTGGGAATCGCGGGCATTGAGGGAAATGGACAGACAGAACTGATTGAATGCCTTACAGGAATCTGCCATCCGGACAGACTGGATATGGAGAAGGATGGGCAGCCCATAAAGGGCGGGCCGGATGAGTTCATAAGGAAAGGCATCGGCCATATCCCGGAGGACCGCATGACCAGGGGACTGGTGCTTGATCTGTCCATTCTGGATAATATGATTCTGGGCTACCAGGGCCGTTTCCAGAAAAACGGAATCCTGGACAGGAAGAAAATGAAACATTTTGCCGACAGCCTTTTACAGGAATTCAGGATTAAGGCGCCTAACCCGCTGGTGAAGGCAAGTTCCCTTTCCGGTGGAAACCAGCAGAAAATCGTAATCGCAAGGGTTTTCAGCGAGGACCCGGACATCATCATTGTGGCCCAGCCCACAAGGGGTGTGGACATCGGAGCCATGGAGTATATACATGAACGCCTCCTGGACCTGCGGGATGAAGGAAAGGCAGTGCTGCTTATCTCGGCTGACCTGGATGAGGTGAAGAGCCTCAGTGACCGTCTCACCGTGATTTATGATGGGGAGCTGGTGGCAGAAGGGCGGCCGGAAGAGTTTGACGATATGGAACTGGGACTTCTGATGACCGGGGCCAAAGGAGAAAGGAGGGCTTCCATATGAGCGGCACAGGAAGTAAGGCGCCCGC
The DNA here is from genome assembly GCF_020709765.2 of Clostridium pacaense. Lineage (NCBI taxonomy): Bacteria > Bacillati > Bacillota > Clostridia > Eubacteriales > Clostridiaceae > Clostridium > Clostridium pacaense. Next base: position 21,628 of record NZ_JAJFEB020000014.1, read on the forward strand.
CACAGGCGCTGCAAAGCAATCATACGGTGTAAAGGCCGTCCTGGCTAAGAACATGTCTTTTACAGCCCTGATCCTGGCCCTGATCCTGGGCGGGGTAATCATGTTCATCTGCGGGTACAATCCATTTGAGGCATATGGGGCAATCATGAAGGGCGCTTTCGGGGGCAAGAAGGCCATATGCCAGACACTGGTGCAGGCAACGCCGCTGATATTTGCAGGGATGGCCTATACGGTGGCTAAAAGGGCGAACCTGATTAACCTTGGAATCGAAGGGCAGCTTTATATCGGGGCATTGGGGACATCCATGTTTGCCCTGCTCCCCCTTAACCTTCCTCCGGTTCCCTGGATCATACTTGCCCTGTTATGCGGAATGGTTTTTGGCGGGCTGTATGCGGGACTGGTGGGATTCATGAAGGTACGTTTCGGCTCCAATGAGGTAATCGCCACCATGATGCTTAACACCATTGCGGTGAACTTTGTGGAGTACGCGGTGAACTATCCCCTGAAAGAGGAGGGGAAGAGCATTGCCCAGACAGCCAAGTTTGCTGAAGCCATATGGCTTCCTAAAATCGTGGATAAGACACAGCTCACAATTGCCATCATCATTGCGGCAGCGGCCTGTATCGTCATTAAGCTGCTCTTTGACCGGACCGTGATCGGTTACGAGATTAAATGTGTGGGGCAGAACCTGAAGGCATCGGAAACAGCCGGAATCCGCATTGGAAAAGTAATGATCATCGCCATGCTGATCAGCGGTGCCATTGCGGGACTCCTGGGAGGCACCCATGTGATGGGCGTGGACAGGCGGCTGATTGCAGGATTTTCCTCCGGTTATGGTTTTGACGGCATTGCGGTAGCAGCACTGGCGGCTGACAGGCCGGTGGCCGTCATACTCTCCGGCATTATTTTTGGTGCCCTGAGGGCAGGGTGCATGGTGCTTAACAGGACCACGGGAGTGCCCACGGAATTCATTGATGTGATCCAGGCACTGATCATCCTTCTGGTCGCGGCGCCCCTTCTTGTAAAGGAAATCCTGAGGATGAACCGGAAACATACAGCCATATCCGTGAAAGGAGGCAGGACGGCATGAACCAGATAATATCCATATTCACATCCACCTTCAGCATGTCGGTGCCGCTGATCCTGGCGGCCCTGGGAGGCGTCATATCGGTAAGAAGCGGCATCATGGCCCTGGGACTTGAGAGCATGATGACCATGGGGGCCTTCTGCGGCGTTCTTGGCTCCTATTATACGGGAAATGTGGCTGCGGCCATTCTCTGCGGCGTTGCCGGGGGCGCGCTGTTCGGCCTGTGCCATGGGATTTTAAGCGTGCGCTATAAAGTAAACCAGGTCATCAGCGGAATCGGGCTGAATCTTCTGGCAGTGGCTGCCACCACCCTTCTCATGCAGCTGATCTGGAACAACAAAGGATCGTCCCCCCAGGTTGCTTCCATTAAGCAGGGAGTGCTTACATCGCCCATTACATTTATCATGCTGGCAGCGGTTGCGGCAGAATATTTTGTATTGTTTAGGACGCGGTTTGGCCTGCGCCTGAGAATGGTGGGGGAGAATCCCAAGGCCGCAGCCACGGTGGGACTTCCGGTACACAGAATCAAATACATTGCAGTGGTATGCTGCGGCATGCTGGCCGGTCTGGGCGGCGCCTACCTGTCCATCGACCATCTGGATATGTATGTAAGGGATATGTCGGCTGGCAGGGGATACATTGCCGTGGCCATCATGATACTGGCAAGATACAATCCAATCATGGTTGTACTCTGCGCCCTGATATTCGGCTTCTCTGACGCAGTGCAGATAAGTCTTCAGGGATATGGGGTGCCGTCCCAGATCATGGCAATGATCCCATATATCGTGACCCTTCTGGTGCTGGCATTTGGCGTAAGGCAGATTACACCGCCTGCAGGGGTTGGGGCACATGATGACGAGTAGGGATGCGGCGTAAGACTGCAGGGTGAAGATTTAATGTAAAGATGTAATGTAAAGATGTAATGTAAAGATGTAATGTGAAGATGTAATATACAGATGTAATATACAGATGTAGTCCGGAATCTAAGAATGTATCACATGAAGGTGAAACAGATGTAACAAATAGAATGATAAGGAGAAAATAAGCAGATGAGAGCAATTATGGTAATGTTTGATTCCCTGAACAGGCACATGCTTCCGCCCTATGGCTATAAGGATATCGTGGCACCGAATTTTGAGCGTCTGGCGTCCCGTACAGTGACCTTTGACAACTGTTATGCGGGAAGCCTTCCCTGTATGCCTGCCAGAAGGGAAATACATACGGGGAGGTATAACTTCCTTCACCGGAGCTGGGGCCCCCTGGAACCATACGATGATTCCATGCCGGAAATCCTTAAGAACAACGGTATTTACACCCATCTGACCACGGACCACTGGCATTACTGGGAAGAAGGGGGATGTAATTACCAGACAAAATATAATACCTTTGAGTTTGTGCGGGGACAGGAGGGGGACTGCTGGAAGGGAAGGATTAAATGGGAGGCGCCGCCTCATATTGACGGCCGCAAGGATGCATGCGGGAGACAGGAATATATTAACCGCCATTATATGAGGGAGGAGGAAAACCAGTCCATTGCAGTGAATTTTTCCAATGGCCTGGATTTCATAGAGGATAATCATGAGGAGGATGACTGGTATCTCCAGCTGGAGAACTTCGATCCCCACGAACCATTTTTCACCCCGCAGAAATATAAGGATTTTTATAAGGATGGGTATGACGGCATCATGTTTGACTGGCCGGGCTACCATGAGGTGGCTGAGACGCCGGAGCAGGTGCAGCACTGCATCAATGAGTACAAGGCCCTTGTGACCATGTGTGATACATACCTTGGCAAGGTGCTGGATATGATGGATAAGTATGACATGTGGAAGGATACCATGCTGATTGTGAATACGGACCATGGGTTCATCCTCAGTGAACATAACTGGTGGGGAAAGGTCATGATGCCGTACTTTAACGAGATTGCCCATACGCCGCTGTTTATCTGGGACCCAAGGGCAGGGGTCAGAGGGGAACGGCGCCAGGCCCTGGTGCAGACCATAGACCTTGCGCCTACCCTGCTGGACTTCTTCCATCAGGATATCCCGGAGGACATGCAGGGAAAATCACTGTATCAGACCATGGTGGATGATACCCGGATCAGGGAGTATGCCCTGTTCGGCCAGCACGGTGTCCATGTAAACATCACGGACGGCCGGTATGTGTACATGAGATGCCCGGTGCCGGATAAGGAAAATGAACTGTTTAACTATATCCTTGAACCCTCCAGCTATCCCGGCGCCATCGGCGTGGAGGAAATGCGCACAGCCAAGTTATGTGAGGGATTTGCATTTACAAAAGGCATGCCTGTCCTGCAGATTAAAGGCGGATACGGAATCAGTACCCTTGGCTTCCCGCCCAGGAAGCTGATGGAGTATGGCACAATGCTCTTTGACCTGGAACAGGATCCCAAACAGGAACATCCCATCCGGGATGACGCAGTGGAGGCGCGGATGAAGATGAATATGGTGCGCCTTATGGAGGAGAATGATGCGCCGGCGGAGCAGTATGTGAGGCTGGGGTTGTGAGGTGGGTACGTCCGCGGAGCGGGCCAGGGCGGGCGTTACCTGGAGATGAACCGGACAGGGCCGGAGGATTCATTTGGACGGCGGGCGGTAGGACGCTAAGTTCCGGAGGGGCAGCTTCTAAGGCCCTGACAATATAAAAGACGGAGGATCGGTGCTATTCACATAGAAATCCTGAAGGACTTTCTACGTTCAGAGCACCTTGGATTCTGGCTTTGAGGCCAGAATCCACCTCCGTCTTTTATATTGTCAGAACCTAAGAAGCTGCGCCCTCCTCCACAATGCGTCCTACCGCCCGCCGCCCAAATGAATCCTCCGGCCCCGTCCGGCTCCTCCAGGAAACGCCCGCCCTGGCCCGCTCCGCGGACTGGGGATTCCGGGCATGACAGGAGAGAAAATATTATTATTCATATTAATATTGTGCACATTAGTTTGACCTTACTGATATGTTTCCTTCTAGGTAGATAAGTAAAAAATAAAAACCTGTTACCTGGGAGCATATCAGATATTCTTTTTTTATTACATTTTAAATCCTCACATCGTCGTACTATCTTCAATATCCGCCTTCAGGATATTAGACGCCATACTATAGTTTTTCTGCTTCAGGTAATCCACGATTGCCACGTGGAGTCCGTCCGCATCGTAGAAGATGGGGGAGTGCCATTGGCGGGAGCGTTTTTGGGCGTAGAAACGTGTCTGGGTGGCCATGGATTCCTGGAGTCTTTTGTAAGCGTAGTCATTCCGGTAATTGGAGAATAAAAGCAGGTGGAAGTAAATGTTGTCCTGCCAATGTTCCAGGGCGGTCAGGCCCTCGCCCTGGCGCTGCTGGTGGTTCAGGTTGTGCTGTTCCAGCTTTTCTATGAGGGCATCGTCTATATAGGAGCCGTACTGCTGCATGAAGCCGCACTCCAGGGAGATGCGGTAGCGTATGATGTTCTGTATCTCTTCGGCGCTGATTTCCGTTACCTCGTAACCGCGTTTGGGAAGGTTGCGAAGTACGCCCTCGCTGCATAGCTGTATCAGGGCTTCGCGGATGGGGGCGCGGCTGACTCCGTATTTTTCCATCAGGTTCTTTTCGTGAAGAATGCTTCCTGGCGTGTAAACGCCGTTGACTATATCCGAAAACAGATGGTGATGTATCTGCTCTTTCAGGTTCATTTCCTGGCTAATCATATTAGATGTATCCTTTCTTGGGGAATGTCATGCTATCATGTTTATGCAATCAGTATAGAATATATTGGAAGCAAAATCAATACCAAACAAAATAAATAAAAAAGCATTAAAAACCATTATAATCCCCCTCGTGAAAAATGTAAATAGTCATATTAGATTTTTGGGCTGTTTTGCGTAATGGTGGGCAATATATATGTTTTTATAAGGGATGATGGAAAAATAATATAAATATTAACTAAAAATGCTTGACATTTAGATAAAAACTGATATGATTAGTTTTGTGAGATACAGCAAATCACAGAAGATAAAGCTGTATATAATGAAAGGAGATAAGAGATATCATGGGAGAAATCAAGAATGTAGCAACACTTACAAACGACGAGCAGGCAAATATTAACAGGGCGGCAATTGAGCACAGGGCAACCTGGATGGGCCTTATCTATGATGAACTGAAAAAGGACGGCATTGATCCGGAGCCGGCATTCAGAAGGGCTATCAAGAGATGCGGTAACATCCACGGCGCCAACTTCAAGGCTGCCTGTTCCAATCCGGATGACTGCAGGGATTTCGCTGAGGTATTCTTAAATGAACTGGGAAGAAAGACATTTGAGCAGGAAGTACATGAAGTGACAGAGACAGAGGTTCCTGTTGATTTCCACTACTGCGCACTGTTGAATGCATGGAAGAAGCTGGGCTTTGATGATGAGACCTGCGCTAAGCTCTGTGACATCGCCATGGACGGGGACCGCGGTATTGCAGAGGCTATGGGACTGACACTGGATCTGACCGATACACTGGCTAAGGGATGCGCTACATGTAAGCTTTGCTTCCACAAATAATCAGGAGAGATACAAGGAGGAGTTTTCTTATGAAAAGGTTTAAGACAATGGCAGCTCTGGCACTTTCAGCTGCAATGGCGGCAGGATTACTGACAGGATGTTCAGGCGGAACCAAGACAGAAGCAGCCCCGGGGGATAAATCAGTCATCAAGCTGGGAGGTCTGGCGCCTCTTATCGGCAACTATGCTGAGTATGGAAAGGGATTCCAGATCGGATTCCAGAAGGCAATTGATGAGATTAATGAAAAGGGCGGCATTAACGGACATAAGTTTGAAATCGAGATTAAGGATACGCAGGGCGACGCAGTGGTGTCCTCCAACATGGCAACCAACTTTGCTGAAGATGAAAGTGTCATGGCTATCCTGGGCGACTTTACCTCCGGCGCATGCAAGGCCAATGCCGAGATCGTGGACCGCTATGGAATCGTACAGTTAAGCCCCACCGCATCCGCACCTGACTATGCCAACATGAGCAAATACTGCTTCAGTATCATGGGCCGCCAGGACGTGGAAGCTCCTTACCTTGCAAAGTACATACTTAAAAAATACCTGGGCGCACAGAAGATTGCCGTTATCCGTGTGGACAGTGACTGGGGTCTTTCCTGTTATGACAACTTCATGATTCAGGCTGAGAAGGAAGGCCTGGATGTTACGGTTGAGAAATACGCCACAGGCGAGAAGGATTTCAGCTCCCTGATTACAAAGATGAGATCCATTGACCCGGACTGCCTGGTAGTCATGGACCAGGGCGATTCCGTGGCAGCTATCTTCAACCAGGCAGATGCGGCGGGATGGGATATCCAGCACGTTGCTTTAGGGCCTGGCACCTCCGAGCAGCTGATTAAGCAGCTGACCACACCGGATAACCTGATTGTTACCTCTCCTTTCTTCTTTGATGAGAACAATGAGGAACTTTCCAGCTGGGCAAAGTGGTTTGAGGGCGAGGCAGGATTTGCACCAACCATCCACCCTGCATGTGCTTATGACTGTGTATATCTGATTGCCAATGCGGTAGAGAAGATTGGCGATGGGGAGATCACACGTGATGCAATCCAGCAGGCGCTGGCTGAAAGCCAGAATACAGGCGTTACAGGCGCACTTAACTTTACACCGGACGGCGATATCGAGCGTCAGTACATGATCTGCGGTGTTAAGGATGCCAAGTGGGTTGTTCTTGAAGGATTTGAATACGGCGCAGAAGGCCTTTAATTCGCCATAGCGTATAGAAAGGCAGCAAGGGGGCGGCATGTCAGGGCGTGTTTGATGATTTATTCCGCCCGGGCACTGCCGCCCCTTAAAAAAACTTCGCGGAGGTATGGAGATGGAATATGTATTAAATCAGCTGGTTAACGGCTTGTGCCAGGGCGCGATTTACGCACTGATGGCAATCGGCTATTCTGTTATAGTCGGTGTAGTAGGAATGGTTACATTCACATATGGCGAGATCATGATGATCGGGGCGTTCTCGTCTTATTATATTTTCCTTTTATTTGGAAATAACCTGCCCCTGGCAATCCTTGCGGCATTTACAGGTTCATTCCTGATTGGTATTGTTGTTTATAAGCTTTGTTATGAGAAATTCTTTAATGCACCAAGGCATATTTCACTGCTGTGTACCATCGGCATCAGTATGCTGATTAAAAACCTGGCTCAGATCGTATTCGGACCTGAGACAAAACCGGTTCTTGATATTGTTGAAAATAAAACATTTACCTTAATGTTAGGTAGTGTTCGACTGGATATTAAGCTTCTCCAGATTGTGGTGATTGTTCTTGTGGTGGTGCTGGCCTCCGCGCTGACCCTGTTCTTTAACAAGACCAAGTGGGGCATTGCCCTCAGGGCCGTAAGCCAGAACAAGGATGCTGCTTATCTGGTGGGCATTAACGTAAAACGTACAGCCATGATCGGTAACTGTATTGGTTCCGGATTTGGCGGCATTGCGGGCATCCTGCTCTGTATCTATTATTATTCCGTATCAGCTACCATGGGCGGTATCTACAGTATGAAGGCATTTGCGGCCAGCGTGCTGGGCGGCCTGGTGGATATCCGGTTCTCTGCCCTGGGCGGCCTGTGTATCGGTGTCATTGAGAACCTGGGCATTGCGGTATCGGCGGCAACCTTCCGCGATGTATTTGCATTCGGCTTCCTGATCCTTGTACTGTTAATCAGGCCTCAGGGATTTGTCAGCAAGAAAGGAGTGAGGGTATGATGAATAAGGCAAAAGCATTTTATGAAAAACATAAGCTGCCTGTACTGTTAGCTCTTCTTGTTATATCCATCGTGCTTCCGTTTGTGATTAAACAGGCCCTGATACTGAGATATATCTGTACCATCATGATGTATGCCACATTGGCCGGCTCCCTGAACGTAATCAACGGCTACAGCGGCCAGACCTGTCTGGGCCAGGCCGGATTCTTTGCAATTGGCGCTTATACCTGCGCGGCCCTGTCCAAGAATGTGGGCGTGGACTTCTGGATTGCCCTTCCGGTTGCAGGTATCCTTGCAGCCCTTGTGGGACTGATTGTAAGCCTTCCAACGCTTAAGCTGTCGGGAATCTATCTGTCCATTGTCACGCTGGGCGCATCTGAGATCATAAGGATCATTGCCCAGACCTGGACGCCTGTAACCGGCGGCGCATTGGGTATCAAGCAGATTCCTTATCCTAATTTCTTTGGCCTGGAAATGTTCAAGCCTAAATATTACTACTTCATATTCCTTATCATCGGCGTGGTGTTCCTGTTCATTACGGACAGGGTCTTAAAATCCAGGGTGGGCCGCGCATGGATGGCAATCCGTGAGGACCAGGTGGCTGCCAAGTCACTGGGCGTTGAGACCAGTAAGTGCAAGTGCATGAACTTTATGTACGGGGCATTCTGGGCAGGGATCATCGGGGCTGCCTACGCTCCCTTTGTCAACTATATCGAGTCATCGCAGTTTACCACGGATACAGGTTTTAACGTGCTGGCCATGGTCGTCATCGGAGGCCAGGGAACCCTGCTTGGACCGATTCTTGGTTCCACAATTGTTACAATCCTGACTGAGGCCCTGCGTTTCCTGGAGAACTGGAGATATGTAATCTATGCAATCATCATCATCCTGATGATGTGGGTACGTCCTCAGGGACTTATGGGTGCATCTGATTCCATCCTTGCCGGCGGCGAGATCCAGAAAAAGGATGGGGATAAGAAAAAGACTCCGGAGGTGAAGAAGGCATGATTGAGTTCGATAAGATTGACAGAAGCGTACCGATTCTTGAATCAAAAGGCTTATGTAAATACTTTGGCGGTCTGAAGGCAGTTGAAAACGTGGATATGAAGGTAATGGCAGGTGACATTTTCGGCATCATCGGGCCTAACGGGGCCGGGAAGACCACCTTCTTTAATATGTGTACCGGTATGTACACCCCTACCAAGGGCAAGGTATACCTGATGGGAGAGGATGTGACCGGATTCTCATCTGAAAGGGTAGCAAGGAAACGTATGGCAAGGACCTTCCAGAACCTGCAGCTGTTTAAGTTCATGAGCGTCCTGGACAATGTTAAGATCGGATGCCATATCAGGACGAAGAGCAATATGCTGGATGCAATCGTCCACACCAAGACCTACAGGCAGGATGAGGAGTACGCGATTAGCAAGAGCGAGGAGATATTAAAGGCCATCGGCCTGTTCGAATACAGGGATACCATGGCGGGCAACCTGGCATACGGCATGCAGCGTAAGGTCGAGATTGCCAGGGCGCTGGCCCTGGAGCCGTACATCCTTTTGCTGGATGAGCCTGCGGCGGGCATGAACCCCCTGGAGACACAGGAGCTTATGGAGTTTATCAAAATGCTCAACGAAGGCGGATATACCATCGCGGTTATTGAACATGACATGAAGTTCGTGATGAATTCCTGTAACCGCATCCTGGTCCTGAACTTCGGACAGAAGATATGCGAGGGCACGCCGGATGAGGTGAAGTCCAACAAGGAAGTGCAGGAGGCATATTTCGGCAAGGGTATCATTGCAGGAGAGGCGGTGAAGGTTCATGCTTAATGTGGAACATCTTTCAGTCAATTACGGATATATCACAGCGCTTACGGACATCAGCTTCCACGTGGAGGAAGGCGAGATCATCACATTAATCGGTTCCAACGGCGCGGGTAAGACAACTACCCTGGGCGCCATATCGGGGCTGGTTCCCAAGGTAAGCGGCAAGATTACATTTAAGGGGCATGACATCACAAAGATGCCGCCGGATAAAGTGGTAAAAATGGGTATGTGCCATGTGCCTGAGGGAAGGAAGATATTCCCTGCCCTGACCGTGTACGAGAACCTGATTGCAGGCTCCCTGGGCAACCCCAAGCTTACCAAGGCCAGGATTAATGAACTGGTGGAGGAACAGTACACCCTGTTCCCGCGTCTGAAGGAACGTATCGGCCAGGCAGGAGGAAGCCTGTCAGGCGGCGAGCAGCAGATGCTTGCCATATCAAGGGGCCTTATGATGGACCCGGATATCGTGATGTTGGATGAGCCGTCCCTGGGACTGGCGCCGATTATTGTTGAAGATATATTTGAACTGATATTAAAAATCAGGGACATGGGCAAGACCATCCTTCTGATTGAGCAGAATGCATCCATGGCATTGTCCATTGCGGACAGGGGTTATGTGCTGGAGACAGGTAAGATTATCATGGAAGGCAAGGGCAAGGAACTCCTTGTGGACCCAAGGGTGAAGGCAGCTTATCTGGGTGCGTAGGAAAAATCGGGGAAAGCAGGCAGGGTATGGACTTAGGACTGAAAGGAAAGACCGCCGTTGTCACAGGCGGCAGCAAGGGCATCGGGTACGCGGTTGCAAAGACCTTCCTGGAAGAGGGGGCCAATGTTTTTATCTGTGCCAGGAATGTGGATGAAGTGGATGCCGCGGTGAGGGCCTTGGGCGGAGCAGGGGCATCGGCTGGCGCCGTGGTATCGGATGGAATGGCGGAGCCGGCTAGCGCCGCGGTATCGGATGGAATGGCGGAGTCGGCTGGCGCCGCAGTATCGGATGGAATGGCGGAGCCGTCTGGCGCCGCAGGCCATACGGTGCATGGAGCGGTATATGGAACAGTATATGGAACCGCCGCAGACATGACGGTGGAGGAAGATGTCTACAGGGTTGCGAAGGAAGCTTATGGGAGGTTCGGCTCCCTGGACTGCTGGATTAACAATGTAGGGGCCAGTTTCCCAAAAGAGGGGGAAGAGTACAGGGAGCAGGATATTGAGAAGATTACAAAGGTATGCTTCTTCAGCACCATATACGGCACCCAGGCAGCTTTCCGCTACATGAAAAAAACCGGCGGAAGCATTATCAATATCAGCTCCCTGGCGGCCAGATGCGGCACCGTGGGCGCCAGCACCCTGTATGGGCCTTTAAAGTCGGCGGTGATTAAGCTGGCGGTTTCCTTTGCAGGGGAATATGCGGCTTATGGGGTCCGGGTTAATTCCGTGCTGCCGGGATTTACGGCAACCCCGGCAGTGGCGGCTAATATCAAACCGGATTATCTGAAACGGAATACGGACGACACCCTTTTACGGCGTGTGGCCGTGCCGGAGGAGATAGCTGCCCCGGTGGTATTTCTTTGCAGCAGCCGGGCTTCCTACATAACAGGCACCAGCCTGGAGGTTTCAGGGGGACGCAGTATTGTATTGAATCCGGAATATTCGTATTTAAAAAAGGAAGGGGAACAAGCATGAAGAAATTAATCAACAAACCGGAAAATTTTGTAAAAGAGACAATGGAAGGCATTATTTATGCCTATGGGGATAAGGTTAAATTGTTAGACGGGGATGAGAGGATACTTCTCACCAATTACCCGGTTGAAAAGGGCAAGGTTGGGATCGTGACAGCCGGAGGAAGCGGACATCTTCCCGTATTCCTTGGCTATGTGGGCCAGGGCATGCTGGACGGATGCGCGGTGGGCAATGTATTCGCGTCCCCGTCCGCCAAGAAGATGGCCGATATGATTAAGGCCTGTGATTACGGCAGCGGCGTGCTCTGCCTGTACGGGAACTACGGCGGCGATAATATGAACTTTGACATGGCCTGTGAAATGGTGGAAATGGATGATGTGGAAACCAAAACAGTGCGTGTAAAGGACGATGTTGCCAGCAGTCCCAAGGAGACAATGGAAAAACGCCGCGGTGTTGCCGGAATGGTATATGCCTTTAAGGCCGCAGGCGCTGCCGCGGAGCGTATGATGTCCCTGGAGGAAGTGGCCGGAGTGGCGCAGAAGGCCCTTGACAATATCCGCACCATGGGCGTGGCCCTGTCACCATGTATTGTTCCACAGGTAGGGGAACCCACCTTCCAGATAGAAGACGATGAGATTGAAATCGGAATGGGCATCCATGGGGAGAAGGGAATCGAGGTCAGGAAAATGATGACGGCCGATGAGGTTGCGGAAACCCTGGTTGGCAGGATTACAGAGGATATGCCTCTGGCAGAGGGTGACGAAGTGTCTGTCATGGTCAACGGTCTGGGTGCAACCCCCATGGAAGAGCAGCTGATTGTGTACCGCCGTGTCCACGAGCTGTTAAATGACATGGGCGTCAAGGTTGTGATGCCTCATGTGGGTGAATATGCAACCTCCATGGAGATGGCAGGACTTTCCGTTACCATCTTCAAGCTGGATGGGCAGTTAAAGGAACTGCTGCTTTCCCCGGCAAAGACACCATTCTACACCAACCTGAACAAATAAGACCCTTTGACGAATAGGAGGATACGACAATGAATGCAGCATCTGTTAAAACGGGTATTAGGAAGATAAGCCGGATCATGGCTGAGAATAAAGATTATCTGATTAAACTGGACCAGCAGAACGGGGACGGTGACCTGGGTGTTTCCATGAGCGAGGGCTTTGAGGCCGCGGCCGTGTTCGTTGAGGGCACGCAGGAGACGGACCTGGGCAAGATACTGATGCAGACAGGCGGCGTGTTCAACGAGGCAGCCCCTTCAAGCCTCGGAACCATTATCTCATTCGCATTTATGGGAATGGCAAAGTCCTTAAAAGGCAGGACCGAGGCAGGCCTTCCTGAATTTGCGGAGGCAGTGATGGCCGGAGTGCAGAAAATCATGGATAAGGCCGGTTCAAAGCCTGGTGAAAAGACAATCCTGGACTCCATCTATCCGGCGGCAGAAAGCCTGCTGGCAGACAAGGACGGGGACTTTAAGGAAGCATTGAAGAATGCGGCCAGGATAGCTGCAGAAGGTTCAGAGTCAACCAAAGCCATGAAGTCGGTCCATGGGCGGGCGGCCTACTATGGCGAGCAATCCATCGGGCTTCTGGACGGGGGTTCTGTTGTGGGAAGGCTGATATTTGAGGCATTGTCTGAATAAAAGGATTTTGGAAAGCGGGCTCTTCGGGGTCCGCTTTCCCTGCGCATTCCGGTGGATCTTCCTGTGATTGGGATCATTGAAAAGGATTCTGAGGATTGCGGGATTTATATCACCCCAACCATGGAAAAGGTGGATGCATGCAGCCGTCCGGTCATTGCCGAGGGTGGGATGTGGACGCCGGAGCAGCTTAAGGCAGCCCTTGATACGGGCGTCCTGGCAGCGGTGGCCGGGACAGCCATTGCCAGGCCCAGAGAGATAACAAAGCTGTTTTTGGATGTCCTGTTTTGAGGGAAGCAGTTATCCTGTCTTTTTTGTTTAATCCCTGTACGAAAATGGTTATATCTGGTAAGATAAAGGGATAATAATATCTGGAGGTACGGTATGAGAAAGAGATTCATGGGCGCTGCACTGGCAGCGGTATGTATTGCGGTGCTGGCAGTATCGGGATGCGGTGAAAACATTAATGAACTGAAGGAGAATGCCAAGGCAAAGGCACTGAGTGAGCCTGCAAAGACTGTGGAGGAAGAAACAGAAGAAGAGGAAACAGGGGCGGAGGAAAGCATTTCCCCGGAGCAGATGGATCTGATAAAGTATAATTATTATGTTGAACTGAATAATGAGATAGTGAAGCTGTTAGACGACATTGATTATTATTATGAGGTGGTGGAATATGGTGAGGAGTTTGCACTGATTCCTGACAGTGGATATACATACGGTTACCGTATCAGGGGATTTGGCAAGAATCTTGCAGATGACTGCATACAGCTTGCAGACATGGAGCCTGCATATGAGACATTGGATCCGCTGGTGAAGGAGATGGCTGAACCCTTAAAGGAGCTTATGGAAGCATTTTCAGAGGTAAGCCGAAGCAATGATTATGCGGCAAACCAGTATCAGAAGGCAAAGGACCTTCATGCTGTCATCTATCCTGCTGCCGATGAATTTGAGCCTTTGGGATACGAATTCATACATGCCGTGAGCGAGGTGGCTGATGAGAGGATTGCAGCGGAAGAAGAGGAGATGAAGGCGGAGGGCAGGCTGATTGCGTATAATGCCAGCCGCGGCATCAGCATTGCAGGGCAGATAATGGACGAATGCACGCTCCAGGGTGTGACGGATGATAATATCACGGACCTGGACCTGACTAAGATTAGGCCATTATACGATGAACTGACTTCGGTCGTGGAAGATTTAAATGCCGCCACCGCTGACAATAACCAGATGATGATGGAATCCATGAGCAATTCAAAACCATTTGACCAACTGTATGAGAGGATGCTCCAGGCCCTGGAGTGGATGATGGGACAGGTGGAAAGCGGAAAGCCCATTGAGGACCCGGGGCTGGAGCCGCTGGGTTCCATTGCGCATTTTTCCAATACGCTGAGTGATTGTATTGACAGGTATAATACGGTGTTCGTGGATTAAGGAAGGGGCGGATACCCCTTCCCGCCTGCATTAAATCAGGCTGCCATCCGTCCTGACAGTCACAACCTGCCACGGGATGGATCTGCCGCTGGCCTTAAGCGCGTTTTTTACGGCATTTTCAATGCCGCCGCAGCATGGCACTTCCATGCGGACAACGGTGACATCTTTAATATCGTTGAGACGGATGATTTCTGTCAGCTTTTCGGAATAGTCCACCATATCCAGCTTGGGGCATCCGATTAGGGTGATCCGGCCCGCGATGAAGTCGTTGTGGAAATTGCCGTAAGCAAATGCAGTACAGTCGGCTGCTATGAGCAGCCGGGCATCCTGAAAGTAAGGCGCCTGTACGGGGACCAGCTTGATCTGGACCGGCCATTGGGACAGCTGGCTTTCCATGGATGGGATGGGGGCTGCCGGGTGATAAGGCGTGGATTGGGGGCTAGGCTGGGGCCTGGTGATGGACCTGGACTGGGAACCCGGACATCCGCAGGGAGAGGGCTTGCTGCCCTCTTTTTTTGTTGTCCCGGCCATGCGGGCCTTGACAGCAGCTTCGTCATAGGCCGCTGCTTCTCTTTCTTCAAAGGTAATGGCGCCAGTGGGACAGGTTGGAAGGCAGTCCCCCAGCCCATCGCAATAGTCATCCTTTAACAGCACTGCCTTACCGTCCACCATGCCGATGGCGCCTTCGTGGCAGGCAGCTGCACATGCGCCGCATCCATTGCAGAGTCCTTCATTTATTTTAATAATCCTTCTTATCATTTATATATCCTCCTGAGGGTGGGTCTTATTGATGCTGTATTGATGTTTCTGTGATAAGTATACCGCAGGCGGATGGTATTGTATGTTGTTATGACAACGTAATTGTAATTAGTTGCTGTTTCTGATCTTATCTTCAATTTGGGTCCCGTATCACTACAACCCCATATAATTACAAAAATCTTAATATTTATCTATTATCAATATTAAATTATCGAATATCAATAAAAATATATTGAAAAATGGAAAACAATGTGGTATGCTCCGGATAAAGGGATTTTAAGGAATGTGATAAGAGAAAGGTGGATGTGGAATGAATAAACGGCTTGTACGGTTTACGAAATGGCTGCTGGATGCCATGTTTTATGGGGGAATGGTAATCACGCTGGGGATTCCCGTGATATTCCGTTATGTGGGAAGATATATACAATCTTTCAGGGTGCATTATATACCCCAGTGCGTGCTTTATATCGGTTCCGGAATCCTGGCCCTTATGATTGTGCGGGAACTTAGACGGATGTTTGGAACCGTTCTGGCAGATGATGCGTTTGTGATGGAAAATGCAGATTCCTTAAAACGTATAGGGAAATGCAGCTTTTTCCTGGCTTTTATCTCCCTTATCCGTCTCCCGCTTGCACCCACGCCGGCAACCGTGGTTGTCATTATTGTGTTTTCCATTGCAGGTCTGTTCTGCTTTGTATTGTGTCAGGTGTTTGAACAGGCCGTACGGTACAAAGAGGAAAATGACCTGACCATTTAGGAAGGAAGGTATAGCATGGGAATTGTGGTTAATCTGGATGTGATGATGGCCAGACGGAAAAAGGGCCTGAAGGAACTTGCCGCAGAGGTGGATATCACCATGGCGAATCTGTCCATCCTTAAGAATAATAAGGCAAAGGCAATCAGGTTCTCTACCCTGGAGGCAATCTGTGAAGCCCTGGACTGCCAGCCAGGTGATATATTGATTTATGAACCGGATGAGGAGGGAGGGGATACGGATGGATGATGATATTGAAAAAAACAGTGCAGATAATGTTTCCGGAAGCGTTTCCGAAAGCATTTCCAGAAGCGCTTCCGGAAGCATTTCCAAAGGGAACCGGAAACTGGAAGACATAAGCCAGGATTTCGGTTTCCTGGGAACATTAAGCATAGCGTACGGAGCGGCTGCCTGCTTCTGCCTGTATCATAACCCTCTGGGAATAACGGTTCCCCTTTTGGTGGCCGTGACATATGGTGCCATGTTCCTTTTGTTCAGACGTGTGGGGGTGGAGGTTAAGAAGGGATCCATATACCTGGCGGTACTGTCATTTTTCATAGGGCTTTCCACCTGTTTTACAGCCAATATGACGGTTGGTTATAATATGAACAGGCTTGCGCTGGTGCTTCTGTTCTGTATTTTCATCCTGCACCAGTTCCACCAGGACAGCAGATGGAATATCGGGAAATACGTGGCATCCATAGCCATATACCTGGCCCAGGCCATTGGAATGATATACTGTCCGTTTGTCCATGGAAAGGAATATATAAAGTCCATTAAGAGCAGGAAGTACAGGAATGTTTTAAGGCTTATTGCAGGTATGTGTGCGGCGGTTCCGGCCATGGTCATACTCTGTCTTTTATTGGGCAGCGCGGATATGGTATTTCAGAACATGCTGGATGTGGTGTTAAGGGAGATACTGAATCCTGTTACCATTTTCCTGGTATTGCTTCAGACCGCGGCCTGGACACTGATTATGTATTGCCTTATCTGCAGCGCCTGCGCAGGGAATATCAGCGATGAAACAGCTGACCGGCGGGTATGTTCCCCGTTTGCCGCAATCAGTTTCATGTCCATGATTGCCATCATCTATGTGGTATTCTGCGCCATTCAGGTTGTGTATCTGTTTATGGGGAAGGGAAGCCTGCCATGGGGGATGACGTATTCGGATTATGCAAGACAGGGGTTCTTCCAGCTGCTGTCCGTGGCGTTTCTTAACCTTGTCATGGTGCTTCTGTGCCTGAAGTATTGTCAGGAAAATGTCCTGTTAAATGGAGTCCTGCTGGTCATCAGCATGTGCACCTATGTGATGATTGCATCAGCCATATACAGGATGCTTCTGTATGTGGGGCAGTATCATCTTACATTTTTAAGGGTGCTGGTGCTCTGGTTCCTGGCCATGCTGGTAATACTGATGGCCGGTGTGATAGTCCTTATATTTAATCATGGATTTCCGCTGTTCCGGTATTGTCTGGTGACGGTATCTGTCTTTTATCTGGGATTTGCCTGGATGAGGCCGGATTATGTGATTGCAAAATATAATGTGGAACACATCGCCAATATTGATATGTTTGCATTGGATGATTTTTCCGGGCTTTCAGCGGACGCGGCTCCGGCGGTTTTGGGGATAGAGGATGCAGAAGCGAGAAACTATCTTCTCAAGCTTTATGCCAGGCAGTATAATAGGGTGGACGGTGGTTCCATGAGCATCCGCACCTGTAATTTTTCGGCGCTGAAGGCCAGGAGCCTATTGAATGATGAATGACAGAAAAGGAGAAGGCGGATATGATTGAACTGCATGTGCATCTGGACGGCTCTTTAAGGCCGGAAACAATATGGGAATTGGCGATGATACGGGATGGGAAGGCTCCGGCAGCTGATTTGGAAGGGCTGGTGACCTTGATGCAGGCGCCTGTGCCATGCAGCAGCCTGTCGGAGTATCTGTCGCGTTTTGCACTTCCTCTGAACTATCTTCAGACGGACGTGGCATTGGAACGGGTGGCGTTCGAACTGACGGAGGATTTGGCGCGTGAGGGCGTGGAATATGCGGAAATCCGCTTTGCGCCGCAGCTTTCCACTGAATTGGGATTAAGCCAGATGGAGGTGACAGAGGCGGTAGCCGCGGGCGTGAAGCGCGGGATGGCTGCATATCCGGGAATAAAGGCCGGGCTTCTGCTCTGCTGTATGAGAGGCAGTGATGAAGGCACGGCAAGGAACAATATGGAAACCCTGAAAACCGCGGCTGACTGCGTGAAGGACGGGGAAAAGGGCAGGATTGTCTGCGGAGTGGATCTGGCAGGCGCTGAGGAAGTATATGATACCGGACTTTTCAGGAGTCTTTTTGAAGAAGCAGACCGTTATGGGTTAAAGCGGACCATCCATGCAGGCGAGGCCGCCGGCCCGGACAGTATGTGGAAGGCCCTGGAAATGGGGGCGCTCAGGATTGGCCATGGGATTGCGGCAATTCAGGACCAATCCCTTATTAAGGAACTGGTGACACGCAGGACGGCCCTGGAGGTCTGCGTGACCAGCAATGTGCAGACCAAAGGCGTACGGTCGCTGAAAGAGCATCCAATTAAGGAGCTTTATGATGCGGGCGTCCATGTGACCCTGAACACGGATAACAGGACAGTGTCAGGCACAACACTGTTAAAGGAAATAGACTTGGTGAAAAATGCCTTTGGTTTTACGGATGAAGATATAAAAAGAATGGAAGGATATGCGGCAGAGGCAGCATTTCTGGATGCGGCAATTGTATGAGGTGTAACCATAAGGGCGCCCTGTGGAATGATATACTGTTTGTGCGGACGGGCATCTTACGCTTTATTTCTGCATAGCTGATGGATTGGTTGAAAATCCCCTTGTTTGTTCAGGGGATTTTTTTTGTGGTGCCGGACATGCGGATGCGGATTTTATGGACTTTTAGCAATCTTTTCTTTATCTTTATCAAATATTGGATATATTCGAAGGGGTATATTTGTATTTGACAATTATGCTTAAGATACGACATGTAAAAAGGAGGATTTGCTTTGAAAGAAAAACCTGGGCCGCCCATTTTGGCGGCAGTTGCATCTGTAGGCATTCTTTATATGGATTTTGTGACAAGCGGGGTAAGGAACGCATGGTTTTCTGATTATCCGGGTAATCTGAGGGTTCTATGTTCTTTGGTTTTTATAATATCATTATGGAGTTCATCAACCCTTTTCCTTTTTTATGGAATGAGGAATGAAACATATCCTAATCCATTCGGAGGACCCGCAGCGTACGCAAAACCACACACCCTTCTGTGTGTACTGATTATTATATGCATCACTGCTGTAATGTGGGTCCTGAACGGAGGGCCGAAGCCATTAAAAGAACTGCAATATTTCCTGGCATTTGGAAAAACCGCTGGCTGGATTGGGTTCATGCTTCAGATTATCTACTATATTTTGGAAATGCTTTTAGCGCTGATGATAGTATATTACAGCCAGGCCACAGGAGAGCTGCTTACAGGGAAAAAGAACATCCCTTGGGGAAGTATGGTTCTCAGCCTGACCTGGGGACTGCCACACATATTTACCAAAAACGTTTCAGTGGGCATGTTCAGCCTTATATTTGGGGTTGCTTTAGGCGGACTGTATCTGCTGTCAGGGCGCAATGGAAAGGTTGCGCTGTTATATATGTGTATTGCGTTTATACTTTAATAAATCCTTATAGTCAAAAGCTGTGGCGGCCAGGTGGTGTCTGTCCTTGCCGCCTTTTGGCATTTTTCCATCTTTTTTTCTGAGTAAAGGACATGTGTCCTTTACTCTGCATTCAGGTACGTTTATAATTCAAATTACAAGTAAGGATAAAAATATAAGAAACACTTATAAGTGTATATACAAATTGCTTATTTATTTGTAAATGGTGATAAAAAACTTGTGAAACTTACTAAGAGGGAGAGAAGCAGATGGATAAGGTCAGGGTTCTGATTGACACGGACCTGGGGGATGATGTGGATGACGCAGCGGCATTTATGCTGGCGCTCTCCTGTGACTCCATAGAAATAGTTGGGGTGACAACCGTATTTAAGGATACGGAAAAGCGGGCTTTGATGGTAAGGGACCTGCTGGCGCTGTATGGAAGAGGCAGTATTCCGGTTTGCCCAGGATATGGGGGACCGATCCTGGGGAATGGCGGGGGTGATTTTGAAGCGCCGATACAATACGGATTGGTAAAGGATTACAGGACGGATGGTAAGACTGCAGAGGATAGTCCGGCAGCCGGACATGCGGATGATTTCATCATCCAAAAAGTAAAAGAGGACAAAAACCTGATTATCCTGGCCATGGGAGCCATGACGAATCTGGCCATGGCATTCTTAAAGGAGCCGGAATTGATGAAGGGGGTGCAGATTATCGGAATGGGCGGCACCTTTATGAATTCCAGCCCGGAGTGGAACATCCTCTGTGACCCGGAGGCAGCGTCCATTGTCATGGAACGGTCAGGCCGGTTAATCATGATGGGGCTGGATGTGACCAAATTCCTGAGAATCGATGATAAGCGCCTGAGTGACTGGAAGGGCAGGAACGACAGGAGGATGGATTATTTCCTGGAGGGGGTCAGGTTGTTTCAGGAAGCCACCGGATACCCGGTCACATTTCATGATGTGCTGTTAGTGGCATACCTGATTGACAATCAGGTGGTATCCCTGAAAAAGGGGCATTTTGCAGTGGAACTGTCAGGGAAGCTGACCAGGGGAACCATGGTGGATATGACGAATTACTACGAAATCAATCCGCAGGTGGACACAGGTTTCCAATTTGCGCAGTCCGTGGACCTGGAACGGTTCTACCGGATTGTGGATACATATTTTTAGTATGGTTTTATGGGATATTTACAGCCGATATGGCTTGTGATAAAAAATGAATGAACGAATGGAGGATTTTATTTATGAAGAAACTGACAGCAGGATTCCTTGCGGTGTGTATGGCGGCCAGTCTGTTAACCGGGTGTGGGGCGCCGGAACCTGAGGATGAAGAGACAACCGTAAAGACAGAGAGCATGGAGGCGGGATCCGGGGACACCGCTAAGGCTGGGGGCGGGGAAGCCGCGGACCAGGAAACGGAAAACAGCGGCATGGGTGAAACCGTATCTCCCCATGACTTTAAAGTGGGGCTGATGATTCCCGGCAACCTGGGCGATAAATCCTTCTTTGATGCGTCCTTCCGTTCCATCGAACCAATCAAGGAGCAGCTGGGTGTGGATGTGGATTACGTTGAGGCGGGTGTGGATACTTCCAAATATTATCCGGCTCTTGTGGATATGTGTGAAAAAGGATACGACCTGATCCTTACCATCTCCAGCAATAACGATGATGCGCTGGTACAGGTGGCGGAGGAATATCCGGACCAGAAGTTCATCAACCTGGATGACGAGATGGCGGAGCCGCCTGCCAATGTTTATATCATGGGAACAAAGAACAATGAGATGAGTTTCCTGGCCGGGGCAGCCGGAGCACTGAAGGCCGCTGAACTGGGCGAGGACAAGATTGGATTCGTGGGCGGAATGGATATTCCGGGAATCAATGAGTTCCTGGTTGGATATATTGAAGGCGCCCAGGCAGTGAATCCTGATATCAAGGTGGCAACCTCCTATGTGGGCAGCTTTACCGACACTGCCAAGGGGAAGGAAAATGCCCTCCTCCTCTATAACTCCGGTTTATCCGTTATCTTTGCGGCAGCCGGCCAGTCCGGTCTTGGCGTGATTGATGCGGCAGTGTCCCAGGGCAAGTTTGTTATCGGAGTTGACTCTGACCAGGCAGAAGCCTTAAAGGATTCCAAACCAGAGATGGCGAATGTGGTAATCACCTCAGCCATCAAGAACATTCCTGAAAATGCCGTCAAGGCAGTGGACCGGGCCATGAAGGGTGAGATACCTTACGGCACCAGGGAAGTATTTGGTATTGCAGAGGACGCAGTGGGGATTGCGGAAAATGAATTCTATGAAAAGCTTCTTGACGAAAAGGACAGGAAACAGGTTGAGGAGCTGAAGATGAAGGTAGTGGCAGGGGAAGTGGAGATGACCCCCACCACAGGCATCACCACAGACAAGGTAAATGAAATCCGAGAGGCAGTACGCCCATAACAGGCCGGAGGTATACGGATGCAAGACTATATTTTGGAGATGAAGGACATTTCAAAAATCTATGGCAACGGTATTGCTGCCAATAAAGATGTAAACTTCAATCTGAAAAAGGGGGAAATCCATGCGCTGGTTGGAGAAAACGGCGCAGGAAAATCCACCTTAATGAAAGTTCTGTTCGGTATGGAACCGCCGTCTTCAGGAGAAATCATCCTGCGGGGGGAGAGTGTCAGATTCTCATCCTCCAAAGATGCCATTGCCCATGGAATCGGGATGGTCCACCAGCATTTCATGCTGGTGGAATCTTTTACAGCGGCACAGAACATCATTCTTGGTATGGAGCCAAAAAAAGGGCTGTTTGTAAGCGAGGAAGAGGCGGTCCGTTTTACAAAGGAACTCAGCAGCAGATATAACCTGGAAGTGGAGGCGGAGGCAGTAACCAGGACCCTTCCGGTAGGTGTGAAACAGAAGATTGAGATATTAAAGGCGCTGGCAAGAGGGGCGGAAATCCTGATTCTGGACGAACCCACGGCCGTGCTGGCGCCCCAGGAGACAGACCAGCTTTTTGAGGAGCTGATCCATCTGAAGGAGCAGGGCCATACCATTGTGTTCATTTCCCACAAAATCCCGGAAATCAAGAGGATATCGGACCGTATCACCGTCATGAGGGCGGGCTGCTTCGTGGGATGCTGTGAGACAAAGGATGTGACGGAAAAGGAAATCTCCAGCATGATCATGGGATGCGAGATGGACACATCCATTGCCAAGAGCCGGCCGAAGGCAGGGGATATTAAGATTGAAGCGGAACATGTCTCCTACACGGACAGGAATAAGATACAGATCCTTAAAGATTTAAACTTCGGGGTCAGGGGCGGCATGATTTTCGGCATAGCCGGTGTCCAGGGCAACGGACAGGTGGAGCTGGTGGACCTGATGACAAAAAAGAGGGCGCTGAAACAGGGGGATATCCGGTTAAACGGGAAATCCGTTGCCGGACTGAGCCTTCAGGAAATCCGCCGTATGCAGTTCGGCTATGTGCCCGAGGACCGCATGGACCAGGGAATCGCAGGCCAGGAATCCATCGCTGAGAACATGGTGTCCAACCGGTACGCCAGCAGGGAATTCTGCAGGGGCGGACTGCTGGATTACAAGAAAATAGATACATTTGCAGATGATAATATCCGTTCCTATGAGATACGCTGTTTTGGCAACAGTCAGAATGTGGGGATGCTTTCCGGCGGAAACATGCAGAAGGTGGTGGTTGCCAGGGAATGCAGCCATGAGCCTGAGGTCCTGATTGCGGAACAGCCCACCAGAGGCGTGGACATCGGGGCAGCCCATATCATCCACAAGAAAATCATGGAATTAAGGGACAATGGGTGTGCGGTCCTTCTCATATCCGCTGATTTAAGTGAGGCCCTGAAACTGTCTGACGTGATTGCGGTCATGTATGAAGGGGAAATCGTGGCTTATTTTGATGATACCGAGGGACTGAATGAGGAAAAGCTGGGGCTTTATATGCTGGGGCTTGAACGGCACAGTGAGGAACAGATAAGGAGGGCCAGGGGATGAGCAGGGAGCAGTCATTTAACATCATAAGAACCGTGGTTTCCATGGGGGTTGCCATAGCTGTGGCATTTATCATCATCCTTCTGGTCAGCGACCAGCCAGTGGAGTCCATCCGCATATTCCTTCTGGCCCCGCTGTCCTCCAAACGTTATCTGGGCAATATTGTGGAAACCGCAGTGCCCCTGATTTTTTCCGGGCTTTCCATGGCCCTGATGTTCAGGGCCAGCTTGTTCAACCTTGGCGGCGAAGGCATTTTCTTCATCTCAGGCATCACCGGTTCCATCCTGGCCATATGGCTTAAGATGCCTCCCGTCATATTCCCGGCTGTCTGTATCGCGGTGGGAGCCGTGACCGGAATGGTCATCATGCTGGTACCCGGCGTCCTGAAGGCAAAGTACGGGGCCAATGAGATGGTAACGTCCCTGATGATGAACAACATCCTGCTGGGGGTCGGCCTTTATCTGCTGAACAATATGATGCGGGACCCCAAGGTCGCGTCCCTGGTATCATACAAATACAGGAAAAATGCACTCCTTGCCAACCTGGTACCCGGCACCAGGATCCATGTGGGATTCCTGATTGCGCTGGCATGTGCGGTGCTTGTATACATATTCATGTTCAAAAGCAAATGGGGATATGAAATCAGGATGACGGGCAACAATGCCAGGTTTGCCAGCTATTCCGGCATCAACGTGACAAGGGTCATCATCATCGTGCATGTGGTGGCGGGGGCCGTGGCAGGCGCCGGAGGCCTGATTGAGTGTATCGGCATGCATAAGAGGTTTGAGTGGACCGCGCTGCCCGGATACGGTTTTGACGGCGCCATGATAGCCATGCTGGCGGGTAACCATCCCATAGGCGTAATCGGGGCAGCCTTTTTTGTAAGCTACCTGAGGATTGGCGCAGACCTGGTGAACCGTTCATCGGACATTCCCACGGAAATGATTGCCATATTACAGAGTATCATCATCCTGCTGATTTCTGCGGAGCGTTTCCTGCATAAGTACAGGCAGAACTGGATAGAGAAGGAGGCCAAGGCATGAAGGCATTGACAGATTTGATATTTACCAGTGACTTTTTCTACTCCATCCTCCGGGTGACCACGCCTCTTCTGTTTGCATCCATGGGGGCGGTTGTCTCCGATGTGGCCGGGGTGCCCAATATTGCATTGGAAGGAATGATGCTGATGGCGGCCTTTGCAGGCATGTTTTTCAGTTACCTCTTTGGGAGCGCATGGGCCGGGCTGGCATTTGCCATCCTGACAGCAGTGCTGGCAGCCAGCGTGCTGGCCTTCTTCACCCTGTATTATAAGACCAACATCATCCTGGGCGGAATTGCCATCAACAGCCTTGCCAGCGGAGGGACCATTTTCTTTTTGTATCTGGCGGCCCATGACAAGGGGACCAGCGTTTCCCTGGACAGCAAGGTGCTTCCAAACATCAATATCCCGTTCATCGAGGATATCCCGGTGCTGGGGCCAGCCGTCTCCGGGCATAATATCCTGACCTACCTGTCCATCCTGGCAGTTGTATTTACCTTCTATCTGTTAAAGAGGACGGCCCTGGGCTATCACATCAGGGCGGTCGGCGAGAAAAAGGAAGCGGCTGATTCCGTGGGAATCAGTGTGGCCAGGACCCAGGCCATCGCCCTGATCATCAGCGGCGTCATGAGCGGACTGGGCGGGGCCTTCATGTCCATGGGATATGTGTCCTGGTTCTCCAGGGACATGGTAAGCGGCCGCGGCTGGATTGCACTTGCGGCAGAGGCAATGGGGCAGAGGGGCGCCATCGGGACCGCCGCCACATCCCTGCTGTTCGGTGTGACAGACGCCCTGTCCAACGCAGTTGCAACCCTGGGCTGGCCCTCGGACCTTGTAAAGACAATTCCCTACTGCGCGACCCTGGCCGGACTCGCCATTTTCTCCATCAGGGCCTATAGAAGGGCGAGGAACGCATGATTGGGGGAAATGTGCGGCGGTTGCAGATGTATGATAGATGGAAATGCAGACTAGAAATATGATATAGTAAGTACAGGGAGGTACGCGTATGCCAACAAATGACATGACACAGGATATTATCCATACAATCACAAACCCAAAAGTAACATTCAACCAGCGTCTCAAGGATATGGCGAAGATTGCAGAGAATTCCATTGAGCTGGTCAACTATACGGAATTATCCAGGAAGTATTTCGAAAACGGCGCCATGATGGATATGTTTGAGGGTAAGACCCCTTACCGCACAAGGTATTGCCTGCCGGATTATGAACGGTTCCTGAAGCAGGGAAGCGGGTTCCTGATGCTGGAACCGCCAAAGGATATCTGGGAAGCGGTGGGCAACCTGCTCTGCCTGTATCACAATATTCCGGCGGACGGCGGGCTGGCGGTTTACATCGGGTGCCTGGACCGCCTGCTGGAACCCTTCGTGAAGGATGAGGACGAAGCCAGGAAGGCCATACGTTTCCTCCTGACCCATGTGGACCGCACCATATCCAACGCATTCTGCCATGCCGACCTGGGGCCGGAGGATACCAGGGCGGGCCGTATCATCCTTGAGCTTACAAAGGAAATGCAGCGCCCCTGCCCCAATATGACCCTGATGTACCGGGAAGATACGCCGGATGATTATATGAAGGCGGCTCTTGAGACAGCCATGGCTTCATCCAAGCCAAGCTTTGCCAATGACGCGCTTTACAGAAGGGACATGGGGGATTATGCAGTTGTCAGCTGCTACAACACACTGCCAATCGGCGGATGCGGGCTGACCCTGGTGCGCCTGAACATGGATCAGCTGCCCCGGCTTGCCACGGACCCGGAAGACTTATTAAACCGTGTGATACCGGAAGCAGTCACTGCCGTATGTGACGCCATTGACAGCCGTTGTGAATTCATTGTGGATTACTGCCATTATTATGAAAATACATTCCTGTACAGGGAGGGCCTGATTAAAAAGGACCGGGACCACATGGTAGGGATGTTCGGTTTTGTAGGGCTGGCCGAGTGTGTCAACGGGATACTGGGCCTGACAGATGAAAAAGAGCGGTTTGGACATGGTGAAAAAGCCGATGCCTTAGGCGAGGCAATCATGGAACGGATCCGCCAGGAGATAGACAGGAGGCCTGCAAAGTATGGGAAGTACGGTCTTCACGCACAGGTAGGCGTGATGGAGGATACGGTTTCCACACCAGGCGGAAGGATTCCCATTGGCGAAGAACCTGAACTGCCGGACCAGATTATGAACTTTATCCGTATGCACAAGGGCTGTGATGCCGGCTGCGGGGAGCTGTTCCCCTTTGATGACACGGTTAAGAACAATCCTCAGTATCTCCTGGACATTTTAAAAGGCGCCTTTCGTTCAGGCGCAAGATACCTGTCCTTTTACTCCGGCGATTCCGACCTTGTAAGGGTAACAGGATACCTGGTCAAGAAGTCTGATATTGAGAAGTTCGACCGGGATGAAATGACACTGAACGAGGCGACGGTCAATGGTTCCGGCGTGGATAAGAACCTCCATCTGCTGGATAGAAAGGTGCGTGGGGATAAATGACGGAAAAGGATTCAGCGGATAATGGGCTGGCAGTGATTCGTGCATCTAAAACCAGTTCATCTAAAACGTGTGTATCTAAAACTAATGCAACTATAACCAGTCCGTCCATGACTGCCCCGGTTAATAAAATCATCCCCTTCAGCTGCGTGGATGGGCCGGGCAACCGCACAGCCGTGTTCCTGCAGGGCTGCAACCAGAATTGCCTGTACTGCCATAATCCGGAGACAATCAACCTTTGCAGGAACTGTGGGGCATGTGTAAAAACATGTCCTGCGGGCGCGCTTTCCATGGCGGACGGTTTGGTGTCCTATGATTATAGGGCATGCTGCAATTGCGATACCTGTCTTAAAACCTGTGTTTTTGACGCTTCCCCTAAAATCAGGAACATGACGCCGGAGCAGCTTTATGATGAAGTGAAGGCATATTTCCCTTTCATCAGCGGTATCACCACTTCCGGCGGGGAATGTTCCCTGTACCTGGATTTCCTGAAAGGATTCTATACCCTGGTCAAAGCGGCAGGAAAGACTACCTATATGGATACCAATGGGCAGGTACCTCTTTGGGACAGGACGGATTTACTGGAAGTTACAGATAAAACCATGATTGACCTGAAGGCCGGAAGTGAGGAAGACCATATGAAACTTACCGGCAGGGAGCTGGGGATACCGGTGGAAAACATCCGCCGGATGGCTGCCATGGGTAAGCTTTATGAAATCCGTACCGTAGTGGTCCCGGATGTTATGGATAACCTGCGGACCATAGAATTGGGAAGCAGCCTGATAGCCCCATATCCCGAGGTCAGGTATAAACTGATTAAATTCCGCCATTATGGGGTAAGGCCTTCTTTCTCCAGCACAAAGGAACCGTCTGACGAGATGATGGAAAAGTTGAAGGAGAGGGTGAAGGAGCTGGGAATAAAGGAAATCGTGGTTACGTAAACAAGAAGCAGCTTGCCAGGTCCTGCCGATATTGGAGGCGGGGATTTGGCAAACTGCTTTTGGTTTATTCAAAGGCGGGAATCGCAAGAGCAGCTTCTGTCTTATTGAAAGACGGGTATCATAAGAGCTGCTTCTGTCTCATTCAAAGGCGGGAATCTAAGAAGCCGTTTCTGTCCCGTTATACAGACATGCCCTTACCTCTGAACCAACTGTTCTATTTCCTCTAACATGACCAACTGCTGTTTTTCAGATATATAAATCTTCTTCCTGACAGAGGTTATCTCCCCCAATTCCTTTAATTTCTGGATACTCCTCACAACCGTACGCACGCTGACCCCGATATTGCTGGCAATGGTCTGGTAATCAGGCTCCACAAGGATTTTCTGTCCTTCGGGGGCGTGAAGCATGTAGTATTGGACCAGATAGAAGCGTACCCGGTCAATGCCCCTTTGATAGTAGAGGATACCATCGTTCCCCGAGCGCTGGTACAGGTCGTGGGCAACGATATAGGTGCAGTTGTAGAGCATGTCCAGATGGGTCATCAGGTATTCGTAGATAATGGCGGAGCTGATCCGAAGGACAGTGACCCGGGTGCTGGCAACCACGGTTGCGATGGTCTGAGGTTCGTGGGCCAGCACTTCCAAAAGCCCCACGGAACCTGTCTTGCTGGTAATCCGGAAATAATAATAGTTATTGCCGTCCTTATAATCCCTGGTACCAAGTGCTGTTCCGGATTCAATGAAGTAGATGTATTTGGGAAATTCACCCCGGCTGATGATGACTGAATGAGGCTCATAGGTCAGCCTGACACCCTGGGACTTTATTTCCTCCGGAAGTATGGAGAGGTTGAACTGATTATAGGGGCTGTATTTCTTCCAAAGTTCCTCTAAGCGCACGTATACCTCCTTGCTGACTGATGTGTCGTGTGTCACCGCATACTTTGTTTCAGTATATCATGGGCATATAAAGGATTCAATATTGCTTTTTAACTTCAGGGTCCATCAATCGTTCCTGTATACAATGATTGTAATGATTAATATCATGGCTGATATGACCATCTGCCAGAAGGAGTTCACCCCAACGATATTAAGGCCGTTGGTAATCATGACCATCATGATCGTACCCAGCACACTGCCTGTGATGGAGCCGGAACCGCCATTGAGGGAAGTACCGCCAATCACAATTGCAGTAATGCTGTCCATATTCCATGTGGCTCCCATGGAAGGCTGTCCGCTTCCCATGCGGCTGGTCATGATCATGCCTGCGATACTGGCACAGATTCCCGAAAGGATATAGTAGATGATTTTGTTTTTACGGACATTGATGCCTGAGAGTTCTGCCACCATTTCATTGCCGCCGATTGCATAAACCCGCCTTCCGAATGCGGTTTTAGACAATACGATGTAACTGACTGCCGCTATTCCCAGCATGATGATTACCTGAAGGGGAATGATTCCGGCAATATATCCCCGTCCCAGCATGATGAAGCTTTCCGGAAGGTTATAGACAGCCGTACCGCCTGTCGTCAGGTTGGCTGCACCGTTGGCCAGGTTCATGATGGCCAGGGTGGCTATCATCGGCGCGATATGGAAATGGGATACCATCATACCGCTGCATAATCCCAGAACCCCTCCAACACCGGCGCCCAGTAAAAGGGCCAGGGCTACGGGCATGCCGATGCTCAGCAGCTTGGCAACAATGATTCCGGTCAGACAGGCAACGCCGCCCACAGACACGTCAATCCCGCCAGCCACCATCACGAAGGTTGCACCGCATGCCACAATGATCATGATGGAGGCCTGTCTTATGATATTGATGATATTTGCAGTGGAGATAAAACCAGGTTCCATGGATGTAAAGATGACGGTGAGGACAATCATTACAAGGACAATGCCGAATTTGCTAAAAAAAGCCTTGGGATCCATTTTGTTCAATTGATTCTTCATATCTGTTTCCTGCCTCCTGTTCCACATCTCATAATGGCCTCTTCTGATAATTCGTCCCTGGAAAATTCCCCGGTTATATGTCCTTCATACATCACAAGGACCCGGTCGCTCATTCCCATCAGTTCAGGAAGTTCAGATGATATAAGTATGATTGCCATACCCTGGGCAGTCAGGTCGTTTATCATCTTATATATCTCTACTTTAGCCCCCACGTCAATGCCTCTGGTAGGTTCATCTAAAATAAGGACCTTGGGTTCCCTGGCCAGCCATTTGGCCAGCACCACCTTTTGCTGGTTTCCACCTGAAAGATATACAACCTTCTGATTCCTGCCCGTGGTCTTGATGTTCAGCCTGCCGATGTAGTCATCTGTTATACTGTTTTCTTTTTTTGTGTCGATGAACATTCCCTTTTTTAAACGGTCCAGTAAAGTGATTGCCGTGTTGCTTTTCACTGAAAACTTCAGTATCAGCCCGGAACCCTTCCTGTCCTCCGTAAGCCAGGCCATGCCCATCTTTATGGCGGTTCCCGGTTCGTGGATTTTTACTTCTTTATGTTCAAAATATACTTTGCCTGTTTTAAGCCTGTCTACGCCGAACAGAAGCTTGATGACTTCTGTCCTTCCGGCCCCTACCAGGCCGGACAGGCCCAGGACCTCGCCTTTATTCAGGGAGAAACTTATATTTTGGGGCGTATACGCGCTGATGATCTGGCCTTCCCTGTGATATCCGGTGACATTTTCAAGCCGCAATATCTCTTCTCCGAAGCATTGTCTGTTCCTGTTATAGTAATTGTTATAGCTTCTCCCGACCATGTTGCGGACGATTTCTTCTTCTGTGGTTTTTTGCGGATCCAACTCTGCTACCAGTCCGCCGTCTTTCATGACCTGTATGACGTCGGATAGTTCCAGGATTTCCTGCAGACGGTGGGAGATGAAGATAAAGGATACTCCTGTTTTCTTTATCTTGTCCACAATGGTAAATAATTTGGCAATCTCTGTTTCTGACAGGGAGGAGGTAGGCTCATCCAATATGATCAGGCTGGCCTTTGTACTGATTGCCCTGGCGATTTCAACCAGCTGCCTGGCGGCAATGTCAATATCCTTAACCAGGGTACGCGGATCCGCATCCAGGCCCACCTGCCCCAAAAGTTCTTTTGCCCGTATGTACATCTGCTTTTTGTCTATCAGACCATTTTTAACCAGTTCGTTGCCCACAAAGATATTTTCCATAATGCTTAGTTTGGGAAGGATCAGCAGCTCCTGGTGGACCATTTTTATCCCCAGTTTTTTTGCCTCTTCAATCGTAAGGTTAGGATACCATTTATCCCCAATCCGAATCCTGCCCTGGTCCGGGGTATAGCTTCCGGCAATGATTTTACATAATGTGCTCTTGCCGGCGCCATTTTCCCCAATCAGCGCCAGCACCTGCCCGGGCCTGATGGAAAAACTTATGTTTTCCAGTACTTTTACAGTGGAAAATGACTTGCAGATGCCTTCCACCTGTATGATCGGTTCGTTCATATCATCACCATCCCGTTCAACCGATTCATTATTTATAAGCATTGAGTTCTTCTTTCAGCGCCTGTTTTTCCTTCAGGACCTCGGATACATTCTCCTTTGTATAAAGGGACGCATCAACGGTAATCAATCCTGACCTTTCGCCATTCATGGCTTTGATTGCACATTCAACACTTTTTTTGCCAATGCTGAACGGGTCCTGTCCCACGGTTGCCAGGTATGGATTCGATGGATCCTGCAGCGCGCTTATCTGCCCGTCCTCATCGTCAATACCGAAAATCCCGATTTCATTCCTTCCTGCTGACAGTACAGAGGACAGGACGCCCAGGGAAGAGCCGGAGTTGGTGCAGAAAATATAATCCACGGTTCCGGCTGTTTTTGAAATCAACAGGTCATCCCACAGGGACTGTACATTTTCAGAGTTGTTTGTGCCGGATGGGAATACCGTCTCGATTTCAACCTTATCCCCTAAAACAGAGAGTGCCTCCCGGATTCCCGCCTCCCGGTCCACATCCGACGGGGAAGACGGCATTCCGGATATGATTACCCGGACGGTTTCCGCCTTATCAGCCTCTGTAATCAGCTGGACGGCATAATCCCCAATCATCTTTCCCATCTGCTTATTGCTGCTCATGATCTGTGCATAAAAATCCCCGGCCAGCGCCGAGTCATAGTTGATGAGCGGGATTCCCTTGGCGGCAGCTTCCTTGATGGCTGGTTCGGCAGAATTATCGCCATTGGCCACAACGATGGCATCGTAACCCTGTACGGCCGCCAGGTCCACAAAATCAGCAACCTTTGTAAAATCAAAGGCAGCATCCCA
Source organism: Clostridium pacaense (assembly GCF_020709765.2). NCBI lineage: Bacteria > Bacillati > Bacillota > Clostridia > Eubacteriales > Clostridiaceae > Clostridium > Clostridium pacaense. The sequence continues at coordinate 53,991 of NZ_JAJFEB020000014.1, forward strand.
ACAATCTATCTGGACCTTGTTTTCTTCCGCGGTCTTCCTGGCCATTGCCCCAATATATACAAAATAGTCGAAATTGTTTGTTGGAATGATAAATGCAATCTTTTTTTCACTGTCATCCTTAACCTGCGTTGTTTCAGTCTTTACCAATGAAGAATTCATGGTACACCCTGTCAAAGCCCCCGCCGCCATGATTCCTGATAATATTAATACTGCCAGTCTTTTCATAGATTCACCCTCTCCTGTAATTAAATACATTGTATATCCATCTGATACAGCCCTGTATGTCCCATGGTCCATGTTACCTCCGGCAGCCCGGGCATGACTGTCAGGGAACCGGTCTTTGTTGCGCAGGTGGAGCCGCATGCATTGGAAAAACGTATGATATCATCCAGTTCCTGCTGTTTTAAATCCTCAATTGCCTTTTCTTTTCCTGCAATCTGATAAAGCAATGCCCCCATGAAGGAATCACCGGATCCAGTGGTATCCCTTACGGCTACCTGGTAGGACGGCTGATAACCTTCAAGCTCCCTTGTCCGGTAATAACATCCCCCGGCCCCCATGGTGATGGCCAGAAGCCTGACCCCCTGGCTGATAATCTGTGCGGCGCCTTCCCTTATATCCATGTCTCCGATGAAGTAGGAATACTCTTCCCTGGATATCTTCAGGATATCAACCTTTTTAAAGGTGTCCGTCATGATTTTTTTCTGCCCCTCATCATATCCGCAGACTTCATTCCAGTTGGGATCATAGGATATCAGCTTATTCTGTTTCCTGGCATATGCCATGAGTTTGGATGACGTTGCCGCAATGGGTTCCCCGAATTGGGAGGTTGATGCAAAGTGCAGGATCCGGCAGTTGTCCGCCTGCCTGTAATACCGTTCGTCCTCCGGAAGGTCACGGTCCGCACGCGGGGACTGGTAATTTGAAAAGTAACGGTCATTTCCCTGGTTCAGATAGACGAACGTAATCCTTGTGGCTTCCTTATCGCTTATCCTGAGGCAGGAAACATCAATGCCCAGCTTCTTCATGGTTTCAATCAGATAAAGGCCATGCTCGTCCTGTCCCACGGAACCGATAAAACCGCTGCTTCCGCCCAGTCTTGCCACCTGGGAAGCCACATTGGCCGGAGCACCCCCTGGATTCCGTTCAAAAACCAGCTTCCCGGCTTCATTGGTCCCTAAAGACGTAAAATCAATCATCAGGTCACCGATTGTCAGAACATCCAGCATATGATCACTCCTCACTGTCGTATGTGCATCCTGCCTGAAGGATGATATTCGGTGCGTGGAGTCCATATTGTCCGGTCCGTATGACTCCTTTCACGTCCTTGATTACTTCGTCAAACTCAGAATGAGGTATGTAGCATATTTTTTTTTCAGGGAAACGCTTCCTGTATTCCTCATGAAGCTTTGGGGACATTGACTTTATCTCCTCGGCCAGAACAACCTGTTCAACCGCAATCTCATCCAGGACCCCGTCCAGTATGGGCAGCAGTTCAGGCATGCCGGGGAGGAACGCAATATCTATTTTGGGGATGCCGGAAGGGACGTTATAGCCGGCATCCGTTATGGCAATCCGGTCCCTGTGCCCAAGGCTTGCCAGAAGGTACTTAATATCTGCATTGATAATACCGTGTTTTAACATATCTGTGATTTCCTCCTCTATTCTAAATTCGCGTGGTTATACCGCACAATCTTCATTCCCATATGTCCCTTGACCATCAGGCTGCATACAATGCTGTCCAATAAAATCAACATTGCCGGTTCAAAGACATTGCCGGACGGACGGACATGGATATATGCGTCATCCGGGCGTTCTTCCGCAGTTTCAGCCCCTTCAGGCAGGCTGCCTTTGAATTCAACAATGCAGTCAGACAATCCGGCTATGCTTCCGCTGCGGTTCATGGTGATAAGGGCAACATTGGCTCCCATGCTTTTTGCCTTTTGGGCAATTGCCATCATGCCTTTGGTAGAACCGGATCCGGAACCGATGATCAGCAGGTCGCCTTCATGGATACTTGGCGTACAGACCTCCCCCACCAGATAGGTCTGGTGGTTGGTGTGCATCAGCCTCATGGCAAAGAATTTCATGGACAGCAGGCTTCTTCCCGCGCCCGCTATGAAAATCCTGCCGGCCCTGTTAATCATTTTCTCAAGATTCCCGGTATCTTCCTGGTTGACAGTGGCTATCAATGACTTGATTTCATCACAGGCCGACTGCGCATATAAAACAGCATCCATGTTATTCAGCCTCCTTCATTATGTTCCGCATGGTCCTTGCCATCAAAAGAGGATTTTCAGCGCGGATGATTGCACTGCCCACAATCACAAGGTCCGGTTTAAGGGGGACAATCTCCCTCAAGGTATCCAGGTCGATTCCGCCGGCTATGGCTATCTGGGACCGTGTGACGGTTTCCTTTAATATCTTTAAATTTTCCAGCGGACTGTCCTTAACCCCCAGGCCTCTGTGGATACAGATGTAATCAACCCCCAGGGCCTCAACCTCCCTGGCCCTTGAAGCCATCTCTTCTGAGGGCACGCCCATCATGTCAGCAAGGATTAATCTGCCCCTGTCACGGGCTGCCTTTACTGCACCCTGGATTGTGATGTCAAGGGTACGCGCAGATACGGTGGTGATATCGGCTCCCGCATCATATGCCAGGCCTGCGCAATATTCCCCGCCATCCATGATCTTGTAATCCGCCAAAATCAGATTATGGGGAAACTCCCTTTTAAACATTCCGATTGTCTCAATGGGATGTGTCCATGTAAACGGGGTTCCTAATTCTACGATATCCAATTCACTGCTTACCTGCCTTACGATGCGGACAGCATCCTCTAACGTAATTGCATCCAATGCTAATTGTAGTTTCATGATTCCACTCCTTTGCTTTGTTTGTGTACTGATTATAGCATTGAAAATCAGGGGGAAACATGACGGTGCATAAAGGTTTGCTTCCTGCCATATTTAATTTCTTGTCATGTTTCTTTTTAATAACATAAAATATTAAACTATGTTGACTATATTTAATTATCTATTATATAATGAATAGAAATGGAGGGTATGCAGAGATGAAATTGTTAATTCTCACAACAACTTATGACCATCATGATAAGATATGGAAACGGATATGCGATATGGGGTTTGTCTTTGACAGCGTTGGGACCGAATATAATCCTGCCCTGGGGTTAGAGCTTTACAGGACCTTTAAGCCGGATCTGGTTATCTTAAACGCCGCCCTGACCAGCATCCCTTTTCCTGAATATATCGACCTTTGTTATTCTTATTATGCCGGCGCAAAGTTTCTTATCATCCTCCCTGAAAATGAGATACATAATAAAACATATTCCCCTGCCATACTGGATTACATGACCTTCCACCAGCTGTACACGGATACATTTCCAGCTCTTCTAAGGAAAGCGCGGTTTGTGATAGAAAAGCCGGCTGCCGTCCACGCGTCCTCTGATACCTCCGGGCAATACCGGATCATCATACCAAAGCCGGACATAACGGTCCAATTCATTGACAGCCGGCAGTTCATGGATGAATTGAAGACGATTTTGAACCAATACTGTACCAATGAAATATATCCCAAGGGGAATCACGTGCTTATAAAATCACTAAGCGGATATGCCCCGGACGCATCATTTGACAATATGCTTCAGGAAATCCAGAATTTATACATACAGAATGCCAATGCCCATGTAACCTTTTTAATCTTAGATGCCGTCTGCGGCCAGGCATCCGATGCCACAAGGCAGGCTGCCCTGATTACGGGCGCTTATGAGCTCAGCTACTTTTGTGCTGAGCAGAAGAAGATTGATATCCGCACGTTTACACCTAAGGTCCAGCCGGCCCGGCCGGATTTACCCCATCTGGTGGAAACTACGTATTCTCTTTTTGTGAATCATCCGGACATCCTGTATAGCACCATAGGGAATTATTATAAATCAGATTTAAAAGCCAGTTTCGATACCATTTCCTGCGGGAAAGTACACGCATCCCTGGCAGCTCTGTACCTGTCCCTTTCTGCCATATCCGGTATACCGGATGACAGCCTTTTTACGGTATATGAATCCCTGGAGGAGGAGGCCCGCTGTATTTCCATGCAGTTTTTATACCTGAGAAAGAAATGCGGTCCGGCCCTTAAGGATGCCAACCCCATCTTATTAAAATCACTGATATATATTGCTGCCCACTATCATGAAAACATATCGCTTAAAAAGGCAGCGGAGTACTGCAGCACATCGGAGACATATATCAGTTACCTTTTTAAAAATAAATTCATATATAAGTTTTCGGATTATATTAACCATATCCGTATCAAAACAGCTGTGCTTCTATTAAATCTGAAACCTGCGGGTAAGATATCATCCATTGCCCTGGACTCGGGCTTTACGGATTACCACTACTTCAGCCAGCTGTTTAAGAAGAGTACAGGAAAGACCGTATCCGAATATAAAGCCACGGAAATCAGGCAGTGGGGGATAAAAGATTGAAGCAGATTAAATTAACCGAACCAGGGAAACTTATAATTGCAGATGTAAAGGAACCGCAGATATCAAAACCCGACGATGTTAAAATCAAAGTGGCCTACAGCGCCATCAACATGGAGGACATCTCCTTTTTTAAGCAGGATTTAAACCGGCTTTTGTGGTCGTCCCCTGTTGGCACGATTGGACATGAATTCTCGGGTGTGGTGGTGGATGCCGGCCCGGCTGCCGTGGAAAACGGTTTTTCCCAAGGCACCAGGGTGATCGGGACCATCTACAAATTCTGCGGCACATGTTTTTACTGTATGGATGCAAAAGAAAACCATTGCTATAATATAAAAATGGCGTCGGGTACCATGTCGGAGTACATTGTCTGGAGCGCAAGCCAGCTTATCAAGCTGCCTGACCGGATTTCCTTGCAGTGCGGCTGCCTTTCTGATACAATCGGCAATGCGCTGCACGCCATTGACCGCTCTAACCTCAGGGTGGGTAATAAAACCTTGATACAGGGAGCGTCCGCCCTGGGCCTGATTATATTGCAGCTGGCAAAAATGCGGGGGGCAACCCATATTACCTTATTTGACTACAGTGAAAAAAACCGGGAGCTGGCATTGAAACTGGGAGCGGAGCTGGCGGTGGATCCATTAAATGACATCATTCCGTCGGCTGTTTCCATCATACCGGATATGCTTGGTTATGATATTGTCATAGAGGTATCTTCTGACTACCGTCTTCTGGCATTGGCCCCAAAGATGCTGGCCCGCCAGGGAACACTGCTTTTCTCAGGTACCTACGGCCTGACCAAGCTGCTTCCGGTGACGATTGCTGAACTTTACCTGAAGGAGGCCGCCATCATCCCATTTTACCGTTCCGCCTACATGCTGCCCAGGATTAAGAATATCATGGACAATCTGATACTGGAGCCGCTGGTCCATGTATGCAGGTTAGATGAGGCGGAAGATGCGTTCCGTCTGGCACAAGAGAACCAGTATCCCAAGATCCTGTTGGAGTTCCCATAGGTCCGAAGGACAGGGAGGAATGTCCAAACAGGCCCTTAACCGTGTATGATGCTTGATTCGGCAAGGTTTCTGTAGTACTATGAAAAACAAAACAACAACGATTCTTCAGGGAAATGCATAAAATCCGCCATTTACCTGCCATGGAACAGGAGCCATATAAAAATGAGACAGCAGGATTTACTGATTCACAAGCTTAAAGAATATGCAAGGTCGGATATGTATCCATTCCACATGCCCGGACATAAGCGGACAGGGGACATGGGATTCCCGGACCCGTTCACGGTGGACATAACGGAGATAGACGGCTTTGACAATCTCCATCACCCGGAAGGCATCCTTCAATCCTCCATGGACTGGGCAGCACAGGTATACGGAGCCGACCAGACATACTACCTTGTCAATGGAAGCAGCAGCGGGATCCTCTCCGCCGTATGCGGGGCCGTGCCCCGGGGAGGGCGTATCCTGGTCAGCAGGAACTGCCACAAATCCGTGTATCATGGAATCTGCCTGAACCAGCTTAAGGCTTCCTATGTTTATCCACAGGAGATAGACGGATTGGGGATACAGGGCGGAGTCCTTCCGTCGGATGTGGATATGATGCTGAAACGGTACATGGATACCCAGGCAGTGCTTATCGTGTCCCCCACGTACGACGGCGTGGTGTCGGACATTAAGGGGATTGCAGAGGTGGTCCACGGGGCGGGGCTTCCGCTGATTGTGGACGAGGCCCATGGCGCGCATTTCCGTTTTGGGGAAATGTTCCCTGTGTCCGCCTTGGACCTGGGCGCGGATGTGGTCATCCAGAGCGTGCATAAGACCATGCCAAGCCTGACCCAGACAGCCCTTCTGCACATCAGGAACAACCGCCCGGACCAGGGATGCTATGGGGACAGGGAGCGGATTGACCGGTATGTACACATGGTGCAGAGCAGCAGCCCCTCCTATGTGTTCATGGCCAGCATTGAGAACAGCATATACCAGATGGAACATATGGATATGGAGCCGTACCGCGGGGAAATCATGAAGCTGAGGGAACGGCTGCGGGGGATGGGGCGCCTGCGTCTTGTGGATACGGATATCATAGGACAGTATGGAATCCATAATCTGGATGTATCCAAGATTGTGATTTCAACCAGAGATAGCAGCCTTACCGGGGCGGACCTGGACAGCATCCTCAGACGGGAATACCACCTGGAGATGGAGATGTGCGGGGCGGACTATGTAACCGCCATAACAACCCCTATGGACCGTTCGGAGGGGTTAAGGCGTCTGGGGGATGCTCTGATGGAGATAGACAACAGGACGGGTCCAGCAAAGTCCGGGATAAGCAGTGTATACAGTATGCGGAGCGATACGGCCATGACCATTGCAGATGCCATGGACGGAAAACACAGGAAAGTAAGGCTTGAAGACTGTGCCGGGAGCATTTCCGGGGAATTCGTATATATCTATCCGCCGGGGATTCCCATTGTGGCCCCGGGGGAGTGGATCAGCAGGCGTTCCCTGGATGTGATAATGGAATACATGAAAAAGGGACTTCCGGTCCAGGGGCCGGCTGACCAGTCCCTGGCTTATATAGAGATAGTGCAGAAAGACTGACAGGATGAAAGGGATAGCGGAGTGCGTGATGGGAAAGATATTTTATGTAATGGGTAAAAGTGCGTCTGGGAAGGACACGATTTATAAACAGCTGCACAGCAGGATGCCGGAACTTAAGACCGTGCGCATGTATACAACCCGTCCAATCCGGGACGGGGAGACGGACGGGGTGGAGTATTTTTTTGTGGATGAGGCATATCTGCACAAGTGCAGGGAAAACGGCACCCTGATAGAGTGCAGGACCTATGATACCGTATACGGTCCATGGAATTATTTTACAGTGGATGATGGGCAGATTGATTTGGGACATGGATGCTACCTGGTCATGGGCACCCTTGAGTCCTATGAGAAAATGCGCCTGTTTTACGGTGCGGATGCCCTGGTTCCCCTCTATATCCATGTGGAGGACGGACTGCGGTTAAGACGCGCCCTGGAGCGGGAAGAACAGCAGAAGGTTCCCAAGTATAAGGAAATGTGCAGGAGATTCCTGGCGGATGAAGAGGACTTTAAGCAGGAGAACCTGGACCGGTGCGGGATTGTGAAGTGGTATGGGAATGTGGTGCTGGAGGATTGCCTGGAGGAAATCATGAGGGTAATCAAAGGCTGTTAGTGGAAGTAATTAAACGTGGAAGTAATTAAACAGGGAAAGCAGATTGTGGCCATTGATTGTTTGGGTAGAGGCCACAATCTGCTTTTTATAGTTCATCCATAAGGCCCATATAGCCAACGGATACTGCTGCGTAATCACCGATTGCATCACCCAGGGCACTGGGAAGGATGCCCGACAAAACGTGCTATACCGCCTCCGCTGCAAAAACCTTCTTTACTTTTACGCCCAAACGAATTATAATAAGGGCACGAAAGTAAGGTGATACTATGACCAGCGCAGAAACATTAAATAAGCTGCTACAAGAAAATAATGGATATTTAAAAACGTCGGATGCGGTGGCCGCCGGAGTTTCTAGAACTGTTCTCGGAGATTTTGTATGTAAATATGGGCTTATACGTGTTGCCCACGGCTTATATATGTCCCAAGACGTTTGGGAAGATGGACTATATGTAATTCAGGTGCGTTATCCAGAAGCGGTATTCTCTCACGAAACAGCTCTTTACCTTCTGAATCTTGCCAACCGTGAACCCTCGCCATTTTCTGTTACTTTTAAAACAGGCAAAAACTCGGCAGGATTATCGAAGCAGGGTATCAAGGTTTATAAAGTAAAAGAGGAGCTTTTCGGGGAAGGTATTGTGGAAGTGCGCTCACCATCGGGTCACACAGTAAGGGCTTATAATGCCGAACGCACAATCTGCGATTTGTTTCGCAGCCGCCGGCATATTGAAATTCAAAATCTGCAAGAGGGAGTTAAAACATATATCCGTTTGAAGGAGAAGAATATCCCATTGCTTCTGCGGTACGCTAAAGCCTTTTCAGTGGAGAAAACCGTTCGTCAGTATTTGGAGGTGCTTTTATAATGATACACACATCGCGCCAATTGAAAGCTCTTGTTCGCAACATCTCTAAAGGAGACAGTGGCAAGGCACAGGTTATCATCCGCAATTATGTAATGGAGCGTTTTCTGGAACGACTTTCTCCCATCAGCCGGATCAGGCAGGCTGTCTGCCAATCCGGCTGATTCTCAGAATCCCATCTTACATTCCATAATACTCATAAATTGCCTGTGAATCCAGGTAATCCCCCACGATGGCCTGCGCCCCGGCCTGTATCAGCTTGGCCCGTTTTTCGGGATTGACCCCGCGGCGTGGGCCTTCCAGGCTGGCAACGCCCAGGGTAAAGGTCTGATTCTTAACGCCCAGGGCAATTTCCACCTTGCCATCGCCGCAAAGCAGCAGCTGCGGTCCCTGCAGCGCTTTCTCCTGAAAAATCATCTGGATGACAGCTTCCTTGGGGCAGGCAATCATGTGTTCCGGCGCACCACGGACCAGGGCGAAGTCACCACTAAGTTTCAGGACTTCGGCTTCCCTGACCACATCCCTGTGGTCCGTGCCGCTGGCAATATAGATGGTAATTCCCCGGTCTTTCAGGCCCTGGAGGAATTGGCGCGCACCCGTAATCAGGAAGTCATCCGGTTTTTTCCGCCCGCTCTCCACATCTGCAATACGCTGGCTGACCTGTTTCATAAGGCGCGTGTTATACTCATCCTTGTACCACCAGCCATCATGGTGTTCCGGGTGGAAGTTAAAATGTTCCACCTGTCCGGCAAGCCAGTTCATCTGGTGTATGGTTTGGATTCCCGTGGATTCCCTGATATATTCCCGGACTGCTTGACGGATGGAACCGTCATCCCTGTGGTCCGGGCCGCATATCATTTCCACCATCAGAGGTTCCATGACTTCTTCCCAGCCATGGCGCAGGGTGGAAAGCGTTCCGTCAAAATCCAGGACGGCCGCCTTGATCTGTCCTGGGGTGGGCCGTGTTGATGTCATGATTTCTATACTATGTTCCATTACGTTGTCTGCTCCTGTCTTTTTGCCCGGATTTCTTCGGGAGTGGCTGTTCCTGTCTGATGGATTTTATTAACCGTGACACCGGAAGCCAGGTTGGCAAATGCCACGGCCTGTCCTATGCCGCATCCTGTGGCTGCTGCCGCACAGAACGCAGACAGGAAGGTATCTCCTGCACCCACGATGTCGATGGGGCCTGCAGCCGGGACAGAAGGGGCAAAACCGGTGTCATGTCCATCGGCCCAGACAGCGCCCAGGGCGCCCAGTGTTACAACCACAGGCGCGCCTGTGAGTTCTGTCAGTTCCCCGGCAATAGGGATATAGTTTTCCACGGTGCACTCCACCTGCCGGCCCAGGGCTGCGGCCGATTCGTATTCATTGGGTTTAATGATGACATTGCGGTAGGTATGGATCTGGTCACGGCTGTCAACAACAATCTTCAGTCCCTGTTTTCCCAAATCCTCAAGCGTCCGGCGTACACGTCCTGTTACCACACCGCAGGGAAGCTGGTCTGACACAGCCAGAATGTCCACGCGTCCGGCCATGGCCGTAAGGGCATCGATTACCTGTTGTTCTGTCTCCTGGGATATGGGCGTATAATTCACGAAATCAATGCGCGGATCTTCATAAACAACATTGGAAATCCCCATACGGTTGGGCTTTATATAGGCAGGGGTAACCCGGGAATTGTCCCGGATAAGGCAGTCCGTGGGAAGGCCAAGGTCCTTAAAACCGGTATCCAGCAGATTTCCCCTCCAGTCATTGCCCACGATGGACAGGGTCTCAACCTGGGCCAGGCCAAGGGCGCTTAGGTTCTGTACCACATTGCCGGCGGCCCCGGGCGCCCAGCGCTCGGTAACAACAGGAAGGTTATAGTGCGGTGTTTCACGTGACAGGGTGCTGCGCTTCATATCCGCGAACCAATACAGGTCCAGGCACACATCCCCCAGCACACCTATCCTGACCTTGGGCAGTTTTTTCAGGATGGAATCAAGGTCTGATTCTGTTAAAAATAGTTGTTCCATATAATCACCTTTCCGTTACACCGTGTCTTTTAGACGTTCATATAAATTGGGGAGCGTGCACATATGGTTGCCTTCAATGTACAGGCCTGTCCCGCCAAGGGAAACCGGACGGTTGATTACGTTCTTCCTGGGACGGTAGTAATAGTGGAAATGTTCCTTGCTTACATCTGTCCGGTAATCACCCAGGGGAATGATATCAAAGTTGGCAGTGGTAATCTGTCTGAGTCCATGGCCCTGGTTGCGGCAGATGGAGAGCGCCTTTAAGAATACCTCCGGTCCCGTGATGGCGGAGCCTATATTGAGGAAGACGCCGCCTTCCAGTCCGGACAGGGATTGGCAGAAATACCCGAAGTCCCTGCCGCTGGTTTTACCCAGCGCCTCAAAATTACAGAGCGGATGCTCATGGATGATGTCGGTTCCCATGGTCACATGGTAGGTGGCAGGTACACCATGAAGGTATGCCTGGTAAAATACACAGTGGTCCCGGAAAGGGAATTGATTGGGATGTTCATCTATATAATGAGCCAGGCTTTCGCCATAACCGTAGTTTTGTGATGCGCCGGCAATGACTGCCTCATTCATCCAGCGTCCGGTTTCCTCCCACATACCGAAGGTGCCGTCCTCTATTGCGGTGGGGACATGTTCCGAGGTCCCCCCAAGATAGGCCAGTTCAAAGTCATGGATACTGCACGCGCCGTTCCCCGCAAGATGGGTAATGTATCCGTTTTTAACAAACCATAAAAGATAATTGGACAAGCCGCATTTAATCACATGGGCGCCAAAGAAGCATACCACGGGGCGGTGGTTTTGGCGGGCTTCCTTCAGCTTTTCACAGAGTATTGTAAAGTCCTGGGAGTCAAAAGGCTTGGGCCTGTATTCCCCAGGTACGAGCAGGTTATTTACAGTCACCAGATTGGTGCGGTTTTTCGCTGTAAATGTTCTGGTTTTTGTTAAATCCATAATTTCAGGCTGATATGTAATCATATGACATGACACTCCCTTATGTAATGATATGTTTAGCAGCTGTGCTCCATCCAATGGGAGAATATGAGGGTTGCGCCGGACAGGATATAGTAATGCTCCGGCAGCTGGGAGGCAATGACCTCCACGGTCCGTTCATTGCTGTTAAAGGTTCTCTGGTTTACCAGGTCCTGAATCTGTTCAGACAAAAGCCTGGAGCGGTAGGCCAGGCTGCCGGACAGGACCACTGCGTCGAAATCCACAATATTAGCTGCCGTGGTAATGGCTGCGGCCAGATATCCGGCTTCTTTTTCAAGCACATGCATGGCCGCCGGTTCCCGGCTGTACGCCCGGTCCACGATGATGGACCAATCCCTGAGACCTGGGTCCTGTGTCCTGGCCCATTCCACAATCCTGCTTATGGTGGCAAATATCTCCACACATCCATAGTTGCCGCATTGGCACCGGGGACCGTGGATGTCCAGGGAGATATGTCCCAGACCACGCATTCCCTGGGACAGTTTTCCGTCCTGGATCAGGCCGCCGCCAATACCGGCGTCAGCCACCAGTTCCAGGAAGTTTGTATATTTTCCTCTTATGCCGTAAACATTTTCCGCCAGGGCCAGGGCCATGATGTCATTTTCCAGCAAGGCGGTACATTGAAATTGGCTGGCCAGCATGGGCGCGATGGGCGTATTGCTGAAACGGGCGAAGTTGGGGGGCTTCAGGATATATCCCGTTGTCCTGTCCAGGGGGCCGGGAGAAGATACGCCGATTCCTAACAGCTTACCGGGGGCAGGATGCTGGGCCAGCATCCTCTGGATGCGGCCGATGACAGCAGCAACAGCGTCCTGAGGGTCATCTGGCAGGTTATCAATGGGTTCCCTGTGGTTATACAGGATGTTGCCGCACAAATCCACGATTCCCATGTGCATGTAGTCACGCTTCAGGCACAGGCCCACGGCGTGGTATGCCTGGGGATTCAGCTCCAGGTTGACCGAAGGCCTGCCGCTGCCGCCTTCCTGCCGCTGTCCTTCCAGAATCACACCTTCCAAAGACAGCTGGTCCACGATGTTGGTGATAGCCGCCCGGGTCAGGCCGGTAAGTCTGGCTAAGTCAGCCCTGGAACGGGGGTGGAACTGGAGCTGCTGAAGAAGCAGGGTCCTGTTATTCTGTTTTAAGCCAGCTGCATTAAGACCGGAATTTGAATTCATAGTGATATAGGTTTCCTTCCATATTTGTATTTAATTCCTGATGTGGTTTCCTGATCCGGCAAGGTCCTGGACGTTGCCAAGCCCCATATAACCCACGGCTGCCGCCGCGTAATCGCCAATATCATCCCCAAGGGCGCTGGGAAGTATGCTGCACCGTCCTGCAGAGGCCGGGAGGGCTTCCCGGGCAATGGTCTCTTCTATGGTGGGCAGGAACAGGCCCACATTGCGCTCGTAGATACTTCCGATGACAATTGCATCCGGATTTAAAAGATCGATGAGCATGGCCAGGCATTGGCCCAGCTTTGTGGCGCAGATGTTTATGATATGCAGGCAGAAGGGATCTCCTGAGTCTGCAAGGCGGCATATTTCCCTGGCGTTTATCTCCCCGGAAGCAGCCAGAAGCTGCCGGGGGGACTCTTGGAACAGTTGCTTTTCAATTGCGTCCCTGGCAAAGCGGGCAATCCCGCCGCCGCTGCAGAAACCCTCATAGCTTCCGGCTTTCCCATAGCCGACAGGGCCTGCCTGCTCTGCGCGGACATGTCCGATTTCACCGGCCAGGCCGCAGCTTCCTCCGTACAACCTGCCGCCCAGGATCAGTCCGGCGCCAAATCCGGTGCCAAAGGTGAGGAATATCATGTTTTCCGTGCCCGCGCCCGCGCCGAACTGCCATTCGGCCAGGGCGCAGGCGTTGGCGTCATTTTCAAGGAATGCTGGAACCTTGAATTCTTCTGAAAACCAGCGGCATACCTGGATATGGTCCCAGGCCGGGAGGTTGGGCGGTGACAATATGACCCCCCTGGCCGCGTCCAGGGGACCTCCGCAGGAAATACCAATGGCCTCCAGGTTTCCGGATTCAATACCGCAGTCTGACAGAAGGCCGTGCAGAAGGGAATTAAGCTTTAAGAGGGTGGCCTGTGGACTGTGGGCAATGGTGGGGAATTTGGCCTTTTTCAGGATATGGATATCCCCGTCGCGGATTTCTGCAATACAGGCAGCTGATTTTGTCCCGCCCAGATCGATTCCGGCGAAGTATGACATAGTATGTGCTCCTTTCAGCTTAGCTGAAACATCAGTGTTTTTATTTCAAAAGGATGTATGGTCAGTTCCAGGCATCCGGCGGAGCGGAAGTCCTCAGTGGGGTCTTCCAGAAGGCTGCCCTCCGTCCAGGCAGCGTAATCAAATCCAGGCGTTATGGTGAACCGTGTCTGCGCCCCGGCAAATTCATGGAACCGGACAACCAGATACTTCCGGTCTTCCGAGCATTTTACTGCGTCCAGCATGATATTTTCAGCGCTGAAACTGAGGAAGCTGCCGGTTTGGATGGTTCCGGCACAGGTCCTGACCGGGTTATTAAGATAGTATGCCGCCTGTTCCGTATGGCTGTGGGCCACATCCCCTGCATGGGGGTACAGGGAGTAGGTAAACTGATGCATTCCCTGGTCCTGGAGATAGTCGGGGTTGGTGGCGGTCTTTATCAGGGTCAGCCTCAGAAGGTTACCTTTTACGTCGCAGCCGTATTTGGAATCATTCATCAGGCTGACGCCGTAGCCGCTGTCGGAAAGGTCCACCCATTTGTGCAGGACCATCTCGAATTTGGCAATATCCCAGCTGGTATTCCAGTTGTTAGGCCGCCGCACATTGCCATACTGGATATCATAGGTGGCATATGTGGTGCGGATGTCAACCGGGAATGCGGCCTTCATCAGCTGGTGGGTTTCATGCATATCCACCCGGGTCTTAAAATCAATACGGCGCTCGTTGGCGTATACGCAGAGGTCCTGCCAGATATAGGATTTGCTGTATTTCCATTCCATATGGATTACTGCACACAGGGGACCATTTTCCGTAAGTTCCATGGTTACCAGGTCCTCGGCTTCCCACATCTTTTCCTGGTAGAACAGATTGATATTCCAGGCATCGCACATATTGGGGCGGTCCTCAAAGAACTGCAGGACATTGCCCCGCTCCCCGGGAGCCAGTACCCGGCGCCGGTTATCCTTGTCATAAAGGCTGGTAAGCTGTCCTTTTTCATTCAATTCAATTTCATAGTATGGTGTGGAGAGGGTATGCCCGTCAAAGGTAAAGGGTGTTTCCAAGGCTGATGCCTGTTCTTTTGGGGGAGCGGTTTTAACGGCTGTCAGGGCTTTTATGCTCATTGGCGGGACCGTGCAGCTGATATAGGTCTTTCCTTTGCAATGCTGCATGGGGCAGGGTCTGCCGTCCGGTCCAAGGTAGGCGGTGTCCGGTGAATCAGGCAGCTCCACCAGCCCCTCATAGGTCCAGTTACCGCTGTTGATGACCGACAGTCCGTCCCCGCCCCGGGCCAGGATATGGCAGGCATTACCGCTGATTTTTTCTCCGATGTCCCATGCCTCTTTGTATTCCTGGAAGGAGTCTTCATAGACCTCACGGATGGCGGAGCCTGGGATTACATCGTGGAATTGGTTTCGGAGGATGATTTTCCATCCTTCTGTCAGGGCTTCCTGTTCCTCACCGGACAGACGCCCCTGACTGCATGCAGCCATTGCAGCAAGCCACTCCGTATCCCGGTACAGGTACTCCAGGCGGCGGTTCATCCATTTATTATAGGCGTGGCTGGTGTATGTCCCGCGGTGGTTTTCCAGATACAGTTCGCCGTCCCATTCCGGGAAATAGGCAGTTGTGGAGTCTACCCTGTCCTGCAGTTCCTTGAAGTACCGGGCTCCGTTGCCATGCCGGATATGCGGCAGGCCGGGCAGACGGTCAATGATACGCCTTTGCTCCAGTTCCTCCCGGTTGACACCGCCGCCGCCGTCACCGTAGCCGTAAGCCATCAGCAGTTTGGAGGTCAGGTCCTTGTTCCTGTAGTTATTCCAGATTCCGGCGGCAGCCCCTGGAACCATCTCGCCATTATAAGTATAGTACCACGTTCCCTGTTCTTCCGATGCAGCAGGCGTGGTGATGAAATGGGTCAAGATCTTTGTTCCGTCAATCCCCACCCAGTAAAAGGTATCATGGGGCATCTGGTTGCATTCATTCCAGCTGATTTTTGTGGTTATGAATGTGTCCAGGCCGGACTTTTTCAGTATCTGGGGCAAGGCCCATGAGTATCCAAACACATCCGGCAGCCACAGATAGTGCATCCTGGTGCCGAATTCTTTTTCCGTAAACCTGGTGCCCACTAGAATCTGGCGGGTAAGGGACTCGCCGCTGGGAATGTTGCAGTCTGCCTCAATCCACATGCCGCCGTCCACTTCCCAGCGCCCTTCCCGGATTTTCTGGCGGATTCCCTCATAGATTTCGGGGAAGTCGTTTTTGATATACTCATAAAGCTGGGGCTGGGACTGCAGGAACGTGTATTCCGGATATTGTTCCATTAACCGCAGTACGGTGGAGAAGGAGCGTGCAGACTTCTCGCGGGTGTGCTTATAACGCCATAGCCATGCCACATCAATATGGGTGTGGCCGACACATACCAGGTCCACGATGGACTGCTTATCCATGGAAGCCAGGAGCCTGTCCAGGGTATCCCACGCTGTTTTGACGGAAGCATAGAATGCCCCGCTCCCCCCGTCCCGCCAGTCCACTGCCAAAAGTGCCTGGTTAAGGGCATCCCTCAGGGCTGTACGGACAGGATCATTATCAGAGAGCAGCGGCAGTGTTTCCAGGATCATCCGGCCGGTATAATACAGCTGGTCCACGGATTCATCCAGCCACGCTGTCTCAGCCTGTCTGAATACATGGGTCATGGTCCGGGGGACGCCCCCGCCCTCCAGCCCGGACCAGAGGCGGAATACCACAGGCACGGTACGCCCTGCATAATGTTCCGGGAAATACACTTCCTGGTGGTGGGTATCCACGCCCTGGAAGGGAGTGCCGTCCACATATAAAAGGGCCTCGAATCCATAAGTGGAGCAGCTGCCGGTGACACCGAAATTAAACAGGCCCACCAGCTGCCTGCCGCTCCACTGGGCCGGGAATTCCAAATCGCAGGAAAGCCACAGATATTTGTCACGTCCGGACCATTCCTGCCCCAAAGCCGCTTCCGTCCAGCCGTCATCCATAGGAGGCGGGGACGGATTGACATCCTCCGGGGGACACTTAAGCATCCGCAGGCCATGGGCTTTTACTGCGTCCCTCATGCGCCATGGGGCCAGGGCATCAATCCTGCAGGCCAGTTTTTCCTCGGTAAAAAAGATATCCATATTTATATTCCTCCATCAATTGTCAGTCTGCATCAACCCTTAACAGCGCCGGCGCTCAGGCCTTCTACCATATATTTCTGGGCAAATGCGAATAAGAAGATGGTGGGCAGCAGCGCAAGGATGGAACCGGCTGCCATCTCCCCCCATTTTACATCATATTTGAGAATAAGGGAATTAAGTCCTACCGTAATTGTCTTATAAGTTTCCTCATCAATAAAATAGGTTGCCATGAACAGCTCGTTCCAGCTGTTGATAAAATCAAAAATCAGTGTAGCCGCAATGCCAGGCTTCATGATTGGCAGGGAAATGTGCCAGATGGCCTTTAAGCGGCTGCATCCGTCAATCCGGGCGGCTTCCTCAAGGGAAACCGGCACGCCTGCATAGAATCCGCGCAGGGTCACCACGGAGAACGGGATACACATATTGAAGTACAACAGAGGAAGGGTGAAAAAGGTATTGCGCAGGTGCAGCTTGGCAAGAATCTGGTACATGGGCGCCAGTACTGTGAATACGGGAACCATCTGGGTGACCAGGAAGAAAATCAGCACTGCCTTCTTTCCTCTGAACTTAAAACGCGATAATACGTAGGAGGCACACAGGCCTACAATTACAGCGGCCACACTGGCAATCATGGAGTAGAAAAAGGAATTGCGCACATAGGTGGTGAAATTGCCCTTCCACAGGATTTCCAGATAATTAACCAGGCTCGGCTGTTCCGGCCAGTAGGTTACCGGGAATGCGTAAATATCGGTCATGGATGATTTCAGCGACGTATTTAACATCCAGTAAAATGGGAACATGACAATAATCAGATATAGTATCAGGAATACCCCTTTTACGGATTTGGCCATGGTTCTTTTGGTCCGGCGTGATGTATGGTGCTTCATATATATTCCCCCTCTCATTCCGCGTCTTCCATCTTCAGCATACCCACATAGGAAGATGCGAAAATGGTCAGGATGATGATACATACGACACCGGTGGCGCTGGCCATGCCATAGTCAAAGGAATCGATGAATTTCATCATCAGGGTTGTGATGATTTCAGTTGATCCGGAGGGACCGCCCTTCGTCATGGTGTAAATGATTTCTGCGAAGTTGAAAATCCAGATGACACGTAAAAGCAGGGTCAGCTTCAGCACCGGGCTGATGCTGGGGACCGTGATGGCCCAGAATCTCTGCAGGGGATTGGCACCGTCCACCTCGGCTGCTTCATAGAGGCCGGGGTCGATGCCGCGCAGTGCAGCGGAAATCATGATGGTAAAGAATGGGACGCCGTACCATATGTTGGTGATGACGCAGCAAAGCATGGCCGTGTTCTTGCTTGCCAGCCAGCCTACCGGTTCTCCAATCAGGCCCATGCGCATCAGCATATCATTGAACACACCGGAAGTACCATTGAACATCCACCGCCATATTAAGGCAATGACAAAGCCGGAGACAGCCCATGGGAAAAATACAAGTCCCTGGTACAGGGAACTGCCGCGGAATTTCTTTTTCAGGATCAGGGCCAGTCCAAATCCGACCAGGAACTGGAACGCCAGGGACACAACCACCCATATCATTGTGTTTTTCATGGTACCGTAGAACTCGTTTGTGATGGAACGGGTAAAAAGCTGTTTGAAGTTTGCGAAGTTGTTCCAGTAAATATTGTTGATATTTGTCAGCTTATAGTTTTGGAAAGCCATGACAATACCCTTGAACATGGGATAGTAGGTCATACAGACTGGGACCAACAGCGCGGGGAAAAGCATAAGGAATATAAACCGCGCGTCATTTTGTTCTTTCTTGGTGCGTTTCAATGCATTCACTCCTTTCAGGATGCCGGTAGTATTTGGGGCACGGAGCATTTGACTGCTCCGTGCCCCAGGGTGTGTTTGAAAATTGCTTTCCGTCAGATGTGCGTTCCACTTTGTGCTTCAGGTTACCAGAGTTTACCCTCTGTCTTAAATGCCTCGGTCCAGAAGCCGTCCAGCCACTCCAGAAGGTCGTCAACCGTGATCTCATCACTGAGATACTTCTGGAAGACCTCATCAACCTGGGATTTGTAGGTGGCATATGCTTCATACATCATGCAGGGATATACAAAGTGGTAATTGTCATCTTCCGCATAGGTGAGATAGGTCTGGTATTCATCGCCCTTAAAGTACTCTGATTCAAAAGCAGTGGTGTGGACCGGCAGGGTTCCGTTCTGGGCGGCAAAAACAGTGTTGTTTTCTTCCTTGCTGAGGAACAGCAGGAAATCAGCCGCCTTGTCTGGATGCTCGCTGAGCGTGGTCAGGCCCCAGCCGCCATATCCGTTTGGCAGGCATACGGAGCCGGCATCCCCCATCGGAAGGGGAATGACATCCCACTGGTCATCGCTTAAATCGCTGGTCATGGTGGGAACCGCATCAGAGTCCTGAAGCAGGATTGCAGCCGTGCCGCTTATGAAGCCCTGTACCTGTTCAGAGAAGCCCCATGCAATGGAGTCCGCAGGAGAGGCCTTCTGGAACAGTTCCTTGAAATCCAACAGGGCCTGGCGCGTCTCTGGCAGCGTGAAGATGGTGGTTCCATTGTCATCAATGAAATAACCTGCGTTATCGTCTGCCAGTCTGTCGTAGCCCACAGCCGCATAAATCATAAGGTTGGCGTTTTCATAACATCCGTTAATGCCACGGAAGGAAAAACCGTATTTGCTGCTGGCCGGGTTTGTCAGCTGGGCGGCCCTGTCTATCAGCTCCCTCCAGGTTGTGGGATATTCAAGTCCGGCTTCCTTGAAGACGTCTTCACGGATGAATACAGCCCTCTCATAGAACCCGAATGGCATGTAGTAAGGCAGGCCGTCACAGATACGCATGGCTGCTTCAGCCGCGCCGCTGAGGGTGTCTTTTTCATCCCAGTTGTCAATATAGGGCTGCATGTTGACCAGCCAGTTATTGGTGACATAGGTCCTCAGGGTGTGGTCGCGGATTTCAATGATGTCAACTTTTTCGCCGCCCTGCATCATCTGGGCAATCTTGGCATCCGCGGACTCCTGGGCAGGGGATATGATGTTGATTTTTACATCGGGATTATCAGCCTCGTATTTATCAGCCATGGAACGCAGCAGTTTGGTACGTTCGGGGCTGGTCAGGGATTCAACCATGGTGATGGTAATCCCTCCGTCTGCCTTTGGGGCATCCGTGTCCTTCGCGGCGTCAGCGCTGTCCGCTTTATTGTCTGCGGCAGGCTTGGAACAGCCGGACAGGCCTCCGGCCAGCAGGGCGGCAGATAGGAGAACAGCAAGGGTTTTCTTAATTTTCATAATATACCTCCTTATAATGTTTGGTTTATATCAATGTGAAGGCGGTTCCGGCCCTCCACATTTGCCATTGATGGAAATTGGATAATATGAACAACAAAAAAGAGCGGGGGTTGAAATACTATTGTATAAAATGGTAAATTATAACTAATATAACCCCGGTATTATGATTATACTCTAGCAAATTTATTTATATTTGTCAATTGAATTAACAAAGTTTTGGAAAAAATATAATAAGTGTAATAAAAATACATATTCCTTACATTCCTTAATGAGGCAAATTCATGTGAATGGCAGAGGGGGTGTGCAATATAGATATATATATAAGTAAAAATAGATAAAAAATATACAAAAGTTCAGGATAACAAAAGAAATGTAAGAATATTAAATGGAAAAATGTATAATGAAACCATATAATAAGACTACTCTGAAGCTGTACCAGACCCAGCTGAATCCCCATTGTCTCTATAAATACGCTGGATACCATCAAGTGGAACGCCAGGATTAACCAGATACCGGAGATTGCAATCCTGGCTGAGAACCTGGCGGCCCTGGGATGCGTGATTGTGGGGGGCCCCCAACGGGGAGGAAGGCGTGTCCATGGCAGGGCGCCTGTCCCCGGATATTATCGTGACCGATGTGAAGATACCCCGTATGGACGGGGTGGAGATGATTACAAAGCTGCGGGAGATGGGCTGCCGGTCCAGATTCATCATCCTGACCGCCTATGGGGATTTTAAATATGCCCAGAGCGCGCTGCGGCAGGCTATCTGGAAATCAGCGAGGGATATTTAAGCCGCGTGTTCAAGAAGGAGACGGACTACACATTTACCAACTACCTGACCTATTACAGGATGCAGGTTGCCATGTCCCTTTTAAAGGACTGCCGGGTGAAGGTGTATGAGGTGGCGGACCAGGTGGGGTATTCGGATACCGTGTATTCCAGTGTGCAGTTTAAGAAGCTTCTGGGGGTGTTACCATCGGAATATCAGGAGAGGTGCGGGGATTGAGGTGTGTTTCAAGGCTCTTCAAACAGAAGTTCCAGATGACCCCCTATGAATTCCGCAATATGAAGAGGAAACAGGAGTAGGAAAATGCGGATTGGCAGAGTGGGGATAACAGATGTATGATAGAATATGAAAACCAGAAAAACCTTGACTTTTGAAAAAAATACTCATATAATATGCACCATTAACAGATAGTTGGGATACAGAAAAGCGAAGGCGCTTAAGAATGTACGTTCTTAAGCGCCTCTATGTTTTAAAACAAGTTTTAAAGCAAAGAGGCGGCAGGTCAGATGCCGTATATGTTGAAAGTGGATAATTCCCAAAAACTTTCAGAAACCTGGCAACAACCGTCAGCCAATCGGTCACCATGGAGGAAATAGCAGTACTGATATCCGGTATGGCCCGGAAATTACAAAGATAGGTTATAATATAAAATTTTAAACCATAGTTAAGTAACTCAATTCAAATCAACTCAATTCAGATTGACTCAAAACACGGAAAGAGAGGCAGAAAATTTATGAAAACAGAAAAAATCGAAAACATGTGCGGAGGCGCAGGCCATGTGATTATCAGGCACATCCTTGGCGGGAAGGAACTGAATGGCAAATGCGGACTATACGCGGAAGTGGTGATTGAACCGGGATGTTCCCTTGGATACCATGAACATCATGGGGAGAGCGAGACTTACTATATCCTGTCAGGCACAGGCAACTACGATGACAATGGGGTGCCCCGTCCGGTAAAGGCGGGGGATGTGACCTTCACACCCTCCGGCAAGGGGCATGGTCTGGCTAACACGGGCGATGATGATCTGGTGTTTATGGCATTAATCATCCTGGACTGATTCACACAATGACAGAAGCTATGCAGGGGGACTAACCGGTCCGGACGACCGCTGTCCTGCATGGCTTTTTTTCTTTGGATAGGAATAATGGGCCAGGTGATTGCACGGGAGGGTGGAACGGGAAAGGGACGGAATGACAACGGGAAAGCAACGGAAAGACAACGGGAAAGCAACAGAGGTCCAGCCATGGCGCTGGAAAAACTTAAGGGTATACATTGAAAATTTCTTATGATATACTATTTTAGTACATTTGCGCCAAGGGGGACCATCACAATGCTGGGTTTTAACGATATATTAGGTCATGAACAGATAAAGGAGCATTTCCGCAACGCGGTACAGACAGGGAAGATATCCCACGCTTATATCTTAAGCGGGGAAGCTGGAATGGGGCGTAAGTCCCTTGCCAATGCATTTGCACTGGAACTGCTCTGTGAAAAGGGGCTGCCGGACCCGTGTATGGCCTGCCATGCATGCAAGCAGGTGCTCTCGGGCAACCATCCGGACCTGATTTATGTGACCCATGAAAAACCGGCCAGCATAGGCGTGGACGATATAAGGGAACAGATTAACGATACCATCATGGTGCGGCCTTACAGCAGCTATTACAAGATATATATTGTGGACGAGGCTGAGAAGATGACGGTCCAGGCACAGAATGCCCTCTTAAAGACCATTGAGGAACCGCCGTCCTATGCGGTCATCCTTCTGCTGACAACCAACCAGGACGCATTCCTTCCGACCATCCTGTCGCGCTGTGTGCAGCTTAAGCTTAAGCCGTTAAGGGACGAGGTGGTAAGGGAATACCTGGTGCAGTCCCTGGGAGTTGAGGAAAGCCAGGCTGATATCTATGCGGCATTTGCAAGGGGAAACCTGGGCAAGGCCATCCACCTGGCTGAGTCTGAGGAGTTCAGGGTCATGTATGATGCCCTTATCCTCATGCTGAAGCATTTGAAGGATGCGGATATATCTGAACTTCTGGAGTACATCCGTAAGCTGAAGGATGAGAACCTGGATATCCGCGGATGCCTGGATTTCATGCAGATGTGGTACAGGGATGTGCTGATGTATAAGACCACCAAGGATATCAACCTACTGATTTTCAAGGATGAGTTTTCCACCATCAAGGCCATGAGCACGGTCAGCGGTTATGACGGACTTGAGCGGATACTGCAGGCCATTGAAAAGGCAAGGGTGCGCCTGGATGCCAATGTGAATATGGAACTGGTCATGGAGCTGATGTTCCTGACCATGAAGGAGAACTGAATGACCCGGAAAGCCGGAGGCTTAAGGGGTTAAGTTGTAAATTGAGATGGATAGATGGCCAGGGCATACGGCAATGCCATGCGCGGGCCGGCAGTTAAAGGAGAACAGAATGATTACAGTGATTGGAGTGCGTTTCCGCACAGCAGGCAAGATTTACTATTTTGACCCGGCGGGCCGTAAGGTAAAGACCGGGGACCACGTGATTGTGGAGACGGCCAGGGGAATCGAATATGGATATGTGGTGCTTGGCAACCGTGAAGTGGATGAGTCCAAAGTGGTGCCGCCGTTAAAGCCGGTCATCCGTATGGCTACTGCTGAGGATGAGGCAGTGGAAACAAAGAATAAGAATAAGGAAAAAGAGGCATTCAAAATCTGCCAGGATAAGATTAAGAAGCATAACCTGGAGATGAAGCTGATTGATGCTGAATATACATTTGACAATAATAAAGTACTGTTCTACTTTACCGCGGACGGACGGATTGATTTCCGTGAGCTGGTAAAGGACCTGGCAAGCGTGTTTAAGACCAGGATTGAACTGCGCCAGGTAGGCGTCAGGGATGAGACAAAGATAATGGGGGGAATCGGCATATGCGGCAGGGCCTTGTGCTGCCACTCCTATCTGTCCGAGTTCATACCCGTTTCCATCAAGATGGCAAAGGAACAGAACCTGTCCCTGAATCCTACCAAGATATCCGGTGTCTGCGGAAGGCTGATGTGCTGCCTTAAGAATGAGGAAGAGACATACGAGGTCCTTAACAGCAGGCTTCCTAATACAGGGGATTATGTGACCACCAATGACGGGTTAAAGGGAGAGGTCCAGAGCGTCAATGTCCTGCGCCAGCTGGTGAAGGTGATTGTGACCGTGGATAAGGATGAAAAGGAAATCCGGGAATACAAGGTGGAGAACCTCAAGTTCAAGCCCAGGAAGAAGAAGGGAAAGGGCGGGGACAAGCAGGCCCAGGATGTGCCGGATGCAGAGTTAAAGCATCTGGAGGCCCTGGAGAAAAGAGAAGGCAAGTCAAAGCTGGATGATAATTAAAACGGAGGTTATCCTATGGAACATACCTGGAGCCAGGCAGGCCCTGTGATGCTGCGGGACGACGAGCGCATTGACGACCTGCAGCGGAATCAATATGGTATCATCCAGAGAAAGGGTGCTTTCTGCTTTGGTATGGACGCGGTCCTTCTTTCGGGATTTGCAGTGGTGAAAAAGGGGGAGAGGATGCTGGACCTGGGCACAGGCACAGGCATC
This sequence comes from Clostridium pacaense, assembly GCF_020709765.2. Taxonomy (NCBI): domain Bacteria; kingdom Bacillati; phylum Bacillota; class Clostridia; order Eubacteriales; family Clostridiaceae; genus Clostridium; species Clostridium pacaense. The sequence continues at coordinate 78,593 of NZ_JAJFEB020000014.1, forward strand.
ATCCCGATCCTTCTCACTGCAAAGACAGAGGGGGAGCATTTTACCGGACTTGAGATTCAGGAAGAGTCCGCGGATATGGCAAGACGCAGCGTCCGATATAACCATCTGGAAGAAAAGGTGGATATTGTCACAGGTGATATCGTGGAGGCCAGCCAGCTGTTTGCCCTGGCCTCTTTTGATGTGGTCACGTCCAACCCGCCCTATATGAATGATGCCCATGGACTTAAGAACCCGGGGGATGCAAAGGCCATTGCCCGCCATGAGGTCAAGTGCACACTGGAGGACGTTGTGCGGGAAGGAACCAGGGTCTTAAAGCCGGGAGGACGTTTCTATATGGTCCACAGGCCAAGGCGGCTCATCGAGATCATCCAGACCATGAAAAAACATGGACTGGAGCCAAAGCGTATGAAGATGGTCCACCCCTATGTGGACAGGGAAGCCAACATGGTACTGATTGAGGCTGTGCGCGGCGGCGGGGCCTTGCTTAAGATGGAGGCGCCTGTAATCGTGTTTAATGAACAGGGTGAGTATACCCGGCAGATAAGGGTTACGTATGGATATTAGGGCTGCGAAACGCAGTACCGGAAGGGAGGGACCCATGGCAGGCAGATTATATCTTTGTGCAACGCCAATCGGCAACCTGGAGGATATCACCTTCAGGGTCCTCAGGACATTAAAGGAAGTGGATCTGATAGCGGCAGAGGATACCCGCCACAGTATCAAGCTCCTGAACCATTTTGAGATTAAGACGCCCATGACCAGCTATCATGAATATAATAAGGTGGATAAGGCCAGATACCTGGTGGAGCAGTTAAAGGACGGGGTTAACATCGCCCTCATAACGGATGCAGGGACCCCGGGTATCTCAGACCCGGGTGAGGAGCTGGTGCGCCAGTGCTATGAAGCCGGACTTGAGGTGACATCCCTTCCCGGTCCCGCGGCCTGTATCACAGCCCTTACCATGTCCGGGCTGTCCACGCGGAGGTTTTGCTTTGAGGCGTTCCTGCCTTCTGAGAAAGGCGATAAGAAGGAGCGGGCCAGGATACTGGGGGAGCTTAAGGATGAGACAAGGACCATCATAATATATGAAGCGCCCCATCACCTGGTAAGGACCCTGAAGGATTTATATGAGGTGCTGGGGAACCGCAGGATTACCATATTAAGGGAGCTGACCAAGAAGTTTGAGACAGCCTTCAGGACCACCTTTGAAGACGCGCTGGCCGCCTATGGACAGGAGGAGCCAAAGGGAGAATGTGTGATCGTGATTGAAGGCAGGTCCCCCCGGGAGCTTCGGGAAGAACAGATTCGCACATGGGAGGAGATGGGCCTTGAGGAGCACCTGGAACACTATATGTCCATGGGACAGGACAAGAAGGAAGCCATGAAGTCCGTTGCAAAGGACCGGGGCATCAGCAAGAGGGATGTGTACCAGCAGCTTCTATAAATATAGGAAGGGATAGGTTGGTTTTGAAAGTGTAGGTTTGAAAAGGCGCTTGAAAAAAACAAGCGCCTGGTGTATAATCAAATCAGGAAGGATATCAGACACAAAATCTGATGCCCTCAGTGGTTTTTTATCCAGATAGCATCCACTTTAGGCGGGGAGGATGCTATTTTTTATTGTGTTTATTGTCTATGTATGACAATGCCGCGAAAACAACAAGCAATAATGTTAATACTTCCATCACGCTCATGGCATCACCCTCCTTAGTACTACTAGAGGGCACACAATTTTTGCATCCTGTTTCTTCATTGATTTGCTATACAATATCATTTTAACATATGATACAAGGAAATTGAAGGTACAGATCCAAACCATACACAGCCATGTACAACCATACATGGCTGTGAGGGTAAGTAAGGGAATTGCAGACCACGTAACCTCATCATAGGCAGACTAACTCAATCATAGAAAGAACCCAGGCATCCAGCCGCCATATCAAAGGCAGCAACCCGGGTTCTTTCTATGTACATGTGCTTTTACTCAGTTACATTCAATCCGGCCAGTTTGGCCAGGGCAATGACAGACTGTTTAGAAACTTTCTTACCTTCAAATTCCAGCAGTTCATCCGTGCTGCCGGTGAAGATATCCGCACACTCTGCTTTCTTGAGGATGATGCAGTCGTCCTGAACCGTAATCTCCAGACCGTCCTTAACGTCCAGGTCAAGACTCCTTCTCAGTTCAATAGGAAGCGTGATCCTTCCAAGCTCATCCAGTTTACGAATAACACCTGTTGTCTTCATGGTTTTCAACCCCCTTATTATAATTTTATCCCCTTTTACAAATTAAACTTACCAAATTTAGGGTGCTAAGTCAATATATGTAAATGATAGAAATGGTAAGAAATGTCAAAAAGCAGTAAACTTGACAAAAAAGCACAAAAACACGCTAAAAATATTTCTTGACAAATACTTATCTTTCCTGTAGTATTACTTTGATGTTCAAAGTATTTCCCTAAAGGATACAAAAATGGAAGGCATGAGTCCTCTTGCAGAACGGATTCGGGACGGGTAAGAAGAATGACAACAAGAATCATAGGAACCGGTTCATATGTGCCGGAGCAGATAGTGACCAACAATGACCTTGCTCAGATTGTGGAGACCAACGACGAATGGATCCGCAGCCGGACGGGAATAGGTGAAAGAAGGATTGCCACAACTGAAAGCACCTCCTACATGGCGGCCAATGCTGCAATGCGGGCACTGGAACAGTCAGGCGTAAAGCCGGAGGAGATTGACCTTATCCTTCTTGGGACTTCCTCACCGGACTACTGTTTTCCCAATGGGGCGTGCGAGGTGCAGGGCATGATTGGTGCGGTCAATGCGGCCTGCTATGACATCAGCGCGGCATGTACAGGATTTGTATATGCGCTGAATACAGCCCATGCATTCATAAGCAGCGGCATATATAAGACGGCTTTGGTAATTGGCTCCGATGTATTAAGTAAACTGATTGACTGGACGGACAGAGGGACCTGTGTGCTCTTTGGGGACGGTGCAGGCGCCGTGGTGGTAAAGGCGGATGAGACAGGAATCCTTGGGATCAACATGCATTCCGACGGCACCAAGGGCAATGTGCTGACCTGCGGTTCCAGGACAAACGGGAATTTCCTTCTGGGCAAGAAGCCGGAGCTGGGATATATGACCATGGATGGACAGGAAGTATTTAAGTTTGCAGTGAGGAAGGTACCTGAATGTATCAAGCAGGTGCTGGACGATGCAGGCGTTGCGGCGGAAGAAGTCAGATACTTTGTCATCCACCAGGCCAATTACAGGATCATAGAGTCCATTGCAAAGCGTTTAAAGGTAAGTGTGGATTGCTTCCCGGTCAACATGGAACACTATGGCAACACCAGCGGTGCGTCCGTTCCCCTTCTCCTGGATGAGATAAACAGGAAGGGAATGCTTGAATCCGGGGACAAAATCGTGTTCTCAGGTTTTGGCGCAGGCCTTACATGGGGCGCAACCCTGTTAGAATGGTAAAAATAAAATTAAAATATAAAAACTATGAAAATGTAAAAGGAGAACAACAATCATGTTAGAGAAAATGAAAGAAATCATTGCAGAGCAGTTAAGTGTGGAGGCTGACACCGTAACAGAGGCATCTTCCTTCAAGGAAGACCTGGGAGCTGATTCCCTGGACCTGTTTGAACTGGTCATGGCCCTGGAGGATGAGTACTCTGTAGAGATTCCTGCTGAAGACCTGGAGCAGTTAACCACTGTAGGCGACGTTATGAACTACTTAAAGAACAAAGGCGTGGAAGCGTAAAAACTAGAGAGATACAAACAACGACGGCGTGTGGATACTACTGAAACACGCTGTTTGATTAAGGAAATTTCGCTCAGGAATGTACAACTTGGAGGTAGAACAATGAAAACAAGAATTACAGAAATGTTAGGAATTGAATATCCTATTATTCAGGGCGGCATGGCCTGGGTAGCAGAACATAATCTGGCGGCGGCCGTGTCCGAAGCAGGCGGTTTCGGCGTGATCGGCGGAGCCAATGCACCTGGAGAGGTGGTACGCGATGAAATCCGCAAGGCAAGGGAACTGACAAAGAAACCATTCGGTATCAATGTCATGCTTTTAAGTCCCCATGCGGATGATGTTGCAAAGGTAGTGGTGGAGGAAGGCATCAAGGTTGTGATTACCGGAGCCGGCAATCCTGAAAAATATATGGAAATGTGGAAGTCAGCCGGTATCAAGGTGATTCCGGTGGTTGCATCCGTGGCACAGGCGCGCCGCATGGAAAAGTACGGCGCTGACGCGGTTGTGGCAGAGGGAATGGAATCCGGCGGCCATATCGGCGAGGAGACAACCATGACCCTGGTGCCACAGGTCGTGGACGCTGTGTCCATCCCGGTCATCGCGGCAGGCGGTATCGGCGATGGAAGGGGAATCGCAGCAGCCTTCATGCTGGGCGCAGAGGCCGTGCAGATGGGGACCAGGTTTGTGGTGGCGGATGAATGTACGGTACATGAGAACTACAAACAGCGCATCATCAAGGCAAAGGATATTGATTCAACGGTTACAGGCCGCAGCCACGGACATCCTGTCAGAGGCCTCAGGAACCAGATGACAAGGGAGTACATTAAGCTGGAGCAGGAAGGCAAGTCCTTTGAGGAACTGGAATACCTGACACTGGGCAAGCTGCGTGAGGCTGTCCAGGATGGCGATGTGATGAACGGAACCGTCATGGCGGGCCAGATTGCAGGCATGATATCCAAGAAGCAGTCCTGTAAGGAAATGATTGAAGAGATGATGGCAGAGGCATCCAGCCTTATGCACTGGAATTAAGAGGGGTAAGAGGATGAGCAGGATTGCATTTATTTTCCCAGGACAGGGAGCACAGGTCTGCGGCATGGGCCAGGATTTCTATGAGCAGACGGAGACAGGGAAAAAAATCTTTGACAAGGCCAGTGAGCTTCTGGGATTTTCCATGCCGGAGCTGTGTTTTGAGAAAAACGACAGACTGGATATAACGGAATACACCCAGGCAGCCATGGTCACTGCAGGCATCGCCATGATGAGGGTGCTGGAGGAACAGGGGATTAAGCCGGATATGGCGGCCGGACTGAGCCTGGGAGAATACTGTGCGCTGGCGGCAGCCGGCGTCATGAGTGACGAGGACGCCATCCGCACGGTGCGCCAGAGAGGAATCCTGATGCAGGAAGCGGTTCCTGTGGGAGAAGGCGCCATGGCAGCCATCCTGGCACTGGACGCAGCTGCCATCGAAGCTGTCACCGGATCCATGGAAGGCGTGTGGATTGCCAATTACAACTGCCCGGGACAGATTGTGATTTCCGGCAAAAAGGCGGCAGTGGAAGAGGCCTGTGAAAAGCTTAAGGCTGCAGGGGCAAAGCGTGCCCTGATGCTGAACGTAAGCGGTCCCTTCCATTCAGGCATGCTTACCGGAGCAGGGGAGAAGCTGGCCCAGGTACTGGCGGATGTGGATATCCACACCCCTCGGATTCCTTATGTGGCAAATGTCAATGCGCAGCCTGTCACAACGGCAGAGCCTGTAAAGGACCTGCTGACCAGGCAGGTATCCTCATCCGTGCGCTGGCAGCAGAGCGTGGAAACCATGATAAATGAAGGGGTGGACACCTTCATCGAGATTGGGCCTGGCAGGACACTGGCAGGATTCATGAAGAAAATCAACAAAGAAGTAAGGACCATGAACGTGGAAAAACTGGAAGATATAGACAAGGTAGTGGAGGCATTGAAGTAGGCGTCCGGGAATGACGTCACGCGTTCAATGCAGCGAAAGGAGATTTTAGTATGCTGGAAGGAAAGATTGCACTGGTAACAGGCGCCAGCCGTGGGATTGGCCGTCAGATAGCCCTGACCCTGGGAGCAAAGGGTGCTGCGGTGATTGTAAACTATAATGGCTCTGCCCAAAAGGCGGAGGAAGTGGTAAAAGAGATAGAGGCCGCAGGAGGCAGGGCAGAGGCGCTGCAGTGCAATGTTTCCGACTTCGAGGCCTGCGGACAGATGCTGGCAGATATCGTTTCCAGATATGGACGCCTGGATATCCTGGTTAACAACGCAGGAATCACCAGGGATAACCTGCTGATGAAGATGTCCGAGGAGGATTTTGACGCGGTCATAAACACCAATTTAAAGGGTGTATTTAACTGTATCAAACATATCTCACGCCAGATGCTAAAGCAGAAGGCGGGAAGGATCATCAATATCTCTTCCGTGTCCGGCGTGCTGGGCAATGCGGGCCAGGCCAACTACTGCGCGGCCAAGGCCGGCGTGATCGGAATCACCAAATCCGCTGCAAGGGAGCTTGCAAGCAGGGGAATCACGGTCAATGCAGTGGCCCCTGGTTTCATTACAACGGAAATGACAGATGTGCTCAGTGACAGCATCAAATCCTCTGTCACGGAGCAGATTCCCATGAAGAAGTTCGGGGAGACCCAGGATATTGCCAATGCAGTGGCATTCCTGGCTTCCGAAGATGCAAAGTATATAACAGGCCAGGTTCTCTGTGTAGACGGCGGCATGGCAATGTAGAGAAGGACAGGAGTGTGAGCGTATGAAAACAAGAGTTGTGATTACCGGTATGGGCGCCATTACCCCCATTGGCAATGACGTGGAAAGTTTCTGGCAGGGATTGAAGGACAAGAAGGTGGGAATCGCCCCCATCACATATTTTGATACAACTGATTATAAGTGTAAGCTGGCAGCCGAGGTAAAGGGCTTTAATGCCAAGGATTACATGGACCCCAAGGCAGCGCGCCGCATGGAGGCATTTTCCCAGTTCGCAGTTGCTGCGTCCAAGGAAGCCCTGGAGCATTCAGGCATTGACATGGAGAAGGAAGACCCCTACCGCGTAGGCGTGTGCGTGGGATCTGGAATCGGTTCCCTCCAGGCCATGGAAAAAGATATCCAGAAGCTTCTGGAAAAGGGACCCAGCCGTGTGAATCCGCTGCTGGTGCCTCTTATGATCAGCAACATGGCGGCAGGCAATGTTGCCATCCAATTCGGACTGAAGGGCAAATGCTTTAACGTGGTCACGGCCTGTGCCACAGGCACCCACTCCATCGGCGAGGCATTCCGTTCCATCCAGTACGGAGAAGCGGATGTGATGGTGGCAGGCGGGGCAGAGGCCAGCATTACCCCCATCGGTATTGCAGGATTCACCTCACTGACCGCCCTGAATACCACGGATGACCCTGCACGTGCATCCATCCCATTTGACGAGGACCGCAACGGCTTTGTCATGGGCGAGGGCGCAGGCGTGGTTGTCCTTGAATCCTTAGAGCATGCAAAGGCCCGCGGTGCCAATATCCTGGCTGAGATAGTGGGCTACGGCGCAACCTGCGACGCTTTCCACATCACATCCCCGGCAGAGGACGGAAGCGGCGCTGCCCGCGCCATGGAGAATGCCATTAAGGATGCAGGCCTAAAGCCGGAGGACATTGACTATGTAAATGCACACGGAACCAGCACCCATCACAATGACCTGTTTGAGACAAAGGCCATTAAGCTGGCCCTGGGGGAACATGCAAAGAAGGTGAAGATTAACTCCACGAAGTCCATGATTGGCCATCTTTTAGGCGCTGCAGGCGGTGTGGAATTCATAACCTGCGTCAAGTCCATTGAAGACGGGTACGTACATGCAACCGTCGGCCTTGAGAAACCGGGCGAGGGCTGTGACCTGGACTACACCCAAGGGGACGGCGTTGCCATGGATGTCAATGTTGCCATCAGTAACTCCCTTGGCTTCGGCGGGCACAATGCCAGCCTGATTGTCAGGAAATTCAGCGAATAACAGGAGGAGAATGTGATGAATATAGATGAAATCATTCAGTTGATCCAGGCGGTATCTGAGAACAAGCTGACCAGCTTTGAATTGGAAGAAGGCAACATGAAGCTCTCCTTAAAGTGCAAGAAGGAGCAGCCGCAGATTGTCACGGTTGCAGCTCCGTCCATGGACCAGGCGGCTGTCCAGATGCTTAACACGGCAGCCGGCGCAGGCATCACCGTGTCCCAGGTACAGGAGACGGCGGTCCAGACAGCGGGCGTGGATATCGGTTCGGATAAAGTAGTGACCTCCCCCCTGGTAGGGACCTTCTATGAGTCCTCCTCACCGGATGCGGATGCATTCGTAAAGGTGGGTGACACCGTGAAGAAGGGCCAGGTACTGGGCATCATCGAGGCCATGAAGCTGATGAACGAGATAGAAAGCGAATATGACGGCGTGGTGGAAGCCATCCTTGTGAACAACGAGGAAGTGGTGGAATACGGACAGCCGCTGTTCAGGATTAAATAAACAGGAGGAAAACACCATGTTAATGGGAGTAAAAGAAATCCAGGAAATCATACCTCACAGACATCCCTTCCTCTTGATTGACTGTATCGAAGAGCTGGAACCGGGCCTGCGGGCGGTTGGATATAAATGCGTGACTTATGACGAGTCATTTTTCAAGGGACATTTCCCTCAGGAACCGGTCATGCCGGGCGTCCTTCTGGTGGAGGCACTGGCCCAGACAGGCGCGGTAGCCATCCTGTCCCAGGAAGGTTTTAAGGGAAAGGTTGCCTACTTTGGCGGAATCGACAAGGCCAAATTCAAGCGCAAGGTCGTGCCGGGGGATAAAGTGAAGCTGGAGTGCGAGATCATCAAGCAGAAAGGCCCTGTGGGCGTGGGCAAGGCCACTGCCACGGTGGACGGCAAGCTGGCGGTAAGCGCAGAGCTGACCTTCATGGTTGGATAGTACAGACTAAATAGTTTGGGAATCGAGGGAGAATACCGATGTTTAACAAGATTTTGATTGCCAATAGAGGTGAGATTGCGGTCCGTATCATCCGTGCATGCCGTGAGATGGGCATACAGACCGTTGCCGTGTATTCTGAGGCGGATAAGGACTGCCTTCATACATTGCTGGCTGATGAAGCCATCTGTATCGGGCCTGCTGTCTCTGGCCAGAGCTATCTGAATATGGAGCGCATCCTGGCTGCAACCGTTGCCATGAAGGCCGACGCCATCCATCCGGGATTTGGCTTCCTTTCAGAGAATGCCAAGTTTGCCAAGCTGTGTGCGGAATGTAACATTACCTTTATCGGACCGTCCGCTGAAATCATAAGCAAGATGGGCAACAAGTCAGAAGCCCGCAAAACCATGATGGAGGCAGACGTGCCCGTGGTGCCGGGCAGCAAGGAACCGGTGCACACCCCGCAGGACGGCCTTGAGATGGCAAAGACAATCGGCTTCCCGGTGATGATTAAGGCGTCTTCGGGCGGCGGCGGAAAAGGCATGCGTATATCCAGGAGCGCAGAGGATTTTACGGAGCTTTTCAATGCGGCCCAGATGGAGTCCGTGAAGGGCTTCTCCGATGACACCATGTATATTGAGAAATACATTGAAAAGCCAAGGCATGTGGAGTTCCAGATCATGGCGGATAAGCACGGCAACGTGGTCCATCTGGGGGAACGTGACTGTTCCATCCAGAGACGCCACCAGAAGGTGCTGGAGGAAGCTCCCTGCGACGTCATTTCCCCTGAACTCAGGCGCAGGATGGGCGATACCGCGGTGCGGGCGGCCAAGGCCGTTGGATACGAGAATGCGGGCACCATTGAATTCCTTTTAGACAAGGATAAGAACTTCTATTTCATGGAAATGAACACCAGGATCCAGGTGGAGCATCCCGTGACCGAGATGGTTACCGGCATGGACCTGATTAAGGAGCAGATCCGTGTGGCTGCAGGGGAACCCTTAAGCGTGACCCAGGAAGACGTGACCATTAAGGGCCATGCCATTGAGTGCCGTATCAACGCCGAGAACCCCTCAAAGAACTTCATGCCGTGTCCGGGCCTTATCACCAATGTCCACATACCCGGGGGCAACGGGGTCAGGGTGGACACCCATATCTACAGCGATTACAAGGTTCCGGCCAATTACGATTCCATGCTGATGAAGCTGATTGTGTATGATAAAGACAGGGAGTCGGCCATTGCCAAGATGCGCAGCGCCCTGGGCGAGGTTGTTATTGAGGGAATTGAAACCAATATTAACTTCCAGTACGAGATTCTGGAAAATGATGCATTCCAGGAAGGTGATACGGATACAAGCTTTATTGAGAAGTACTTCCCGGATTATGTGAAATAGTGAAAGGAAATGCCTATGTTGCGGAATATGTTTAAAAAAACGTATACAAAGATAGATACGAAATACAAACCGCCAAAAGGTGATGCAGAGGAGCCGGGCATCCCGGAAGGGCTGTGGCGCAAATGTAACAAATGCGGCCAGCCCATCTACGTGGAGGACGTGAAGAACAATTACTACGTATGTCCAAAATGCAGCGGCTATTTCCGTGTCCACGCATACCGCAGGATTGAGATGCTTGTAGATGAGGGAACCTTTGAGGAGTGGAATAAGGAAATGCCTTTCTCCAATCCCCTGGATTTCCCGGGCTATGAGAAGAAGGTCCTGGCTGCCAGGGAAAAGAGCCGCCTGAATGAAGCCATTGTCACGGGAAAAGGCATGATTGACGGAAATCCCGCGGTGGTAGGTGTCTGTGACGCGCGTTTTATCATGAGCAGCATGGGCCATGTGGTAGGTGAGAAGATAACAGACGCAGTGGAGCGGGCCACAAAGGAAAAGCTTCCTGTGATCATCTTCGCCTGCTCCGGCGGCGCCAGGATGCAGGAGGGAATCGTATCCCTGATGCAGATGGCCAAGACCTCCGCTGCCTTAAAGCGTCACCATGAGGCCGGGCAGCTGTTTATCAGCGTGCTCACGGATCCAACCACGGGCGGCGTGACCGCAAGCTTTGCCATGCTGGGGGATATCATCATTGCCGAGCCCCATGCCCTTATCGGGTTTGCAGGACCCAGGGTCATTGAACAGACCATCGGACAGAAGCTGCCGGAAGGCTTCCAGCGTGCCGAGTTCCTGTTGGAACACGGTTTTGTTGATAAGATTGTGGAGCGTAAGGACCAGAAAAAGGTTATCGGGCAGATTCTTTACATGCACCGCAGCCACAGGATGAATGTGGACCTGCCGGTGGGTAAGGCAGCGGCCGCTGTGGATGAACTTGGGAAAATGGCGCGGTCCGGTGGGAAAACATCCGGCGGAAAGACATCTGGTGGAAAGACATCCGATGGGAAAACATTGGGCGGCGCGGCAAAGACAGCCTGGGACACGGTCCTTCTCTCAAGGAAATCAGACCGTCCCGTTGCAACGGATTATATCAACGCCATATTTGATGAGTTCATCGAGTTCCACGGGGACCGGTATTTTGGCGACGACGGCGCCATTGTAGGCGGGATTGCCATGTTCCACGGCATGCCCGTGACTGTAATCGGACAGCAGAAGGGCAAGAACACCAAGGATAACCTGAAGCGCAACTTCGGCATGCCCTCGCCGGACGGATACCGCAAGGCCCTGCGTCTCATGAAGCAGGCGGAAAGCTTTGGACGTCCCGTGGTGTGTTTTGTGGATACGCCAGGAGCATTCTGCGGACTGGAGGCAGAAGAACGGGGACAGGGGGAAGCCATTGCGCGGAACCTGTTTGAGATGTCAGACCTGAAGGTTCCTGTGCTTTCCGTGGTGATAGGAGAAGGCGGAAGCGGCGGCGCCCTTGCCATGGCCGTGGCCGATGAGGTGTGGATGCTGGAAAATGCAATCTACTCCATCCTGTCGCCGGAAGGATTTGCATCCATCCTGTATAAGGACAGCAAGAAAGCGCCGGATGCAGCCAAGGTCATGAAAGTAACGGCCCAGGATCTTAAGAAGCTGGGACTGGTGGAACGGATTGTACCGGAAGAAGAACCCGTATGTACGGATAACCTTTACCGTGTTGCTGAATACATGGACAGCGCCATGGCAGGTTTTTTTGAACGCTGCCTTTCCATGACAAAGGAAGAACTGGCAGAACAAAGGTATCTTAGATTTAGGAGAATGTAATGAACGAATTAAAACCATTGGTAATTGGGGATTTAGTAGTTAAAAAACCTATTATTCAGGGAGGCATGGGTGTTGGAATAAGCCTTCATAAGCTTGCGGGCGCGGTTGCGGCTGCCGGCGGGGTGGGGATTATATCGTCGGCCCAGATCGGTTTCAGGGAACCTGATTTTACTACGAATTTTGTGGAGGCCAACCTAAGGGCTATCCGCCGGGAGATGCAGGCCGCCAGGGAGATTTCCCCGGACGGCGCCATTGGTTTTAATATCATGGTTGCCACCAAGCACTATGATATGTGGGTTAAGGAAGCGGTCAAGGCAGGGGCTGACATCATCATCTCCGGCGCAGGGCTTCCGGTTGCCCTTCCGGAGCATGTGGAAGCCGCTTACGCGGAAATGAAAGAGAGCGGACAGGAGCTGCCCGCCCGCCGGATTAAGCTGGCCCCCATTGTATCTTCCGCCAAGTCCGCCATGGTCATCTGCAAGATGTGGGACAGGAAATGTCATGTGGCGCCGGACCTGGTGGTGATAGAAGGACCGCTGGCCGGCGGACACCTTGGGTTCTCGCTGGACCAGCTCACCTCCTACGGCGCCGACACCGAGGATGTTCCGGCAACCTATGACCAGGCTGCTTATGACGAAGAGGTGAAGGCAATCATAAAGGTAGTAGGGGAATACGGCGCCAAGTATGGCCGCCATATCCCGGTGGTCACGGCCGGAGGGATTTACACCCACGAGGACGTGCTGCACCAGCTGGAGCTGGGGGCGGACGGTGTCCAGGTGGGCACCAGGTTCGTCACCACCGAGGAGTGTGATGCCTCCGAGGCTTATAAGCAGGAATATATCAAGGCAGGGAAAGAGGACATCGTGATTACCAAGAGTCCGGTGGGAATGCCGGGCAGGGCCATCATGAACCCCTTCCTCAGGCAGATTAAGTCAGGGGACCGCCCTGTCATCAAATCCTGCTTCCAGTGTCTGGAGCACTGCGATATAAGGACCATTCCATACTGTATCACCATGGCCCTTGTAAAGGCGGCTGAGGGGGATACGGAGCATGCGCTTCTGTTCTGCGGAAGCAATGCTTACCGGGCCGGGAAGATTGACACGGTAAAGCATGTAATGGATGATCTGATGGGCGAGGCACAGGAGTAATATCTTTCAGGTATCATCGGATTTTTACTATTATTGGTTTTGAAACGGAATAGAATGATCGGGCAGACAGGAACGGCATTGTTTTTATAGAACGATGTGCGCCTGTCTGCCCGTTTTTTATTCTTTATGCAATTCCCGGTGGTAAAAATCCTTTTGGCTGCATCCGGCCCGTCCGCCGCCCGCACATGCGCATGCACATGCACACCCCGCGCAGGCGCATGCACAGCTGCCGCCGCCTCCGCGGTGGGAGCCATGGCCATAATATCCCCGCCCACGGCTGTAGTTTTCTTCATCGGAGCCCCAGGTGAGTTTATAGCCCAGGTATCCGGTTAGCAGTATGATTATCAGGACATTGGATATGTCAGGGCCGCTGTCCCCGGATATGCCGGTGCTGTAGTCCTGATGCTGTACTAAATCAGGATTGATAAATCCGTATAGGCGGCAGTAAACCTTCATCTGCCTGGTGCCCCCTTTCTTCAGGGAACCTTCCCAGACCAGATAACCATCCTCCTCGCGGTCCGCATTATGGCTCACAATGTAATTCCCCTGTTTCCAGGTGAATGTGTAATGTCTGATGGGGATATCATTAAACCATCCCGGGGTAAAATCATAAAATGGTTTCTGGCTGTCATCCCGGTTCATGCAGAGCATGTCCTCCTGATGGATGGTAAACCAGAATACGGCTGTCTGGTCCTTATAATAGTTCCGGTCCAGATATGCTTTCAACACGGGTTCGGAGAAAAGATAGGAGTTGGACACGTGGTCGATGGCGCCTCCGAAATCAGTGACCTCACAGTGGTTGTTGGGAAGCCCCAGGCGCACCCAGGTAAGAGGCCCTTCCCTGGTATCGTTTAATACCTTCCATTCATACCGGTATGTAATATCCATACTTCCGTCATTCCACGTTTCCACGTAGACCTGGTAATCCGTTATCTCATCCAGCGGCCTGCTGGTATAGAGTACGTAAATGATAAGGATTAGAAGGCCAATGGCGCAGATGATGGAAAAGTTGCGCAGATGGTGTTTCTTTTCTTCTATTTCAAGCATGGATCCTGGTCCTCCTGGTTGTTTTGGTTTGTGGGAAGGCACCCCGGCATGTCACTTTTCCTAAGCGGACAGCGCAAACCCTCTTCTTCCCCCATGGACCGGATCCCGGCACAGGTCCGGCAGTTCCAGATGGTCTTCCAGGCGTCCCTGGTGAGGTTGCCCAGTACAGCCCCATTGCCCAGCCAGCTCTGGCAGGGCACCACGGAACCATCCGGCGCAATGGCCATGTTGGACAGGCATGCCCCGCACATGGGCACAGACAGCCCCAGCCGCCTTAACAATTCCGGATCTGCCCGTCCAGGGGAGGTGAAACTCAACTCCATCCCGTGATTTTGACAGAATGCAGCCGCATCCTCCAGGATTGCCCCCATCTCCTGAATGGAGAGCTGGCTGGATACAGAAGCGCCCAGGGCGGCATTACCTGTCTCTATCAGCCCGGAACAGGTGACATAACATATCCCCAGACTGTATAAATACTCCAGGGTTTTTATATAATCCTGGTTTTCGCGGCATAGTGGTGTATTGATACTGACATTCAACCCGGCGGCCAGGGCATGCCGGATGCCTTTTGTGGTTTTACTGAATCCGTCATTACCTCCGTTATCCCCATTACCTTCGTTATCTCCGTCATTATCCACGGTATCATGGCTATCTGCGGTCATGTTCCCCACCAGGCGGTTGTGTATTGACCCATTCCAGGAATAGAGGGTAATCTGTACGCTGTCCAGGCTGGCTTCGTACAGTTCCCGGCACAGCTGGGGCGTCAGGCGGATGCCGTTGGTGTTCAGGCGCGTCACAAACCACTTGGAGTAATCTACCAGCTCCACCAGATCCGGCCTCATGGTCGGCTCCCCGCCTGTAAATGTAAGCTGGGGAACCCCGGCGCTGCGCAGGCAGTCAATGATTTTTTTCCATTGGGCGGTATCCAGTTCCCTGACCACTGCCTGGGGCTGTCCGGCGGCATAGCAGTGAAGGCATTTAAGATTACAGTTCCAGGCCCCGTCCTGCTTTGTCATGGAGCTGACCATCAGGTCCATCCGGTGGGGGGCCGTCATGTGGGCGGCGTACCGGCGCAGGGATAATGGCCCGATGTCACCGTCGGGTTCCCCGCCGCGGGCAACCCCGTACAGCATGGAAAGCATGTCCTGGAGGTCAAGGCGCAGCTGTTTTTCAGGTACATGCCAGGCGTCCCTGGTCTTTTTTACCGCCGCATCAACAATGTGTCCCATATCCGTATCATCCACAGGACGGCCCTCATACCGGTTTACCTCCCGTATGAAATTCCCCAGAAGAATGGACCAGGAGTAGCCAAGGGGAAGGATATAGTACCCGTTCAGTATCATCACATAGGGACTTTTGCTAAAAGGACGCCATCTGGGCGGTATCAGATGGATGCGCACGGCCCCGGGGCCTTTGGGGTTCAGGGTGGTGTGTATCACGCCCTCTTTCCAGGATTTATACTTTGCCGCCTCACTTTTCCACAACATACATGCCCTTTCCCTGCATTGGATGCAGTATACGCTTAAAGCCCCGGTTTACAAGGCTATATGGTAAATATTATCATATGTCCAAAGGAAAATCCACATATGAAAGCCCCTTATCCCCAACATTTTAACAGAGATATCCACAAGTTATCCACATTATCCACTATCGGACTGTCCCGCAGTGTGGATAATGGAGCGGATATTAAGAATCTGTCATTTTTATTACGGTTCTCTTGCACTTTCCCGGAACCCATTGACCAATCAGCTGGAATATTTTAATCTATTGGGAGGGAATATGAAAAAAGCAGAGGGTGAAGAATATGCAGAAAACAGATGTCCAGGAAAAAGCTGAGTATCTCATAGGGGATGTGGCCCGGATGGTGGGGCTTAGCAGGGACGCCCTGCGTTTTTATGAGAAAAAGGGCATTATCAATGCCAGGAAAAAAGATAACGGATACAGATATTATTCGGAAGACGATATATATAAGCTGATGTATATCCTGTACCAGAGAAAGATGAATACCAGCCTGGAGGAGATAGAAGGCCTTATGAGCGGCGGGCGGTCCATGGAATCCAGGAGGAAACGGATCAGGCAGCGGATGGCTGAGGAGGAAGAGACCATACGCATGCACCAGCAGGCCATTGCCAGGCTGAAGCTGGTCCAGAGGGATATGGACCACATTGAGGAGTGCCTGAACCGGTATTCCCTCAGGAAGTTCCCCAAAGCTTATATCATGGGACAGTGCCGGGACCTTCACCATGGCCTGAGGGAGTGGTTCCGTCTGGCCTCCACCATATCAGGTCTGGATATGACGTATTTTTATAATGAGCTTACGTACAATGGAAGGGAACTGACCCAGCATGGCACCCTGCTCCTGTTTTATAAAGAACTGGAAGACCAGCTGGGGGAAGCCTTTGATCCGTCCTGTTATGCGCTGACAGAGGAAAAGATGTGTATCTATACGGTCCTTACATCCAGGGAGACCCTTCCCAGCCCGGATATGATCAACCGTATGGTCCAGTGGGGCCGGAGCCACGGGATTGAGACTGAGGGACGGGTGTATGCCAATGACATGACCTCTTTTTTTGAGGAAGAGGGGGCCACGTTCTGTCTGGAATTATATATGCCGGTCAGGAGGATTGTGTCGCAGATATAATAATAGACTGTTATATATAAGGATTTATTCTAAAAGACTGGGACAGATGTGAAGGATGCGCCGTATATCATGATGATATGCGGCGTCTTTTAATATTATGGATAATTATGTAAATCAGTCTCATATCCGGTACTCCATCCGAAGTCATACTTTGAGTGGATTGTGGGGGATTAGGAAAGTCTTTATTTCCCTTTCTTTTCCATCGTCTCCTGTGCTTCTAATTCCCTATAAAGTAATCCCAAGCCCTTTGATACTTTTTTGCTGATTAACCCTATGTCAAGTACCTGGACAAATCCACTGACTTCCTGACCTTTTGTATAAATTTTATTTGCCTTTTTAAACAGGGATTTCAGCTTTTCATAGCCATTTACTCCGCTGGGCTGCACATCTGGTTTTAGTTTCAGAAACTTCTTCACTCCTTCCATATCGAGCAAAAACCAATCTTCGATGGATTTTTCTGCCTTGATATGAATAACCCTTTCTGCACCATCCTGCAAAAGCATTTTTTCGATATTATCCCAGTTAATCTTTGGTTTCTGGACATATCCAAAGACATCGGTATCGTAACATAGCGCGACTACTACGGAATATCCGTCCAGCTTTGGAAGTATTTCCTTCAAAAATATTCGATTGACTTCTTTCTTAAAACCACCAATGCCATTAACACTTCTGCAAATTATTTTGTGGTTAAGCTTACCGGATGCAGTACATTCTCTTATATACCTTATCAACTCTTTATAAAATTCAACCTCTGTTTTTCCTTCTACAAATAATACTAAACATTTATTCAACTGATCCACTCTCCAAGTATGTTTCAATTTCACTTTCATCATCTGTTAACAGTGAAAAAATATAATCGCCTAGCTTCATATCCACAGAGTCGGCATCATCTAAAAGAGCCTTTTCCTTGCTCTTTTTAATGCCATAAAACTCCGCTAAGCCTCCGCTTTTATGAATACCGACGTAAATGCTGTCTATATCCATGAAACTGATAATATATGGAGAATGACTTGTAATAATGACTTTACAGTCATCCAGTAAATCTGCAATAATTTGAAGATAAGTTTTAAATAGGGATGGATGTATGGAATTTTCAGGCTCCTCAATTGCAATCAGGGAAATATTTTTTTCCTCCAACCCCGCCATGATTATCTTGGTCAAAATCATAAAAACCCTTTTGGCACCATCTGACATAGCCCCGAAATCTATCAGCTTACTTAAATTCCTATCTCTTACGAAAAGCAGGTAAATGCTGTTGGATACAATAAAAGGTATATCATCTGGTACAACAACCTCACCATTTTTATTGATTTGAAGTTCTTTAACAATAATATCCTCTATATCAGGAAAAAGACGTTTATAAGCGTCAAGAAGCAGGTCAAACTTTCCAGGATTTATTTGTCTCAGTTTTGCAATGACCCTGGGCAGATTTTCTGCATTTATGAAATCATCCAGCATTCCCTTTCTGATAATGGGACTCGGCACATAAAATTTCTTGACATCAAAATTATTTTCCATATATAATCTTAAATCGTTTAATTTCTTAATGATTTCTATATAATACAACTGATCAAATGCTTTTAATTTATTTGCAACTAATTCCAAATCTTCAATGGCAGTTACTGTTGTACATCTTCCTGTTTCGGAACTTTTATAAAATGCCTGTTTTCCCTGCCTGTTAATTAATTGAGTATATTTTGTCCCTTTCACATCAACTTTTATTTTTAGATATTCATCGGAAATTTCAGCCTTTTCACCATCCGATTTTACCCATCTAAAGGAAAATCCATAAATAATCCGATATTTTATTTCATTAATTGATGTTACCGTTTCCACCTCGAATCGAAAATCTTTATCTACAGATGACTTATTTATTGGAATAAGGTCGTCTCCCTGCATAAAGCCATTACGTTCATCTTCTTTTGCCCTTATAAAATCAAGGCCGAATTGAATGCCTGCTAATACATTGGATTTACCAAAGTTATTTACTGCTACTAATGCTGTGATTTTGTTGAAAGAGATATCTACCCTATTTAAGTTTTTAAATCCATCCAGGTGAATCCTTTGTATTTTCATAATTACCCGTCCTTTACTTTTATTTACCACAATGATATCACTTGAAAAATTTAAAAGCAATATAATTTATCGTTTTATATATAATTATATTCATTTTACTTCTTATTTATTCAAAAAAAGTTAATATATATTGCTTTTTAAAAATTCAATATATGACATGTACTTTTTAAAAGTTAATTCCGATGTCATGATTCTATAATTAAAAGCAGAATAAATATCCAAATAGTATGGGTGTTCCTGAATCGAAATGTGATACAACATGACTGGTTGGGAGAGTTTGATATAAGTTAAAAATATGGAAACAGGATCAGCAGGAAAAAGCGCCCCCTGGCTTCCCTCATCAATGAGGCAGGCCAGGGGGCGCTTTCATGACATATGATTTATCATCAGGTTACCGTACTGCATTCCCCTCCATCTTCATCGTCATCCTTATCAAGTCCGTCCTTATCAAGTCCATAGTTCTGTATGAAATCAATGAGGAATGATGAAACCGTGACCGTGATGAGCGAATATACGATGCGCCTTGCAGGGATGTAGGACAGGGATAAGACCAGTACCGTGACATCCGTGAGCAGGTAGGCCCTGGAGATACGGCAGCCCGTGATCTTGGAGATGACCAGGGCCAGGGCATCATCGCCCGCGCAGGAGGCGCCCTGACGCACCACAAGCCCGCAGCCTGTTCCGATAAAGCACCCGCCCACCAGGGCGGCTGTAAACGGCGCGTCTGCCAGGCTGGGAAGGAGCGGCGGGAACATTTCCCATAAACGGAAGAATCCGGCCATACATATGGTTGCAAAGATGGATGTCTTAAGGAACTCCCTGCCCAGGTATTTGAACCCCAGGGCATAGCTTAAGGTATCCAGTACGGGTGACAGTATGGAAGATGACATGCCTATCCAGAAATTGAACAAAAGGATCAATCCCAGGATACCTCCCTCCGTGATATCTGCCTGTCGGTGTACATTGTAGATCCCGAAGGTGGTGATGGCTGTGCCAAGGATGATGGATAACACGGTCTTTGGGGGAAATGTCATCCTTAAATCCAGGACAGCCCGGCAAGCCAGCTTCTTCAGCTGCTTCATAATAAAACTTCCTTTCTGAAAAAAATATTGATAAAAACAGGTATGGGCGGCAATGGAAACCGTATTGGTTCCGCTGCCGCCCTGTCTGCTACATTATACCCCATGTACCCGGGGGAAAGTCAAGTTAAATCGGTGTATATCATTCCTGTCAGTCCAGTTTTTCACTTCCAGAATCGACAATAATTCCCTTGCTGTCTGTCTTATAGTAGGTATCGTCGGAATCCTTGATGTTTTTCTTGTTCTTCATCAGCTTGCCTGCGGTGCTGATCAGGTAGGTCTCATCCTTGTAGGTGAATGGCTGGTATTTGGTGCCTTCCTCGGCCTCAATCCTTCTGCCCTTGATGTAGATGGAGTCGCTGTCGATACCGTCGATGCCCGCGCCCTTTTTGCTTCCGGATTTCTGGAAGCTGTAGGCGTATTTGTCGCCGTCCAGTTCGATGGTAACCGTACCTGTCTTCATGGCGCCTTCCTTTGGTGAATCTGCGAAGTAGTATACGAATACGCCGTCTTCGTCCTCATCCGGCAGGTCGTCAAAGGATTCGATTTCCTCAGCCGTGCGGATGGTCTTGCCGTTTTCCTCAAATTCAATTTTGTAAAGACCGTGGAGCATTTTGCCGTACTGGTCGAATCCATAGGACTGGCCGTTGATTTTCTTGATTTCAGCCATTGCCAGGTCGCCGCTGGAATCAGCATAGTACCACTGCTCGTCGCCGTCATCATGGCCCTCGGGGTCAATGTCCTCGTTGGGGATGGCCTTGAACCAGCCCGTGGACATCCAGCACTGTTCCTCTGAGCTGTAGAATTTGTTTACTGCATTGGAACCGGAAGCAGTGCCTGGATTATTGTACCATTCAAAATGTGCGGCGCCGTTTTCGTCAAAACGGTATTTGCGCCCGTTGATTTTCTTATTGTCATTGTCCTTGGTCTTTTTGCCGTTGGTGGCAAAGTAGAACCAGTAGCCGTCGCCCTCACGCTCCGTGTCCTCATCGTTTTCAGCGGTAATGTATTTCCAGCCGGTGGCTACACGGCCATCGCCGTTCTCGCCGCAGTAGTACATCCCGCTTTTCCAGGCGTCGTCATCCGTGAGCATTTCCCCGCTCTCGTCAATCCAGCCAAAGAGCATGCGGCCTTCCTCGTCAAAGGTATATCTGCCCTGTCCTGAGGCGTTGGGAAGGGTTACGAACTTGACATTGTCGCTGCTGCCGGATTTCTTCACGGCCTTGCCGTTGGACTGGAGGTAATACCAGTAGGTGTCCGGCTCATCGCCGCCCGCATCCTCATTCTCAACCTCCCTCCATTCGCTGGTTACCATGGCTCCGGCTGAGTTTACATAATAGTAATTGTCGTCCTTCTCAATCAGCTGGCTTTTTGCCATGGTCCCGTCTGAATCAAGGTAGAACCAGTTGTTGCCGGATTTGGCGAACACATCCGTTGCCTTGCTGCCGTCCTTCTGATAATATACCCATTCCCCATTTTCCTCTGCCCATCCGGTTGCTGCAAATGATACAAGGGCGCTTCCAAGGGTAAGTCCTAATGCCGCGCAGGGTATTATAAACCATTTTGTCTGTTTTTTCATGATCCATTCTCTCCTTTCAATTATCGGGGGGTGGTGCACAGGGCCTGCCTCATGGGGCGTACGGCCCTGCTGCACCGGCGTCATATCTGACATGGTTGAGAATATACTATGGAGCCGCTCCAAGGTCAACCGAAGTCAGGGAACCGTAAAGAACCGTAATATTTGGTGCGTTCAGCGTAAGCTTTCTTACGGATTCATTGATTTCGCGGACGCACTGTAACAAGGCGCCTGCATCCATTATGCGGAGCGGGGATATATTACGGAAAATGGTTTTAGGGGACAGAAGGGGAAAATGGATTCCGGGGGCAGCGGTAATGATTTTGTCATGTATCATTTGTTTTTTAGTAATGTTTTTGCAAATAATCCTGATTTTGAAAAATCCGGGATACAAATCCGGGATACACAGGATGGCAGAAGCCCGGGACCATATGGTATACGGCCTGGCGTCACGGAATACATATAGGATAGAATGAAATAATGCAGACAGGATGGTTTACATATGCTTAATTACCTTTGGGCCGGAATGATGATAACAGGTATTTTGTGGGGGGCTTTGCACGGCCAGCTGTCAGCTGTGACCGAGGGTGCCCTTCAGTCGTCAAAGGAGGCGGTAACCCTGTGTATCACCATGCTGGGCGTCATGTCCTTGTGGACCGGGGTGTTGGAAATCGGCCACCGTTCAGGTCTGGTGGATCAGCTGGCCAGAAGGATGTCCCCTCTCCTGACCTTCCTCTTTCCGCGTCTTGCGCCGGAAGGCGAGGCCAGGAAGCAGATTGCGGTAAACATGATTGCCAACATACTGGGACTTGGCTGGGCCGCGACCCCGGCAGGTATCAGGGCCATGGAAGAGCTTAAGGCAGTGGAGGAGGAGCGCAGGTGTGCGCAGGATACAGGGACTGCGCAGGATACAGGAGGCGCACGGGATACAGGGCGCGCGCCGGGAAAAAGGCATGGACCTGTTCCCGAGGGAACGGCCAGCAATGAAATGTGCACCTTCCTGATTATCAATATCTCATCCCTGCAGCTGATTCCCATGAACATGATTGCATACCGCAGCCAGTACGGCAGCGTGAACCCCACGGCCATTGTGGGACCGTCGCTGGTGGCCACCTTCATATCCACGGTGGCTGCGGTGATATTCTGCAGGATTATGGACGGAAGGCGGGGAACATGAAGTCCTCCGCCTTCCGGCGGCCGGAAAAATTATTTACAATTCCTCTTTACTTCGCCGCCAAACATGATATAATACATAATAAGTCAAAATCGTATGAAGTACAGCTAAGAATTACAGCTAAGAATTAAAATGGATTAAAATACGGATAAAGGGGATAACAGGACCATGATTGGAACAATTGCCAATACAAGTACCATACTCATAGGAAGCATAGTGGGAAGCACATTAAAAAAAGGAATCGGGGAAAAGTATAAAACAGTCATGATGGATGCCATGGGGCTGGCGGCAACCGGACTGGGAATCAACTCCATTGTCCAGGCCATGCCGGAATCCAGGTATCATGTATTATTTATTGTGAGCCTGGCGCTGGGCGGCCTGATTGGGACAAGGCTGGACCTGGCGTCTGCATTTGACCGGGTGGTATCTAAGATATCAAAGGGTTCCAACCTTGCGCAGGGGCTGTCGACCGCCATCCTTTTGTTCTGCGCGGGCACACTTTCCATCCTTGGGCCTATGCAGAGCGCTTTGCAGGGAGATAATACCTTCCTGTTTACCAATGCCATCCTGGACGGGATTACCTCCATTGTGCTTAGTTCAACCTTTGGGTTTGGGGTTGCCATCTCTGCGGGCGTCCTGTTCTGCTGGCAGGGAAGCATCTATATGCTTGCCAGGGTAATCGAGCCGTTCATCACGGACCCGCTTATGACGGAAATCAGCCTGGTGGGCGGGATACTGATCCTCAGCAGCGGACTGGGTATCCTGAATATCAAGCAGATTAAGACCTTGAACCTGCTTCCGGCCCTTCTGGTGCCGCCCGTGGCAGTTACAATCCTGACGGCCCTTGGAATCGGCTGACGGATGCCGGATGCCGATGCTGGACGCGGATATTGTCGGATATCGGATGCTGGATATCGATGCCGGATGCCAGGAGCGCCGCAGGTATTATGGAAGCGATGTAAAAGGATTTAACAAATATTAACAAGGATTCTCCCATCCTCTAAGGTGGTGGGATGAATTGCCAAAAACAAACTTAACGGCAGTGGTGGCGGAGAGTAATCGATATCCCCCACTGCCATGAGGTCAACCACGCATCTACGTAGGGTGCAGTCGCACTTAGACAATATACCGAGCGTGGATTGAAATAAGGAAAACAGCAGCCGTTATTGGAAAATAATAGAAATCAGCCATAAAAGCACCTAATCTTGTCATGTATCAAGATAGGTGCTTTTATATTGTCAAGAACTTAACAACTACACATGTAATATATAATAACAAGATAAATCCGTAATAGTGCACAAAATAGCCATATAATATTTGTGCAAAAGCGAAAATCAGGCGATATCTTACAAAAGAATAACGGTAAACAGTTGCAAAGCCACATGCAACTTGTTATAATACATGACATGAGTAGACGATAGCGCCATGTAAACTTGTCATAAACATAACAGGAATGGCTGCCGCCAATACCAGTAAAGAAAGGATATGTGGTTATGTACGATTTTGACAAAGCGATTGACCGCAGAGGAACAACCAGCATTAAGTGGAACAAGCAGTATGCATTTGGGCAGAAGGACGGGCTGCTGCCGTTCTGGATAGCAGATACGGATTTTGCGTCCGTGCCCGAAATCCTGGATGCCATCAAGGAACGCTGTGACCATCCGGTCATCGGATACAGCGAGCCGTTGGACAGCGTGTATACGGCAATCCAGGGATGGTGGGAGCGCCGCCATCAGTGGAGGCCGGACACGGACTGGATGCTGCTGAGCTACGGTGTGGTGACAGGTATTTATTTCACCCTGAACGCAGTGGTGCCAAAGGGAGGGAAGGTCCTGGTGTTTACACCGGTATACGACCCGTTCTTTGCAGCTGTTAAGAACAGCGGCCACACATTGGTGGACTGTCCTCTGGACCATAAGGATAATTATTACAGCATTAACTTTCAGACATTTGAGGAAGAACTGAAGAATGGCGTTCAGGCAGCCGTCATCTGCAACCCCCACAACCCCATCGGCCGCGTATGGACAAGGGAAGAGATGGAGCGCATTGTGGAGCTGTGCGTGCAGTACGGCGTATACCTGTTAAGCGATGAGATCCATGCTGATTTCGGAATGACACGTCCCTACACCACGGCAGGAAAGTTCGAAACGATTTATGACAGGCTGGTGGTTTACACTGCTATCAGCAAGACCTTTAACATGGCTGGCCTGGGTTCCTCCTGCATGATCATTCCTAACCCGGAATTAAAGCAGAAGATATCAGACAGCTATGATGCGTGCTGGATGTTCGGTCCATGCGACCTTGCGTTCACAGCCATGGAGGCAGCCTACACACACGGGGATGCGTGGGTGGATGAACAGCTGGCCTACCTTAAAGGCAATGTTGAAACCGTCAATTCGTTTGCGGCGGAACACATGCCCAGGGTACAGGTCACAAAACATGAGGGCACCTTCCTTATGTGGCTGGATATGACCTGCTTTGGAAAAAGCAGCGGGGAGCTGACATCAATCCTTGCAAAAGAGTACGGACTGGCCCTGGGGGATGGAAGCCATTACGGAACCCAGGCAGAGGGATTCATGAGGCTCAATATCGGATGTACCAGGGACACGCTTATAAAGGGACTGGAACAGATGGCAATGATGTATGACAAGTATGTAAAGTAAGAAATGCTATCAATGTAAAACTCTACTAATAAGGGGGAAATTTTAGAATGAGTAATACCAAAGAAAACACCCATAAAAAGATAGGCTTCAGCGACTGTATGGGACTGGCTGTCGGACAGATCATCGGTTCAGGAATCATGGTGCTGACCGGCGTTGTAATCGGCCTTACGGGCCACGGCACACCGCTGGCATTCATCTTGGGCGCGCTTTTAGCAATCGTGACATGTGTCCCGTTCATCATCCTGACATCCACCATACCGGCATCCGGCGCAGGCTATACATATGTGAAGCGCCTGATGGGGGACAAGGCAGGTTTCATGTACATCGGCATGTTCGTGCTGAGCCAGGTGCTGATTGCAACATTTGCAAAAGGTTTTGCAAGTTACTTCTGCTCCATTTTCACTGGCTTTAACGAATCACTCATAGCCATGTTTGCACTGGTTGTCTGTACCGGCGTTAATATGATCGGGCTCCAGTCCAGTGCCAAGGTCCAGAAATGCATGGTTGCCTTCCTGATGGTCAGCCTGTTTACATTCATCATATTCGGTCTTCCAAAGGTTAACTGGGGAACCTTGAACCTGGCAACTAAGAACATCATGCCCAACGGACCTAAGAACTTCTTTACAGGTGTTGCGCTTTTAAGCTTTGCCTGCGGCGGCGCGAAGTTCGTTGCTGAGAACGGCGATGATATCATCGAACCGTCGAAGACCATACCGAAGGTAATCATCCTGTCCACTTCCATCGTAGCCGTATTCTATGCGCTGATCGGCATCGTGGCAGCCGGGGTGCTGCCCATTGAGGATGTGGCGTTCCAGAACCTTACCCTGGTTGCGCAGGAGATTTTCCCAACATGGCTGTATCTTTTCTTTGTATTCGGCGGCGCCATGTTCGCACTGCTGACCACCCTGAACGGAACACTGAGCTGGGTGACCCGCGGACTCCAGGCAGCGGCCAAAGAGGGCTGGCTTCCTGAGAAATGCGCGGAGGAAAATAAAAACGGCGTTCCGGTCATCATCCTGGGTGTGTTCTTTGTCATGGGTGCGCTTCCCCTTGTTACGGGAATGGACCTGACACTGATTTCCAACATGGGCGTGGGAACCGATATGATTACAGAATTCATGGTCCTGCTGGCATGCTGGAACCTGCCGAAGCATCTGCCTGAGGAATATAAGAAGTCCGCATTTTATATGAAGGACAGCACCTTACATACAATCCTTCTTTTCATCGGATTCCTGATGCTGGGAACCTCTTACGTGAACCTGTCAGACCTGACGGTACCGGCAGCCATCTGCTGTGTTATCTATATCGTGATCCTGTTTGTATATACACAGGTACGTTACAAATACGTGGCATCCAAGAAGGCAGAGGGCGCCCGGGGCGCGGTCCGCATGGAAGCAGCCGCATCAAAAGAGAAATAATGAAACTGATTTAACTGATATGCATATAAAAGGGTTGCTGTGGCACAGGACCCTGGAGCGTGTTTGGGATTTCAATCCCGCCATGCGTACGCCCTGCAAAGCGGGACGCACGCATGGCAGGATGTAATTTCCAGACACGCTCTGGGCAAAAAGGGATGCCGTACGCATCCTTTTTTGCCGCTTTATGGATTAGGGAAGAAATATAACAGAAGAAAGTCATAGAAGAAAGACAATACGGAAAGGGGCTGATACGCAGTCATGGAACGTTTTGCAATTATAGGATTCGGGTGCGCGGGCTATCATGGGCTGGCCGCCATCCGGGAAGCTGGCTGTGATGCCGCCATTGATATATACAGTGATACGGCTCTGCCGCCCTACAACCCCATGCTTACCACTTATTATACAGCCGGGCGCCTGCCCTTTGAGGGGATGTTCCCCTTTGGCACCCTGGAAGAAATCGCGGGCCGCTATAAGGCCAGCTTCATCACCCATACAAAGGTTAAGGCTGTAAATGCACGGGAAAAGGCTGTTATAACTGAGGACGGACAAACAAGGCATTACGACAGGATACTGGTTGCAACCGGGGCCTCGGCGTTTGTGCCCGGCTCATTTGCAGGCCTTAAAGGGGCATTCTGCATGAGGACGGTAGAGGATGCGGTCCGTCTCCATGATGCCCTTGCGGCCAGGGATTATAAAGACGCAGTGGTGGTAGGCGCTTCCATGGTGGGAATCAAGGTGGCGGAACTCCTGCATAAGAAGGGCATCCACGTAACCCTGGCCGACATGGCGCCCCACATATTTGCGCTGGCGGCATATCCCCAGGTATCGGAAATCATAGAGGAACGCATCCGGGCCATGGGCATGGATATGGCCTTCGGGCAGGCCATCACATCAGCAGAGGAACATGTGGACGGACAGGGAAATGTCACAGGCTACACGGTCCATCTGGGGGACGGCAGCTGCCTTGAGACGGAAATGCTCATATTAAACATAGGAACCAGGGCATGCACCGGAATACTGGACCCGGATGAGATTGCCATTGACAGGGGCATTGTGGTGGATGAGCGCATGCATACCAGCGCCAGGGACATTTTCGCCGCAGGCGACTGCTGTCAGGGCAACAACATGCAGTCCGGCCAGACCCAGATCATCGGGCTGTGGGCCAACGCAGGGGTCCAAGGCCGCGTGGCCGGACGCAACATGGCCGGTGTGGCGGATGGGACGGACGGCAATATCCTGCACAATATCACCCATTTCCTGGATATGGATTTCATCGGCCTGGGAGATAACCGCCTGACCGGGGACACCTATACATACACCAACAATAATAAAGGTTTTTACCTTCAGGCCGTCATTCAGGACGGGAAGCCGGTGGGATTCAACATACTGGATAACCACGGTATATCCGGTATCCTGAAAGCACATCTGATTAAACTCCTCAGGGGCGAGCCATGCCGTTTTACCCCGGAGCAGAGGGGGCAGCTGGTGCGTTATGGGCTGGAAGAAAGTTTTATGGATTATTTGGAGGCAGCGATATGACAGAATTGGAACGTAGGATAAAAGCAAAGATACCCGGATCTGACACAGGGATTGAGGTCCGCCACACCATGTGCGACATCTGTTCGCCGGGTATGCACTGCGGTATCAATGCCTACATAAAGGACGGTAAAGTAATTAAAATCGAAGGCATTGACGGCCATCCATCCAATGACGGGCGCCTTTGTACCAAGGGGATGGCCAACCGTGAATACATCTACAGGGAAGACAGGATCAAGACGCCTTTAAAACGGGTTGGGAAACGCGGTGAGGGCAGGTTTGAACCGATCTCATGGGATGAGGCGTATGCGGAAATCGCAAAGGGCTTAAACCGCTGTAAGGAGACATACGGGGCTGAGAGCGTTGCCTTTTATTCCGGTTATTCCAAGTGGTACCGCCAGATGTTAAGGCGTCTGGCCTACGCCTTTGGAAGCCCCAACTACGGCTGTGAGTCCAGCGCCTGTTACACGGCGGCATTCATGGCATGGAAGGTGGCCGCAGGAGAGCAGGGGAATCCTGACATGGGTAATTCAGACCTGTTCCTGGGCTGGGCATTTAACCCGTTCTATTCCAGCTATATGGGCGCCCACAACGCCATGGAACTGAAGGAAAAAGGACTTAAGTTCCTGATTGTGGACACCCGGCGCACGCCGGCCACTGAAAAACTGGCGGATTTATTCCTCCAGCCGAAAACCGGGACCGACGGCGCCCTGGCCCATGCAATTGCCAATGTGCTCATAGAAAATGACTGGATTGACAGGCCCTATATAGACCGCTATGTGTACGGGTTTGAAGAGTACGCGGAGTATGTAAGGCAGTTTAATGAAGGAAACATCGAGTCCATCACAGGCGTGCCTTACCCCCAGGTAGTGGCGGCGGCCCGGCTGATCCACGAAAATCCCCGGATGAGCTGCAATGAGTCCTCCGCCCCCCTGTGCCATCACCGCAACGGGCTTCAGAATTACCGCTCGGTCATGGCCCTGTTGGCCATCACGGGCAACTTTGACAGGACGGGAGGACAGAAACTGTCCGTGCACAGCTACATGCATGTGCCCTGCGGATTTGAGACAAGGGAGAACCAATACCTGTATGAGACAAGGCCCAGGGATGTGAAGGAGCCGGTGGGGGCTGAGCGCTTCCCGCTGTGGAACTATTTGGAGGGGGAGATGCAGGCCATGGATATGCCGCGTCAGATCCTGGAAGGTAAACCATACCCCTTAAGGGCCGTGTTCGCACTGGGGCTGAATGGGCGTATGTTCCCGGATTCAGGCCGCATGTTTAAGGCGCTGGAAAGCCTGGATTTCTTTGTTGACACAGACCTTTTCATGACAGACACAGCCATGTGGGCGGATATCGTGCTTCCGGCCTGTTCTTCCTTTGAGAGAGGGGAGTTCAAACCGTATCCGGGCGGCGTTGCCTGGTATACCAGCCCGGTAATTGAGCGCATCGGGGAAGCAAGGAGCGATGTGGAGATCTGTACCGAACTTGCAAGGGTCATGGACCTGCCGGACGAGGTGCTTAAGAACGGATATGAATATTTTATCCAGCACTATATACTGGATGATTTCGGTGTGACAGTGGAGGAACTTAAGAAGGCAGACCTCCCCGTCAGGATTGCAGAGGTAAGCACGCATGGTGATCTGGAACTGCTGGAAAAGGGACTTGACACGCCAACCGGGAAGTTTGAGCTTAAGAGCGCTATTATTGAACAGCATCCTGAGTGGGGGCTGGAGCCGCTGCCCACCTATAAGGAGCCATTAGACGATGCGGATCCGGAAGCATACCCATTTGTATTCACATCCGGTTCACGTATACCAGGAGCCATCCACAGCCGTCTGCACAAGGTTCCCAGAAACCGCTCCCTGCAGCCCGAGCCGACCGCAGATATGAATCAGGCGGACTGTGACCGCCTGGGAGTCAAAGAAGGGGATTGGATTGAGATATCCACGGCCCGGGGCGCCATCAGGGTAAAGGTCCATCCCACCTTGTCCGTACCTGAAAAACTGGTCAACCTGTTCCATGGGTATTCGGAGGCCGATGCCGAGAGTATCATGGATGGGGACCATCTGGACCCGTATTCAGGATTCCCGGCTTACCGCTCCACCAGGTGTGCGGTCAGGAAAGCAGGAGGTAATTAAGAAAATGAAACGGTATTTATATTTTGATTCAGAAAAATGTTCTGCCTGCGGCGCCTGTGCACTGGCCTGCATGGACCAGAATGATATTGATATCCCGGCAGGGGAGCAGCCCTTCCGCCATACCTTCACCCTGGAAGGCAGGACCGGGGACCTGCATTTTTATTCGGTAAGCTGCATGCATTGCGCGGATGCGCCCTGCGTCATGGGCTGTCCCTGCGGCTGCCTTACCAAGGATGCAGAATCAGGGTTCACACTTTACGATACCGCCAACTGCATCGGCTGCCATTCCTGTGCAATGGCATGCCCTTACGGTGTTCCGGCCTTTGGCCCTGACGGGAAAATGCGCAAGTGTGACGCGTGTATCGAGCGCCAGAAAGCCGGGATGGTCCCGGCCTGTGTCAAGGTCTGTCCCACAGGCGCCCTGACCCTTCTGACGGAGGATGGATTTAAAGCCAGACAGCTGGCGGAGCAGAAGAAAAAGGCTGTGGAAATGATGAAGAAACAGCTTGAGAGGTGAGAAACAAACGTATGTTAATCGGAATAATTGCTGTGGCAGGAGCAGCCACTTTATTAGGAATCATGCCAAGTATGCAGAAGACGCTGCTGGTGGACGGACTACCCATGAACAGCCTGATGTTTTTTACGAACCTTACAATCAGCCTTGTGTGCCTGTTAATGGCCCGCATAAAGGGACGCAGCTTAAAGGCGTCCAGGATACAGCTTATCCAGGCGCTTATCATGGGAGCCAGCGGGATGATGTTCACGGCGCTGCTGTTAAACACCAGTTACCTGTATCTTCCGGTGGGGACCGCCATCATGCTGAATTTCCTGTATCCCACCGTGGTGTGCATTATCATGGGGACCGTGTTCAGGGAGGGATTTTCCAAACTTCAGGTAGCTGCAATCATCGTGTCCATAACAGGCATGGCCTTCTTAACCGGGGCGGGCGGGAAGATGCCGGTTATCGGGATCGTGACAGCCATTGCATCCTCCCTTACCTATGGGGGATATCTGATTGCCAATGAAAAGGGGCCTGCCAATGACCTGCCAATCGAGGCAAAGCTGTTTTATGTATCCCTTCCAGGAACCGTGATATTTGCAGTGCTGTCGGCAGCCACAGGAACCCTTCAGGCCCCGGCCGGGGGATTAAGCGGCTGGGCCCTTCTGATTGGCGGGTCCGGACTTTTCACGGTGAGCGGTTACTTCCTCATGATGTATGGAATCAGCAGGCTGGGTGCATCCACGGCAGCCTTTGTGTCCATGCTGGAACCGATTGTCAGCGTGGTATTCGGCACCATCTGGTTTGATGACCCGGTGACACTGGGGATTGTGGCGGGCGGCTGTCTTGTGGTTACCAGCATACTGTTCATTACGTTTGACGGGTTCTTAAAGAGCAGGGCGCAGGCGGCAGGACACCCGTGAGACAGGGGCTGGGCATTTTAGCTGCGGTTTGTATCTGAATCCTGCAATGGGGCTTTTATCTGGATCCCTCCAGGGCTTGCACCTTGGGAACCCCCTGTGTTATAATACTTTCACATTATTTTATAGGGGTGGAGGTAACAGCATGTTTCAGGTAGTGGACAGGCCCAAACTGTACGAGCAGGTAGTTGAGCAGATAAAGAACATGATTGTGCAGGGGATATACAAAAAAGGCGACCTGCTGCCAAGTGAAAAGGAACTGATTGAGATGACCGGGGTCAGCAGGATTACGGTGCGTGAAGCCCTGCGCCTTCTCAATGAAGCCGGAGTCATCGAAACCCACAAGGGCAAGGGGAGCTTCGTGGTGGTTGACGGCAGCGAACTTGAAAGCGGGGAAGAGGAGACGGAGGCATATAACGAGCAGTTCATTAACTCCACCAATGCACGTATCCTTCTGGAACCGTCTGTGGTAAGGGAAATCGCTGTCACTGCAACGGATGAGGAGCTTAAGGCCATTGCAGGATGCATCGGCTCAAAGGGCTATGAGGACGGGGAATTTCACCGCTCCATCATAGCGGCCACCCACAACCCTGTGCTGCTCCAATGGTTTGACCAGATGAACAGTATGGAGACATCCCCAGCCATCCGCAGCCTTGTGCCTCCGGTGCGCCAGAAAAGCGTGGCTGCCAAGATTGCCCAGCAGCATCAGAACATCAGCGATGCATTGATGGCGAGGAACGGGGAGTTTGCTTATTTTTACATGAAGGAACACCTGGTATTTATACGTGATACGTATCAGGAATACTTTAAGGTGTTCTATTAACAGTGAAGACAGACCGATGGGACCTGTGGGAGCACGGGAAAGGACGGTCTGTCTTTTTTGATTTATGCAGCGCTTCCTTGGCCTTTGTTGACTTCATTCTCCTAACTATTTATACTATATCGTAGTGGTGTCACAGATGTTACGCCTTTTGAAGGAGGTATCCATATGATATATGAAAAAGACATTGATTTATCCATATTCGAACCATATAAGATCAACTGCAGAAGCTGCAGCGGATTATGCTGTGTTGCCTTATATTTTTCAAAATCGGATGGGTTTCCTAAAGATAAAAAAGCCGGGACAGCCTGTAAAAATCTTCAGCCTGATTATCAATGCAAGGTATATCCACAATTATCGGAACAGGGGCTGAAAGGCTGTATGGCTTATGATTGTTTTGGTGCGGGGCAGTATGTTACCCGTTATATTAAGGACTTGCCGAATTGGCGTACGATTCCCCAAAAAGAGGCGGAACAGATATTCAATTCATTTTTAGCTGTCATGAGGGTATATCAGACGCTTTGGTATTTATCACAATGTTTCATATTACAGTTGCCGCAGTCCGAAAAGAAACAGGCCGGATTGTTAATTGACGAGGGAAATAAATTAATAGATATACCGTTGGAAAGGCTGGCTGTTTTAGATGTCCAGCCATTTTGTGGGAAGTCGAATAACTACCTCAGGCATATCTGCACAATATTCCAATCCTATTTTCCTGATTCAGGTAAAGTATCTTCTAAGAATTATATTGGAAAAAATATGAAACAAAAAAACCTTAAAGGCAAGGATTTCAGTATGTCCTTACTGATTGCGGCTAATTTAGGACAATCTAACCTATATGGGGCCAATTTTTTAGGTGCTGATACACGTGACACGAATATATGCAATACCGATTTAAGCCAATGCCTGTTTTTGACGCAAATACAGATCAATAGCGCAAAAGGGAATAATAAGACCATCCTTCCCCCATACCTGCACAGACCTAAAACGTGGGACTTAACTTAAAAAGCACTTTTATATAACAAGATGGAGCCGTTCCAAGATAGCCTGCATTTTGCCATATCCCAACTTGAAAGGAATTATTAATAGAATGATAAAGTCTGGAAGCCGGATACATGGTAAGATTGGGAAAACGGCAATAATAATTATATGAGGTGACAAAAATATGAAAATGAGAGATAAGAAAATGTCAGGCAGAGCAGCCCTCCGGCCATCCGCCCCAACCCCCATCCGTCCGGTATTCAGGACAGCCGTGCTGGCAGGCATCCTGGGGGCGGCAATGACATTCACATCCATGGGAGCCCAGCCATGGACCATGGAAAACGGACAGTATGTGGATGCGTCAGGCGCCCCCATAGCAGGCGCCCTGGCAAAAGGAATCACGGTAACCAAGTACCAGAACAGGGCCAATGCGGAAAATGGCATTGACTGGGCAAAGGCGGCTGCAGACGGGGTATCTTTTGCAATGATACGTGTTGGCTATTACAGGGATAAGGACCCCTATTTTGACCGGAATGTAATGGAAGCCGATGCCAATGGGATCAAGGCAGGGGTATTTTTCTATACCCAGGCCCTGGATGTACAGACAGCCATTGACGAAGCGGGGTATGTGCTCAAGGTGATAAAGGATTTCCCCATCTCCTACCCCATTGCCTATGATGTGGAGTCCCAGCACCTTCTGGACAACGGCCTGACCAGACAGCAGATTACGGATAATGTAAATGCGTTCTGCAAGACCATAGCAGATGCAGGCTACCGCCCCGTGGTCTATGCCAATAATGAGTGGCTGACTAAGAATATGGACACCAGCCAGATCCCCTATGACATCTGGTATGCCAGGTATGGAACCATAAACAGCTACCCCAACCGTACCATATGGCAGGGCACGGACACCGGAACCGTGGACGGCATCAATGGAAATGTGACCATTGAGCTTGCATTTGCGGATTACGCATCCCTGATACCGGCGGACGGCTGGAAGCATGTGGACGGCAGCTGGTATTACATGAAGGATTACAGGAAACAGACAGGCTGGGTCCAGGTGGACGGATCATGGTATTATCTGGATCCCAACGGCTGTATGATAAGCAATACCACCATGGATATAGACGGTGTATCCTATACCTTTGGAAGCAGCGGGGCCATGGTCCAGTAGCGGACAGTTAGCGCTATATCAGGTAAAATCAATTAAAAATCTCTGTAAATACAGGGGACACACATAATACATACTTGACAAATGTGTGTCCCCGCCCTATAATCCTACTAAACCTAGTATTTAACTATGAATTATGGAAAGGGAAAGGTGGAGTCTATGGAAAAGATTTACAAAGGCGTGATGGAGCTGGTAGGAAACACCCCTCTGGTAGAGGTGGCCAACATTGAGCGGCAGGAGAATCTGAAGGCACGGATATTGGTTAAGCTGGAATATCTGAATCCCGCGGGCAGCGTGAAGGACCGGGTGGGGAAGGCCATGATTGAGGATGCGGAGCAGACAGGCAGGCTGAAACCAGGTTCCGTCATCATTGAACCCACCTCAGGCAATACCGGTATCGGCCTGGCGTCCATTGCGGCCGCAAAAGGATACAGGATGATACTGACCATGCCCGACACCATGAGCATAGAGCGGCGCAACATACTGAAGGCTTACGGGGCGGAGATCGTGCTGACTCCCGGGGAGCTGGGCATGACAGGTGCCATTGAGAAGGCAGAGGAACTGTCAAAGGAGATTCCGGACAGCTTTATTCCGGGACAGTTTGTAAATCCAGTGAACCCCAAGGCCCATATAGGCACAACCGGGCCGGAAATCTGGAACGACACAGATGGGAAAGTGGACATTTTCGTGGCAAGCGTGGGAACCGGGGGAACCATTACCGGAACCGGCGCCTACTTAAAACAGCAGAACCCGGACATCCAGGTAATCGCAGTGGAACCCGCCACCTCGGCCGTGCTGTCGGGAAAGGCCGCCGGCCCCCACAAGATCCAGGGAATCGGCGCTGGTTTTATCCCTGAAGTGCTGGACACGGGCATATATGATGAAATCATTGCGGTGGACAATGATGTGCCCTTTACCACTGCGAAACTGCTGGCAAGGAAAGAGGGAATACTGGTGGGGATATCCTCAGGCGCAGCCCTGTATGCAGCCATCCAGGTGGCAAAACGTCCTGAAAATGAGGGGAAGACCATCGTGGCCCTGCTGCCGGACAGCGGGGACCGGTATTATTCCACGCCTTTGTTTGTGGAGTAGGGGGGAAGGTAATTTTTGAAACGTGTAGCAGTGATTTCTTATGATGAAAGGGCCGGGGCATTCCATGCGGAACAGATGGAGTTCCTGTTTGACAACCGGATAGAGGCATTTTCAATGGATGTGCCGTCCATCAGGAAAAATGGATTGGAAAAAGCAGACCTGTACTGTATTACCACGGATGCCCTTGAAAATCTCCCTGATTTCCATACCCAGGTGGAGGGCGGCATTCCCATTGTCATGCTATGTGTCACATTTTCCCATGATATACTGCAGCGCCTCAGCCTGATTCCCTCAGGGACAGAGGCGCTTCTGGTCAACCTGAATGAGCCTATGGCCCAGGAGGCGGTTACAAAGCTGATCCAGCTGGGGGCCAGCCACATTAATTACATACCTTTTTATCCGGGGGCGTCCCTTAAGCTGGCAGAAGGTATACAGTATGCAATCACACCGGATGAGGCGAGGTACGTGCCGGAAGGGATTCCCCATATCATAGACGTGGGGCAGCGGCAGATGGACAGCGGGACCCTGGTGGAAATCGCATTGAAGCTTAAGATGTATGACTTATGGGAGAACCGTAAGTGGAAGGCCCATCTTGCGTCCATTGCATCCAATAATTATAATTTCGATGAGCTGTTCGGGAGGGCCTTGCGTTTGGAATCCAGTTTCCAGAGCCTGATTGACATCATGGAGATCGGTATCCTCGGTATCAATGAGCAGGGCGCCGTATTCATCTGTAATAAAAAGGCTGAGACGATTGTGGGAAGGAATCTTGCAGATGCCATCGGACAGCAGGCAGAAGAGCTGTTTCCCTACCTTCCCTTTGAGGAGTGCAGGCGGACACACAGGAAAATAGATGCAAAACTGGTTAAAATCAACCAGAACCCGGTGACAGTGGGCATATATCCCATCAGCCATAACCAGAAGAATATGGGGTTTCTTGTCATGCTCCAGCATTTTGGCGAGGAGGAGGAGAAACAGCATAAGATACGTAATCAGCTGTTGAATAAGGGCCATACGGCAAAATACACATTTGATAATATCATTGGGATCAGCCCGTCCATTGACCGGGTCAGGGAAATCGCAAAAAAGATGGCGGGTACCAGGGCCTCCATCCTGATTACAGGGGAAAGCGGTACTGGAAAGGAACTGTTCGCCCAGGCCATCCACAATGCATCGGACCGCAGGGTTGAGCCGTTCATCGCCCTAAACTGTGCGGCGCTGCCTGAGAACCTTCTGGAAAGTGAACTGTTCGGCTATGTGGACGGCGCGTTTACAGGAGCAAAGAAGGGCGGCAGGCTGGGATTGTTTGAGTTTGCACATAATGGCACCCTGTTTTTGGACGAGGTGGAGGGCATGAGTCCCATGCTCCAGGTGAAGCTTCTGAGGGTGATTCAGGAACATGAGGTGATGCGCCTGGGGGATACCAGGCTGATATCCATAGATGTAAGGATTATAGCAGCCACCAACCGTAACCTGGAACAGCTGGTACAAAAGGGGGAATTCAGGGAAGATTTGTATTACAGGCTTAACACGCTTCCCATCAACCTTCCGCCCCTCAGGGAGCGCACGGAGGACATCATACCGTTAATCCAGATGTTTGCAGAGGAAAATGGTTCCAGGTTCCAGCTTTCCGGGCCGGTTTGCGAGGCGCTTAAGAGCCACTGCTGGAGAGGAAATGTCAGGGAACTGAAGAATTGTGCGGATTATTTTTCTTTTCTGGACAAGAAGGTCATTGAGTATGAGGACCTGCCTCCCGGGTTCTTTCATGGCAGGGTTAAGCCGGAGAAGGAGCCTTCCCTGGAATGCCAGGACAATACAATCCTGGAATTCAGGCAGATGGCGTCCATGAGGCAGGAGGCGTATCTCTTTGTCCTGAATAAGATTCTGGAAAGCAATCAGGGCAGGGTTTCCATCAGCCGGGAAAGACTTTCCGGATGCAGCCGCGAGGAAGGGCTCAATCTATCCGTCTATGAGGTGAGGGAAATTTTATGTGAACTTGATTCCATGGGATATATCATGGTCCGGAAAGGACGGGGCGGGAGCAGGATTACGGATAAGGGGAAGTATGTCCTGCACTATAGCGCTTTGGATCCTCAGGGGAAATGATGGATGGACGGCAGGGTTAATGGCAGTATTAGTAGTATAAGCGGCAGTATTAATAGCAGTATTAACGGCAGTATTAGCAGCATAATTAACGGCATAAAAACGGCATAATTAACGGCAGTAAAACGGCTCAAAAGAAACCGTTTTACTGCCGTTTTATTTCCCGCTTTTTCAGAGATAGCGGGAAGGGGGAGCATTCAGCCAGCCTGTAAAAAAAGTTTTTTATTGATATTTCTTGATAAAATCAACAGATTCACAATATCCCAATAAAATATCAGATAATTGGCACGATAATTGCGTGATAATATGGTATAAAGCGTTTCATACGTTATCCGGAGAATGTATAAGCAGCGAAAATGAGAGGTATATACAAAGGAGGTTCTACATGACTGAACAGAAAAAGACGCAAAGCGTCTGGAAGAGTTACAGATTTCCTATTTTGCTGATTTCTTCGATTATCATTGGTTCAATTATCGGTCTGGTTATGGGGGAAAAGGCCACGGTTTTAAAGCCATTTGGTGATATCTTCCTGAATCTGATGTTCACGGCCATTGTACCGCTTGTGTTTGCAACCATTGCCAGCGCCATTGGCAATATGCTGAACATGAAGCGCCTGGGAAAGATCCTGGGCAGCTTACTGGCAGTATTTGTGGTCACCGGCCTGATAGCAGGTGTCATCATCATATTCATCGTCACAATATACCCGCCCGCGGCAGGCGTACATATTACCATGGAAGCGGCTGGTGAGATGGAGGCGGTAAAGCTGTCGGACGCCATTGTCAAAGCGCTGACGGTCAGCGATTTCTCAGCCCTGCTTTCACGCCAGAACATGCTGCCGCTGATTATATTTTCCATTATGTTCGGTTTCTGTATCAGCGCCTGCGGCGGTAAGGAAAGCGCGGTCGGGCAGGTCGTGAATAACCTGGCTGATATCATGATGAAGATTGTCAACATCATCATGATGTATGCTCCCATTGGACTTGGCGCCTACTTTGCAAACCTGGTTGGGGAATTCGGCCCTAACCTGCTGGGGGCTTACGGAAGGGCAATGCTGGTATATTATCCGGTATGTGCTGCTTACTTTGTCGTATTCTTTTCACTGTATTCATACTGGGCAGCCGGAAAGGACGGCTTTAGGAGGATGTGGAAATTCATCCTTCCTCCTGCGGCAACCTCCATCGCCACCCAGAGTTCGGTTGCAACACTGCCTGTAAACCTGGATGCTGCCAGGAACATAGGCGTGCCCAAGGATATAAGGGAAATCGTACTTCCTCTGGGAGCCACCATGCACATGGACGGGACCATTTTTTCCACGTTGCTGAAAATAGCGTTTTTATTTGGTATTTTCGGAAAGCCCTTCACAGGATTCGGGACATTTGCATCGGCCATGCTCATTGCCATCATGTCGGGCGTTGTCATGTCAGGCGTGCCGGGAGGCGGGCTGATTGGGGAGATGCTGATTGTAAGCCTGTATGGATTTCCAGCAGAGGCATTTCCAATCATCGCAACAATCGGTTTCCTGGTTGACCCTCCGGGGACATGCATCAATGCAACCGGGGATACGATTGCAGCCATGATGGTATCCAAACTGGTGGAAGGTAAGGACTGGCTTAAGATGAATCTTACAAAGGATGAGGAGTAACCTTAATTAAAAGGAGATAACATGGATAACAAATTTAATCGTGAAAGATGGCACTATCCGGTACTGGACCGGTATACGTACCTGGATACGGCAACCACCGGACTGATTCCGCAGTATGCCTGCGACGCAATGAACACTTATCTGCAGAACAGGACAGATCTCGCGATGGATATTGACGACTATCATTGGCAGTGGGAGTATGCGGATGATGTCAGGGACGGGATTGCGGAAATGATTGGTGCAGAAAGCGGGGATGAAATTGCATTTGGACAGAACTCGTCCTCGCTGTTCAACATCTTCTGTAATGGGCTGGTCTTTGAGAAGGGGGATAATGTTGTCATATATGAAAATGCATTCCCCGCCATGACCTATGTATGGCTGAACCTCAGGGAACAGCTTGGACTGGAGGTGCGGGTGGCCGGGGCGGTCAACGGGGAGACTGCACCGGAAAGCCTGTTCTCACTGGCCGATGAGCATACGAAGGCAGTCACTGTGTGCCATGTGGACAGCGGGAATGGTTACAGGCACGATTTAAAGACCATTGGCACATGGTGCAGGGAACACCATATTCCCTTTGGGGTGGACGCCACCCAGGCCTGCGGTGCAATGCAGCTGGATGTGAAGGATATGAAGATTGATTTCCTTACCACATCGGCCTATAAATGGCTGCAGGGGATCCAGGGCATAGGCTTCGCCTACATTGATAAAGACTTCATGAAGAAACTGAAACAGTCCGAGATGGGATGGGCCAATGTCCAGGACCGTATTAACGGCGGGCCATTTGACCTGGTAATCAGTGAGAAGGCCAGCCGCTTTGAGAATGGGGGCCTGCCAGCCATTGGACTGTATGGGCTTCATGAAACGGTTAAGACCTATATGAGGCTGGGGGGCAGGGATATTGAGGATTATATCCTGGACCTGACCGATTATTTATACAGTGAGGTTCAGAAATTGGATGGTTTTTCTATTTTCTGTCCACACCAAAGGGCATACAGGTCGGGTCTGGTATCCCTTAAACTGCCCGCCGGGCTGGGGCTGACCGAAGGACTGATCAGGGAAGCCGGTATAAGGGCAAAGCTTCAGGGGCAGGACAGGATGAGGGTAGCCCTGCACTACTACAATAATACCCGGGACATAGACCGTCTTATGGAATATCTGAAATCATGCATTAAAAAGTAAAGAGGAGGACAGGGAAATGGGCGATACAGGAAAAGAACAATTATGTGGAAAGATTATTGATTTGCCGATGGTGGACGCAGGGATGCACATGCTTGGCGGTGAAAAGAGGATTGTATTTGGGCCGGAGCGGTTCTGGCCCACCCACGTCATGAGGTGTTTTACCCTGAAACCAGGCGGCAGGGCAGCGTCAAACCACCATCCGTGGGTGCACTGGTTTGTGTGCATTGCCGGGGAAGGAAAATTCCAGATTGGGGACGAAATTTATGATATCGGGGCCGGATACTGGGTTTACGTGCCTGAGGAGGTTCCCCATTCGTTCTGGAACACATCGGAGACAGAGGACCTGATTTCCCTCTGTACCGTGACAAAAGAAGGGGATACGGATCCCTTGGCCTTAACCAGGGGATGCTGAAAAAGAGGAGGCAGTCATGGCATTAAAGACATACACGGCAAAATCAGAATTAATTGAGGGATTAAAGGTAAGGGCATCAGCCAGGGATTTTTCCATTATCCTGGATGAACCCCAGGAACAGGGAGGGACCAACGCGGGTATGAACCCAATTGAGCTGGCCCTGTGCAGCGTGTGCGCCTGCCAGACAATAACAGCATCCATATTTGCGGATTTCTATGGGATTCCTGTGGATGACATTAAGGTGGAAGCAGAAGGCAGGATGGATTCGGATGGTTTCAGCGGAATGGATCCGGACGTAAGGCCGGGCCTTCAGAAAATCCATTTCAGGTTCATCATTAAGAGCAAGGCGCCCAAGGTGCAGGTTGAGGAGCTGGTAAAGGCAGTGGAGAGGATGTGCCCGGTAGGGGATTCCTTCAGGCACGGCGTGGAACTGGAAGCGCCGGAGCTTATACTGTCTGAATGATGGACCGGAAACAGCCAGGGACATGCAGACCACAGGAATGAATTTTCAATCATGCCCTGGGGGCGGATATGAAGGGAGGTCAGCAGCGTGGAAATAAGGATGGGCCTGATCATGGGCGGAAAGTCAGCGGTTGCCGGAACCATAGAGGTCAGGGTGGGCGACCGGGTGGAACCGGGGCAGACGCTGTTAAATACAGAGACCGGAAAAGGAAACCGGCCATTCAAGTCCATGGTGGCCGGAAGGATTACAAGGATCTGCGTGGAGGAGGGAAGCCAGGTACGGACCGGGGATGTGCTGTTTGAATATGAAGAAGCGGCTGACGGCAGTGGAGCGGATGGCAGAGAACCCGCCATGGATAAAAATGCAGCACCCTGCCAGGACATAAAGCGCATGGAGACAGATGTGGCTGTCATCGGCGCAGGTCCAGGGGGATACGTAACTGCATTATACGCCGCGGGCCAGGGACTCAGGGTGGTCCTGATTGAAAAGGACCAGCTTGGGGGAACCTGTCTCAACAGGGGCTGCATCCCTACCAAGACATTATTACAGAGCGCGCACCTGTATGATACATTCAGGCGGGCAGGGGAATTCGGTATCAGTTCCGGCAATGTCACGGTTGATATGGACAAGGTATTTGACCGGAAGGACAGGATCTGCGGGGAAAACCGCCGCGGCATAGGTTTCCTGTTAGACAGCAGCCGTGTGACCGTGATAACTGGTACGGCGCAGGTGATGCCGGACAGGGCTGTCATGGTAAAAGGCGGGGACTCCGCTTATGAAATAAAGGCCGGACATGTGGTGCTGGCTGCCGGCTCCAGGCCGGTGATGCCGGACTGGGCCAGGACACCGGTCTGTATGGACAGCCGGGAAGCCCTGGACAGCCGGTCCATCCCGCATTCCTTAATCATCATAGGCGCAGGCGTGATTGGCATGGAATTTGCCTTTTTATACGCCGCGTTTGGATGCCGGGTCCATGTGATTGAATATATGGACCATATGCTGGGGACTACGGATGCCCAGGCAGCGGCTGT
Organism: Clostridium pacaense; assembly: GCF_020709765.2. NCBI lineage: Bacteria > Bacillati > Bacillota > Clostridia > Eubacteriales > Clostridiaceae > Clostridium > Clostridium pacaense. Next base: position 121,317 of record NZ_JAJFEB020000014.1, read on the forward strand.
AATCGCAAGGACAGCCAAAGAAAAGGGAATCCGTATAGACCTGTCATCCAGGGTCACCAGGGTGCTGGAGACTGACAGCAAGGAAGCGGTTGTATTCTATGAAAAAGACGGGATGGAACATGCGGCTAACGCGGAAAAGGTACTGGTTGCAGTAGGCCGGGCGCCGGAGATTGACAGGGAAGCCATGGAACTGGCAGGAATCCGGTTTGATAAAAAGGGAATCAAGACAGATGGGAACCTTGAGACAAACATGGAAGAAGTTTATGCCATTGGGGATGTGAATGGTAGGATACAGCTTGCCCATGCTGCATCCGCCCAGGGAATACAGGTAATTGACAGGATATTAAAAAGGCCCAAAGGCAGGGAATCCGTGATACCATCCGTCATCTTCACCTCCCCGGAGATTGGGAGTGCCGGAAAGAGTGAGGAGCAGTGCAGGGAAGAAGACATTAAGGTGAAGGTCAGCGTATTTCCTTTTACTGCAAACGGCAAGGCAAAGATCCAGGGTGAATCAGAAGGCTTTGTCAAGCTGATTATGGAAGAACAAAGCCGCAGGATCATAGGAGGCGTGGTTGTAGGGCCGGACGCATCGGCTCTGATTGGCTGCATTGCGGTTGCCATAACCAATAACCTTACGGATGACGGTTTATCGGGAACTGTTTTCGCCCATCCCACCACATCGGAGGCGGTATGGGAGGCTGCAATGGGCCTTTCCACAGGCTGCATACATTATCATGAATAGGATTGTCGTATCAAAAGAAAACAATCCGTGCCATAACCTGGCATTGGAGGAAGAACTGCTGAAGCAGGCAGAAAGCGGAAGCACCCTGCTGTATCTCTGGGTGAACCGTCCCTGCGTGGTGCTGGGAAGGAACCAGAATCCATATCTGGAATGCGATATGGATTATCTCAAATCAGAAGACATACGCCTTGTAAGGCGTAAATCCGGGGGCGGGGCAGTATACCAGGACCTGGGTAACCTGAACTACACCTTTATCAACCGGGAGGGGGAAGGCAGTCAGGCAATGCAGCAGGAAGTACTCCTTGGCATGCTGCGTTCGCTGGGTACGGATGCTGTATTTTCCGGAAGGAACGATATCCTGGCGGCGGGCAGGAAGATTTCCGGCCAGGCCGGGTACTGCGAAGGGGGAAATGAATATCTCCATGGCACATTGATGGTCCGGGTCCGTAAGGACCATCTTGAAAAAAGCCTGCGCCCCTCCCCCATGAAGCTAGAGTCCAAAGGCGTGCGATCCATTGTGGGACGTGTGGCCAACCTGTCAGAATACATACCGGATATTACGGTAAAACAGGCAGCCGGACTTCTGGCCGGACAGTTCAGACAGGTATTTGGGCCGTCCCTTCCCGTGGTTTACAGGGATGAAAGCCAGGGAAGGCCCTTGGGGCAGGATATATATGAGTCCCGGGACTGGATTGTGGATAACTGCCCGGAATACACGGTCAGCCAGGAACTGCAATGGAACGGAGGGATATTGAAGCTGAGGTTCCAGGTAAGGGAAGGAACCGTATTCCATATAGAGTGTTCCAGCGACAGCCTTTCCTGCGGGGATATTGCCTGGATAAGGGAACTGGAAAGATGCGGATATGACAGGGAGCAGGTTGTAAAAATAATAATGGAAAGAGGAAAATAAAATGAACGTATATGACAGACTAGAGGAATTGGGAATCAAGTTGTCGGACCCTACCCCAAAGGGCGGGATCTACAGTCTTGTAAGGCCCTATGGGGACCATCTTCTCTATGTATCGGGCACAGCGCCCCATAATGCGGTGGATGAGAACATGGCAGGAAAGCTGGGCAGTGAATATACAATAGAGGAAGGACAGGAAGCGGCCCGCCGCTGCATGATTAATATTATATCAAACCTGCATCATGAACTGGGGGATTTAAACAGGATTAAGCAGTTTGTGAAGCTTCTGGGATTTGTGGCATCGGCGCCTGATTTCTATGAACATCCGCAGGTCATTAACGGGGCGTCACAGCTTTTAAAAGACGTATTCGGCGATGAAATCGGTCTGCCCGCCAGGTCGGCAATCGGAGTGGCGGCACTTCCCTGGAATATACCGGTTGAGATTGAACTGGTTTTGGAATTAAAGGAATCATAATCTGTAAACACGCTCTAGGATGTGGAATCCCTGCAGGGCCTTCTGTTTTGGGCCGGGCAGGGATTTCCCGGTTTTATTGCCGCGCAAGGCTGTACTGGGTTCAGGATGACTCCCGGGACTGGTTTCAACTGATTTTTATCTGTAGTTTATTTGCAGCCACAGGCTGCGGTGTGCTATAATTTATTCTGCCGCCGTTATTTTTACGCCTGATGGGTAACCGGTGGGGCGGCAGGTTATCAATCACATGCCAATATAAATGCAAAAATAAATGCAGATATAAATCAGCAGGGATTCATAAAGGTAAGGAGCTGCCAATGGAACATATATTTATCCTTAATATCAATCAGCTGAAAGATGAGGGTACATTCAGATATTACTTCAATGAAATGCCCCGGGAACGTCAGGACAAGATAACACAGCACAAAATGGAGTCTGACCGCCGCCGTTCCCTGGGCGCCGGAATTGCGCTCAATGCCATCTTAAAACAATACGGCCTTAATTCCCGGGAAACCCGTCTGGAATATGGGACCAACGGAAAGGCATCCGTGGCGGGGCGGCCGGATATCCATTTTAACCTGACACATTCCGGGGATTATGCGGCCGGGGTCTGCGGCGTCAGCCCGGTGGGAATCGATATAGAAGGAATCGGCGTCATGAAGGAGAAGGTGGCCCGCCGTTTTTTCCATGAGGGAGAATACAGGTATCTGGAACAGATAGAGGACGGACAGCAGAAGCAGGAAGCATTTTTCCGGCTGTGGGTCCTTAAGGAAAGCTTCATGAAGGTAACGGGGCTGGGGATGGGACTGGCGTTAAATGCATTTGAAATCCGTTTTCAGGGACAGGAGATAGAGGTGGCCCAGGACGTGGATGACATGAAGTACTATTTTAAGGAGTTTTCCCTTGAAAACAGCAGGATGGCGGTATGCAGTGCGGGAAGGCCCGTCAAAGACTGGGAGCCGGTGTGGATTCATCTAATATAATCCAGGGGGAATGAAACCATCCTCACCGGAATACCATATATAAAGCGGCTTAACCAGGGGATATCCATATGCGGTTCATACTTTTTCTGTCAGAGGCCATGGTTCCTCTGATGATTTTTTATATTGTGGGCTTTGGGCTTCTGTCAGGGCGTCCTGTGCTGGATGATTTTATAGACGGGGCCAAGGATGGCATGAAGACAGTGGCGGGAATCCTTCCCACCCTGGTGGGGCTGATGGTTTCCGTGGGGGTGCTCAGGGCGTCAGGTTTCCTGGAATTTTTTGGGGAAATGCTCAAGGCCCCGGCTGCCCTAATCCATCTGCCGCCTCAGATTGTGCCCGTGGTGCTGGTACGGCTGGTTTCCAATTCAGCGGCAACCGGGCTGGTGCTGGACATTTTCAAGGAATACGGAACCGATTCCAGCATAGGACTCATTGCCTCCGTGCTCATGAGCAGTACCGAGACCGTGCTTTACTGTATGAGTATCTACTTCAGTTCCGTGGGAATAAGAAAAGGCAGATATACCCTGGCAGGCGGACTGTTCGCAACAGCCGTGGGAGTGGCTGCCAGCGTAATCCTGGCAGGCGCCCTGAGGTAAGGCCCTGACAGACAAAAAAACATTGCAAAATCAAGGGTTATTGACTATAATAGCCATAGATAAAAAGGGAATCCGTTGTATATGCGCCCTGTATCGCAGATGGGCAAAGTGTACAGCGGGTTTGTGTTGTAAAGAAAGGGACATATTATGGAACAATATCAGACCCTGCGAAGGCAGTATCCTCAGTTCATATATAAAAGCTATGAGATGGAAGAAGACGGCCGTGAGTGCAGGATCACATACAGGTTTGAGATTCCCGGGCTATCCTCCTTTGCCCCTGTCTGGCGGTTCCCGAAGGCGGCAGGCGATACACGTCTGTGGGCTGAGGACCGGCTGATGCAGGACATGGTATTTTCCCTGGGCATGGTGGAACTGGTCAGCTATTGGAAGATTGCATGCCCTCCCCGGGTAATCGTGGAGGCGGGCTTCCTTGGCCAGGAGCAGATGGAATGGTGGAAGGACCTGTATTATAACGGTCTGGGCGAGTTCTTTTATGTGAATCAGATTTGGGAAGCCAGGCAGGATGATTTTATGGATATTGTATGCAATGTTCAGGGACAGTCATCCGGGTATGATTCCCGGGAGATGCATGATCCGCAAAGCCCTGATTCCCCGGCCCCCCAGGAAAAAGGAGTCCTGGTCCCCATTGGCGGCGGCAAGGATTCCGCAGTCACCCTGGAGCTGCTGCGCAGCGCGGGGGAGACAATCCGTGCCTACATCATCAACCCCAGAGGCGCGACCATCCATACCACAGAAGCCGCCGGACTGAAGGAAAGCCAGGTCATAAATGCCAGGCGGACCCTGGACCCCAACATGCTGGAACTGAACAGGCAGGGATACCTGAACGGGCACACGCCGTTCTCGGCCCTGGTGGCATTTTCCAGCATCATCGCAGCCAGGATGCATGGATTATCCTGGGTGGCCCTTTCCAATGAATCCAGCGCCAATGAGAGCACGGTCCAGGGAAGTACGGTCAACCACCAGTATTCCAAGAGCTTTAAATTCGAGAAGGATTTCCATGAATATGAGAACCGTTACCTTCCGGGAAGCGCCAGCTATTTTAGCCTTCTGCGCCCATTAAGCGAGTTCCAGATAGCTGGATACTTTGCAAGGCAGAAACAGTATCATCCCATTTTCCGCAGCTGCAATGCGGGCAGCAGGACGGACAGCTGGTGCGGACACTGCCCCAAGTGCCTGTTTGTATACCTGATACTCTCCCCATTCCTTTCCTCACAGGAAGTGCGGGACATATTCGGACGGGATATGCTTCAGGACTGGACCATGAAGGAAACCCTGGAACAGCTGATCGGCATACGGGAAGAGAAGCCTTTTGAATGCGTTGGCAGTAGGGCTGAAATCAACACGGCAATGGTACTTACCATTAATCGTATGGAAGAGGAAGGGGAAGAGCTTCCAGCCCTTCTTTCCTATTATAAGGGAACCGGCCTTTATAAGCAGTACCAGGCTGCCGGGGACCGGTATTCGTCCTATTATGACAGTGAGAACCTGGTGCCCCCGGCCTGGGCCAGGGTGGTCAGGGAGAACTGTGTGCACACAGATACCCACAGATGACGGAAAGCAATTTTCAGACACACCCTAAAAAAGGAGAATGAACGTGATTGAGAAAATAATTCCCTGGATTAAAGGAAAGCGGGTCCTGCTCCTGGGTTTTGGAAGGGAAGGCCAGTCAACCTATCATGTCATAAAGCAGGCAGGCGGATATGCCGGCCTCGATATAGCGGACCTGGCTTCCCCGGCGCAGCGTCCGGATGAGGAGGCGCGGTGGATAACAGGGCCGGGCTATCAGAGCTGCATGGATGACTATGATGTGGTCTTTAAAAGTCCGGGAATCGTGCTGGAAAAACCCATAGAAGAGTACAGGTGCCAGATCCTGTCACAGACAGAAGTATTTTTCCAGTGTTTCCGCGACCAGATCATCGGTATCACGGGCACAAAGGGAAAAAGTACGGTTACGTCCCTTTTATACCATATCCTGAAGAACGCGGGCATGGACACCATGATCCTGGGCAATATCGGCATACCGGCCCTGGACCACATGGAGGAGGTAAGGCCGGACACCAAAATCGTGTTTGAGCTGTCCTGCCACCAGCTGGAATACATGACCGTATCCCCCCATATCGGAATCCTGGTCAATATACATGAGGAACATCTGGACCATTACGGAACCATGGAAAAATATGTGGCGGCCAAACAGAATATCTTCAAGAACCAGAAGACGGACGACATACTGATATGCAACGTACAGTGCCTGCCTGAATCCGGGACCTGCCCATCCATGCTTATAAAGGCCGGGGTAAATGAGCCGGGCACGGATCTGAGCGTGGCAGAGGAACCGGACGGCACATGGATCCGCTTCCGCGGCAGGGCATACCGGATCCCTGCGGATGAAATCCGGCTGCTGGGACAGCACAATTACTTTGATATCGGGGTGGTCTATGGGGTGTGCGCCATCCTTGGCATGGATGACGGGGCGTTCACGGCAGGACTTAAGACCTATGAGCCGCTGCCCCACCGGCTTCAGTATCTGGGAGAACGGGATGGGGTCAGATACTATGATGATTCCATATCAACCATCTGCGACACCACCATACAGGCCCTTAAGACGCTGAAGGACACGGATACCGTGCTGATCGGGGGCATGGACCGGGGGATTGATTACAGGGAGCTGATTGAGTATCTGTCAGAATGCCAGGTAAGCCATATCATCCTCATGGAGGCCACGGGCAAGCGGATTTACCAGGAGATATATAAGTTTTATCCTGAATTTAAAGACAGGCCCAGGCTGATCCTGGCCGAACATCTGGAGGACGGTGTGAGGCGGGCCATGCAGATTACAAGGCCGGGACACAGCTGCGTGCTTTCTCCGGCAGCTGCCAGCTATGGCATCTTTAAAAACTTTGAGGAACGGGGCGAAGTATTTGCCAGGCTTGTATTTCATTCCTGATTTTGGGTAAAACTGTAAAAAACACAAAAAAGTCACAGGCTTTTAAGAATTTTATAAGGATTTAGGGGCTTGTGTTAACAAGTAAAATACTGTACAATCAGTAAGAAGCTTTTGAAGTAGAAAGTGAAAGGGAGAACCGTGGGAACTTACGAGACGCTGAATGAAGTTTTGGTGAGCCTGTTCCGCGATGTCAATGATATAGAGCAGAAGGCAATCATCACCTCGGAATTTGGGGACCTTACCAATAACGATATGCATGTGATAGAGGCCATTGGCATAGATGAGCCTAAGAACATGTCAACCATTGCCAGGGCATTATCCGTTACAGTGGGAACCTTGACCATTTCCATGAACAGCCTTGTGAAAAAGGGCTATGTAGACCGGCAGCGCAGCAGTGAGGACCGAAGGGTTGTTTATATCTCCCTGTCAGAAAAAGGAGTTAAGGCTTATCATCATCATAAGAAGTTCCATGAACAGATGATAGAGAGTGTTGTGAAAGAACTGACGGAAGAAGAACTGGAAGCCCTTGTAAAGGCGCTGACAAAACTAAACTCCTGGTTCAGAAGCTTTGAAGAGGACTAAAGGAGGCATATACAATTATGAAAAGATGGTTAATAGGCGCAATGGCAGTCATGGTGGCCGTATCACTGGCGGCATGTACGCCTACTACTGAGAAACAGAAAAAAGAAACCACGGCAGCAACGGCAAAGTCAGCTGAGAATATGATTCCCCAGAGCACAGGCGGGGCGGCTGATAAGGTTCCGGATCCCAATGTGATGCCGGTGGCGGTTGTTTCCATCTATCATGGCGGTGATTCTGACAGTCTGGTGCAGGATATGGATTCCCTGGACACCGAAGGTCTGGATGCCCAGCTTCTGGTAGATAAACTGATTGAATACGGCGTGCTGACAGATGGTACCAAGGTCCTAAGCTTTGATATTGAGGGCAAGGAAGATGATTCCGTTGGAACACTGGACCTTAACCAGGCGGAAAGCGCTGAGGGGGCTTCCGACGAGATGTTCCTGACGGAGATTGGCAATACCTTTACCGAGAACTTCGAGTTAGGTAAGCTTAAACTGAAAGTCAATGGAGCTAATTATGCGGGCAATGACATTCAGCAGGGCGACAGCGATTATCTGACATACCGTACGGATTACGATACGGTTGAATAAATATAACAGAACATTCTAATATAGAAGGAAGCGTTTGATATAGAAGGAACCGTTTGACGGCACAATCAGCCGTGAAGCGGTTCTTTTGTTTTGTCGGAATACCATAAAGTGACCATATACGGATATATTGGTAAAAAGTAACAAAAGAATATAACTATAATAAGTAAATACTTATTAAGCTAATAAAGAATATATATTTTACGATATCAATATACAATGCTATACTGATTATACAACATAGCAGTATAAACGTATTTTTTAAAAATGATTCAGGGAGGTAGCACAATGAAGAGAAGGTTGGTTGCAATGTTTACGGCGGTGACGCTTGTACTGTCCATGGCTGGGTGCGGGGGCGCCAAGCCGGCAGAGGAGAAAAAGGCAGCGGATACAACGGCTGCGGCAGCAGATAACGCCGGAGGCAGTGCGGATGCATCAGAAGCACCATCAGAAGAAATGGCAAAAGAGGTAAAGAAGATTGTTACCGTCCTGCCCAATGTCCGTGGGGACGGGGGAACCCACGACCTGGCATGCCGGGCGTCGGAAGCAATTGCAGGCAATATCGGGGCCGAGCTGGATATCATAGAGCTGGGCACCGCAGTGACGGATTCCGCCAAATGGGAGGCAGCCATGAGCGACCTCTGTGAAGAGGATTATGACCTTATCATCACCGGCGGTTCCCTGATGAAGGATACCATCCAGACCGTTGCGCCCATGTATCCGGAAATCCCGTTCATCTGTTACGATGTGAACCTGGATTTTGATTCAGTAGACATGCCCAATGTATATGCCATGGACTTCCACCAGAATGAAGCTGCCTATATGGCAGGGGTCATTGCGGCAAGCATGACAAAGTCAGATTATGTGGGCTTTGTGGGCGCCACGAAAATACCTGTCATCTATGACTTCATGGTAGGCTTCATATCCGGCGCCCAGGCAGTCAACCCCGATATAAAGGTAGCGGTTGCCTTCACCAATGATTTTAATGACGCAACCCTTGCAAAGGAACTGGCCCTGGCCCAGATCACGGATGGGGCAGACGTACTTTTCCCGGCCTGCGGCAATGCGGCAGTGGGCGTATATGAAGCTGCCAGGGATAAATCCGTATCAGCCATCGGTAATGACCAGGATGTGGCTGCCAAATACGCCAACAGTGACGAAAGCCTGGAAAAGGTAATCCTTGCATCCGTCATGAAAAAGGTGGACAACGCCGTAAGCACTGCCTATGAAAGATACACAAAGGGAGAGCTTCCGTTTGGGACCCAGGAGACAGTGGGTGTGAAGGAAGACGGAGCCGGCGTGGTTAAGAACGAATATTATGAGGCACAGCTGCCGGATGAGGTGAAGGCGGTTGTGACAGAGTATGAGGGTAAGATTGGAAGCGGGGAAGTGACGGTACCAACTGCCATCGGTATGGATGCAGAAGAGATTGATGGAATCATCAGCTCCGCGCAATAACAATGCACATGCTGACATGGGAGGGCAAGTTTTGAAAAAAGCCTGCCTTCCCATTTTTACCTGAAAAATCAGAGAGGTGGACATGGTATGCAGACGCCTGCAATCGAAATGAAAGGAATCACTAAGATTTATCCCAATGGGGTGGTTGCCAACAAGGATGTGGATTTCAGTGTGGATTACGGTGAGATCCATGCCGTTATGGGGGAAAACGGAGCGGGCAAATCCACACTCATGAAAATGCTGTTCGGATTAGAAAAAATAGATAAGGGTGAGGTGCTGTTTGAAGGGAAACCAATCCGTATCAACAGCCCTGCGGAAGCGATTAAACTGAAAATCGGTATGGTGCATCAGGAATTCATGCTGGTGCCTTCCCTTACCGTGTCCGAGAATATGATGCTGAGGGAAGAACCGAAAAAAGGTATTTTCATCAACCGGGCAAAGGCAGTGGAAGAAACCAGGCGGATCTCCCAGATGTACCAGCTTCCCATTGACCCGGATACACGGGTGGAGGACCTGCCTGTTGGAATGAAACAGAGGGTGGAAATCCTGAAGGCCCTGTACCGCGGCGCCCGCATACTCATACTGGACGAACCAACGGCAGTTTTGACGCCCCAGGAAACAGAGGAACTGTTCCGGCAGCTTATCCTGTTAAAGGAGCATGGGCACACGGTCATATTCATTTCCCATAAAATCCGTGAGGTCAAACAGATATGCGACAGGATTACCATCATGAAGAACGGGCGGTCCATGGGGGTATATGACGTAAAGGATATCACGGAATCCGATATCTCGCGGCTGATGGTGGGCCGTGAAATCAAGATGAACCTGGAAAAGAAGCAGGCCCGGCCCCGGGACGTGGTGTTAAGCGTGGAACACCTGTACCATGGCTATGGAGAAGGCAGGCTTAAGGTGAATGATGTGAGCTTCACCGTAAGAAGCGGGGAAATCCTTGGCATAGCAGGGGTGGAGGGAAACGGGCAGAGGGAACTGCTGGAATGTATCACAGGCCTGCAGCCTATCCAGAGAGGAAAAATCCGGATAAAACACAATGATGTGTCCAGGATGTCCATCCGGAAAATCCGGGATATTGCCAAGACCGCATATATACCCCAGGACAGACTGCTCTTCGGCGTTGCCAGCGAAGCCACAATCAAGGAAAACCTCCTGGCCAACCGTCTCTCGGATCCGGAAATCTCCAAAGCAGGCATTGTTAAAGATAAGAAACTGGCCCAGAAATCCAGGGAGCTGATTCAGGAATTTACCGTGAAATGTGACAGCGAGAAGCAGACCGTGGACATGCTGTCCGGCGGCAACATCCAGAAGGTGGTGGTTGCAAGGGAACTTTCCATGCCCAGGGACCTGATTGTCATTGACCAGCCTTCCAGGGGCATTGACATAGGCGCCACCAAATTCATACATGAAAAGATATTCGAGCTAAGGGACAGGGATGCGGCCATCCTCATAAGCTCCGCGGACCTGGCAGAAATCATGGAACTCAGCGATTCCCTGATTGTGATGTATGAAGGCGAGATTGCAGCGTATTTTAAAAGCTTACAGGGAATTACCGAGGAAACCCTGGGAGAATACATGCTGGGGATAAAAAAGCAGACTCCGGAGGAAATAAAGGAGGCATTTTATGAACAATAACAAACTGAACCAGACATTTTCCTTTGTAAAGGTCCTGCTTGCAATCCTCATTGCAATGCTGACCGCGTTCGTAATCATCCTGATTGTCAGTGACGAGCCGATGAAGGCGCTCCACGCCTTTTTGCTGGGGCCATTTACTTCCACAAGAAGGATGGGGAACCTGATAGAGAACACCGTGCCGTTAATCTATGTGGGCCTGGGGGTATGCGTGCTTTGGGCCACGGGAAAGCGCACCCTGTCCGGCGAAGGATGCTATTACTTCGGCGGCCTTACGGCGGCAGCCGTATCCCTGAAGCTTACCGTGGTACATGGACACAGCCTTACCTTGGTTTCCATGCTGGTTGTGCTGGTTGTCTGCGGGCTGATGGCGTTGCTGCCCATGATCGTGAACCTGAAGTACGGTACGGATGCCTTTGTGGTTTCCCTGCTTTTTAACTATGTAATCTTTTATATCGGAAATTACATATTCAGCAATTATCTCATGGATATCACCTCCACCTCCTCAGGGTCCTATCCATTGCCCAAGGACAGCTTCCTCCCCACCCTGATTGACGGGACAAAGGTCAATGCCAACCTGATTGTCGCGCTCATCGCCATTGTGCTGACCTGGTTCTTCCTGTACAAGACCAAGTGGGGCTGCAGCATCCGCCTTATTGGGGCCAATCCCAACTATGCCAGGTACATTGGAATCAATGTATTCGCCATGTGCGTGCTGGCCCAGTTCATCGGGGGAGCGCTCAGCGGATTTGGCGGGGGCATGGAAATGTTCGGGCGCAATCCCAGGTTTGCCTGGTTTTCCCTGACCAACCTGGGATGGGACGGAATCATGGTGGCCACCCTTGCCAGGTATAAGCCACAGTACATCCTGTTTTCCGCCCTGTTCCTCGGATATGTAAGGACGGGTGCGGACATCATGAACCGCTCTTCGGATGTGGCAAGTGAGATTGTAATGATCATACAGGCAGTCATGATCCTGTTTATCGGCGCCAATGCATTTCTGGCCAGGACCCAGCAGAAACTCAGGGTTAAATACAATACGCAAAAGGCAAAGGAGGCATAATCAATGGGTATATTGCAGAATTTCCTGACAACCGGTTTTTTCTATACCATTATCCGTGTTTCCACGCCCCTTATCTTTGCCAGCCTGTCCTCCCTGATTGCCAGAAAGGGCGGCGTGACCAACATTACCATAGACAGCACCATGATCATGTCCGCCTTAACAGGAGTGCTGGTCAGCGCGTATACAAAAAACATATGGCTGGCCCTTATCTGCGGGATGGCGGTAGGCGTGGTCATGGGAATCTTCATGGGATATTTCCATATCATGATGAATACCAACATGATACTGACAGGCGTGGCCATCAACACCTTTACCTCAGGCGCCGCCGTGATGATCCTGTATGCCTTTACCGGGGATAAGGGTTCCTCGTCCATGGTCAAGAGCATGGGGATTCCCAGTATAGACATACCCATCATCCGCAGCATACCCGTACTGGGGGATATCCTGTCGGGGCATAACGTATTTACATATGTTGCATTCGTCCTGGTCATCGTGGTCTGGTTCCTGATGTACCGGATGCCCCTGGGACTCAGGATCCGGGCAGTGGGGGAAAACAGCAGTGCCGCCAGGTCCGTGGGGGAGAACCCTACAAAAGTAAAGCTGATTGCCCTGGGACTCAGCGGCCTCTTCGCATCCCTTGGAGGAATGTACCTGTCCATGGGCAACATGCAGGTTTTCATCGTAAATATGACGGCCGGACGTGGCTTCATCGGTGTGGCCGCGGATGCAATGGGGCGCGGCAACCCCATAGGGGCCATGATTGCTTCCCTGTTATTCGGAAGCGCCAACGCAGTGGCCAATGTGCTGCAGATTAATTCATTTTCTTCAGATGTTGTGATGGCCATACCGTATGTTGTATCCATTGCCGGTATCATCATCTACTCAGCCCATGAACAGCAGGTAAAAGAGAAACGGATCAGGAAGGAAATCATGGAAGCGGAAAGAGAGGAAAAGACCTATGGAAAAAGTTCCGGTAATCATAGACTGTGATCCGGGCCACGATGATATGGTGGCATTGGTCCTGGCGCTTGGAAGCCAGCGGCTGGACGTAAAAGCAATCACCAACGTGGCGGGCAATAAGGTGATGGAAAAGGTGGTGAAAAACACCCTTAATATCCTTAATTACTGCGGGGCAGAATGTATCGTGGCCCCGGGGGCCAGCCGCCCTATTGTTCGGGCTTATACAAGAACGGACTCAGAAGGCTGCCATGGGGTCAGCGGCCTGGACGGTTTTGACTTTCCCCGGGATAATCCGTTAAAGCCATCGGACCGTAAGGCGGTGGAGGTGATGGCGGAAATACTCAGGAGCAGCAAGGAAAAGGTGGTGTTGATCGGCACCGGACCCCTTACCAACCTGGGGCTGTTAATCCGCACATTCCCTGAGCTGTGCGAGGAAAAGGTACGGGGAATCTCCCTTATGGGCGGCACCTGCCATTTCATCCTGACCAGGCCCTTCATGGAATTCAATACATATCTGGACGCCGAGGCAACGAAGATAGTATTTGAGAGCGGCCTGCCCATTACCATGTACGGCTATGACGTTACATACAGGACGCTGTTCGGGCAGGATTTCCTGGATTCCCTGAAGGCTCTTGGCAACAGGACCGGACTCATGATGTCCAGCCTGCTTCAGGAGTTCTGGAACATGCACAACCGGGTGTGGATTGACCTGGGAGGGTGCCCTGTCCACGATGCATGCGCGGTGGCGGGTATCATCGACCCTTCCGTCGTAACCAAAAGCGAGAGGATGTATGTGGAGATTCCCACGGAACCAGGTCCCTTATCCGGCGCAACCATCTGCGACTACGCCCACCGTTCCGGAAAACCGGAGAATGTGGAAGTGGTATTTGAAATGGACAATGAAAAATTCTTCCGGATGATACTGGACTCGGCAGGGGCGCTGGCATGAGTGATCCGTTTCTTTTCCTCTGTTATGTGTCCATATTATTTGCATCCAATGTGCTGGGGGCAGTGGGGGGATTTGGGGCCGGAATGATAAGCATTCCCTTCCTGACCCAGCTGTTTGACGCAAAGGCAGTCATCATGGCCTCCACCATGACCTGTATCTTAAACCTCTTCATTGCAGTGAAAAATTGGAGATATGTGGACCTTAAGCGGCTTACCCGGATCCTGTTGTACATGTGCATAGGACTTCCCATAGGCGTATACGGCCTGAAGATGATAGATGTGGATGCGTTAAAACGCCTTTTAGGCGGCTTCATGCTGGTCATAGGCGGATATGGGATCCTGAAGCTGAGGATACCCCGGGCTGCCGGGAAACATCTTCCGGCCTGGGCCTTAAGGGGATGCCTGATTGCAGGGGGAATCGTCCAGGGGGCCATATCCTCAGGAGGAAGCCTGGTACTTTTATATGCGCAGCAGGAATTGGAGGAGAAAAATGGATTCCGGGCCACCATGGCCCTCCTATGGACGGTTGTCAGCCTGATTACGGTATTCCAGTATATGCTGATGGGAACCCTGAACCGGGAATCCCTCCGGCTGTTCGCAGCGGGCGTGATTCCTGTGCTGTCCGGGATTTTTGTGGGAGGAAGGCTTTGCAGGCGCCTGAGCCAGCGGTCATTTGCATATGTAATTAATATACTGATCCTATCTGCAGGAATGATTTCCCTGTGCAGGTAAAGACATTCCCGGATTCAGCCGGGAAGTGTCACTTCCAGGTCCCGGCATATTTCCTTCAGGTCTAAAAGGGCATTGGTGAAGAACTTATTCTTGTGGTACACCATATAAAACTTCCTTGACAGCGGACCGCCTTCAAGGGCTACCTCCACCAGGGAGCCATCCTTTAGTTCCTGTTCCACAATCCTTCTGGAGATGACGGTTATGCCGTAATTATTAATCACAGCCAGTTTGGTTGTCTCTGAATTATTGCAGAACCATGTGCTTTTTAAAATATGGTTATGGATTTCCATGAAATTAGTAAACAGTTCCGGCGTGCTGCTGGGCTCACGGGCAATGTAATTTTCCGCGCTGATTTCATCCAGGGTGGCATATCCGGTTTTTGCGAATTTATGGTCAGGGCTTACCACGAGGACCATCTCATCGTCAAGAAACGGTTCAAATATCAGGTCCGGGCTGGTGGGGAGACTTTCGACCAGCGCGATATCAAGTTCATTCCTGGCCAGGGAAGGCCCCAGATAGTCCGGCGTGTTGATGGATACCCGCACCTCGGCCTGAGGGTAATAGGATTGGAATTCATGAAGTATATGGTTCATCAGACAGGTGCCGATGGTAATGGTGGCCCCAATCTTGACTTCCGTATACGCGGTCGTATCATTCATCTGCTGTTCCAGTTCGCTGAACAGTGAGAGGATATGCTTTGCATAAAAAAGAAACTGGCTTCCGGCCGGTGTGATATAGATTTTTTTGGACAGCCGCTCAAAAAGCCGCACATTATAATGATTCTCAAGTTCAGAGATGGCCTGGCTTATGGCTGGCTGCGCAATATAAAGCTGCTTTGCCGCCGCGTGCATGTTAAGGGATTCGGCCACGGCAACAAAGATGCGGAGATGGCGGAGGGTCATGGTCTGCTCCTTTCCGGTGATTGATAAGTAATGGCATATTATCTATATCAATATAATAATCTTTTTTATTAATTATATCAATGCTAAAACAAGGGGGAGTTTAGGATGGTAATTGATTTTAGGACAAGGCCTCCGTATAAGAGTTTTGTCACAAAGGGAAACTTCTTTCCCAGGCCCATGGAAGATGATTTTGAAAGGCCGGAAGATGTGCCGGGGATTTACAGGGACAGCATAGGAATCGAATCAGCCCGGCATGGGGATTTCCAGTTATACATGGATGAACTGTCAGGATCCGGGATTGACATGCAGGTGGTGCAGGGGAGGAAGGTGCGCCCGGGCATGGCGACCGTGGACAATGAGGATGTGTGCCGCCTTCAGATGCAGTATCCAAAACAGTTCATATCATTTCCCGCAGTGGACCCCGCGGATGTGGAGGGGGCTGTGGCTGAGATTGAATATTATGTTAAGACATATGGGATTAAGGGGATTGCCATGGAGCCGGGATGGTCCATGCCCCCGGTCTACGTGGATGACCGGAAACTGGACCCGGTTTACGCTGCCTGTGAGGAACACGGCCTGATATGCGCATTTACATTAAGTGTCCTGGCAGGGGAGGATCTGTCATACTGCAATCCCATTGCGGTGCAGCACGCGGCCCTTCGTTTTCCCAGGGTTTCGTTCACGGTATCCCATGGCTGCTGGCCCTTTGTGGAGGAATTCCTCGGAACCGCCCTGCAGTGCATGAACGTATACTGCTATCCGGATTTTTTCTGTAACCTGCCCAACATGCCCTTTGCGGACCAGTTCGTGCGGGCGGCCAATTCATTCATGCGCTACCGGATGATGTTTGCCACCAGTTACCCGGTCAGGCCCTTAAAGCAGAGTCTGGAACAGTTCAGGGCGCTGCCCTTTGAACCGGAGGTACTTGAACTGCTTCTGCATGAAAATGCAGAAAGGCTGTTAGGATTAAAGGAAAGTTAACCATACTGCATATAAAAAGGGGATACTGTATATAAAAGGGGACTGCCTGGCGGCAATCCCCTTTCAGCAATTATAATTTAGCCATAGCAGCTTCGTCCGCAACCACAATCACATCGCTATGTAACTGCAGGATGGAAGCAGGAACCTCTGGTGTAACAGGTCCGCAGAGTACGTCATGAAGGATCTGTGCCTTGTCTGCACCGCTTACCACAAGAAGGATCTTACGGGCCTTCATGATGGTTCCGATACCCATGGTATAAGCCTGCTTCGGCACGTCGTCAATGGAAGCAAAGAAGCGCTTGTTGGCTTCGATGGTGCTCTGGGTCAGGTCTACGCAGTGTGTGGTCTGGGCGAAATCCTTATCCGGTTCATTAAAACCAATGTGGCCGTTGTGTCCAAGGCCCAGCAGCTGAAGGTCAACGCCGCCGTAAGCTTCAATCACTTTCTCATACCGGGAGCACTCTTTATCGCTGTCAGGTTCTGTTCCGTCCGGGACGTTGGTATTCTCCATGTTAATATTAATGTGCTTGAAAAGGTTGTTATACATGAAATAGTAGTAACTCTGGTCATTATCCCTTGTCAGGCCCCTGTATTCATCCAGGTTCACGCTCCTTGTCTCAGAGAAGTCCAGGTCGCCCTTGTTGTACCATTCAATCAGCTGCTTGTAGGTGCCGATTGGGGTGGAGCCGGTTGCCAGTCCAAGTACGCAGTCAGGTTTTAAAAGGACCTGTGCGGAGATGATGTTGGCTGCCTTGCGGCTCAAGTCGTCATAATCTTTTGCTTTGATGATTCTCATAATAATTGCCACCTTTCCATACATTAATAATAGTTGCGGATGTCCGCCTGCCGCTGGATGTGTCTGAAAATCCGTGTCTGAAAATCCATTCCCTCCATCTGCCCTGAGGATTTACCAAAGGTATCCCCTTAGGGTAAAGTGGGATGCACGGCTGACGGAAAGCAGTTTTCAAACACGCCTCAGGATAAAACATGCCTAAGAAAACGTCCGGACATCAACTTGGAAAAAATTTTTATTTCTGTTTAAATATAGGATAACATTTTCCTAACATACTTTCAAGGGGTAATTGCATAAAATATTTATAAAAGCAGATAGGCCGTTTTCGGGGCAGCTGCAGACTATGGGTGCGAGGAGTGAAAATATGACCAATTATCGGAGATTGATATCTTATATCTATGCCTACGAAGGGGAAGTCAAGGGCAAAAATATCGGGTTTGCCAAGCTGGAGTCCAGGAACGGGCAGTGCAAGCTCAGCGTAAATGTGAAGAAAGTCTACGTGGGAAGCAGCGACCTTGGGGTTTATCTGCTGGCTCCAGGCAAGGAGATACTGCTGGGCAATATATTCATCAGGGGTGGTTCCGGGGAATTCAGGGCAGTGGTTTCCGTGGAAAATGCTGCCGACTCCGGATACAGCATGGACCACTGCTACGGCCTGACCATCCATGAAGCAGACGATTCATGGCGCGCATATACAACTATCTGGGAGGACGCCGTTGCCCATGCGGCAGAGGTGGAATTGGCGGACGTGACCTCAGGCAGGCTGGGGGATGCCGAGCAGCAGATACATAAAAAGGTGGAGGAACTGGCCAGGGAGATTGGCGATAAGAAGATTCCCCTTCTGGAGTCATCCAGAAACATGGAAACGGTTGTCAGCGGAAAAACGGATGTTCCGGGCGCAGGCGGTAAGGAGAAGGCTGGGACTAGGACGGATGAATTGCAGATGGCTGGCGCTGATGATGTGCAGATGACTGGCGCTGGGGCTGATGATGTGCAGATGGCTGGCGCTGGGGCTGGTGATGTGCAGATGGCTGGCGCTGAATCTGTGGACATGGAACTGGCTGAGGGGACGGACGGGATGGAATCCCTGGATGGAGCGGTGTCTGGTGCCGGATTCGCAGGAGAGGAGTTGGCTGGTGCCGGAACCGCAGGAGAGGTACCTTTGTATGGGGAGAGGCCTGGTGTAAAAGCTATGGGAGCAGGGCTGGCGGATGCGGAATCTCTGTATGGGAAGAGGCCTGGTGCGGAATCCTCAGGCGTAGGACTGGCGGATGAGGGATTTGCGGGGCAGGAACTGTGTGATACAGAATCGGCAGGTGAGGAGCCTGCGGACGTGGCGACGGCTGGTGTGGGGTCTGCGGACGTGGCGATGTCGGGTACAAAACCTGAAGATGTGATGATGACTGGGGAATCCACAGACACGGAATCCGCGGATGTGGAACTGACTGGAACGGACATTGCAGATATGGAAGGAACTGATACAGGATTCTGCGGCGCAGAGGCAGATGGAACGCAGATAAGCGGCGGACGTGCAGACATAAACTTTGGAGATAACAAGCAGGTTAGCCAGGAACTGTCGGGTGAAATTCCAAGCGGTACCGCATTATCCGCAGGGACCGGGGCCATATTGGGAGAGGCAGTGCCAATGTCTGGTACCGGGGATTGTGATAGTCAGTCAGACGGACAGCAGTATGACCAGCAGGATAACCAGCTGTACGGTCAGACCACGGGCCGGCAAAACAGCCGTACATATGGCCAGACGGCGAGGTGGCAGAATAATCAGCCATATGGTGGGACTCGGGGTCAGCAGAATGGCTGCGTATATAACCGTATTCCGGGTCGGCAGGATGACCGCGCATATAGCCCTATTCCGGGTCAGCAGAATAGCCGTATGGATAGTCAAGGACCCAGACGGCAATATGGTAATCCATATATCCAGGAAGGTAATCCACAGCCGGATTGGTCTGGGGAAAATACGGTTCAGGATGATGGACTGCCTGTATGGGGTGAGTCTGCCATGGGGACAGAAGCAGGAGCCGGATGCACGGAGAACCCGGATAATCAATGGTACCCGGATGGGGATACACAATCAGAAAACAATATGGGAAAATATGATGCTGCACAGCCTGAAATGGGAATGCAGCCAGATGTGGATAGGACTCAGATGTCTAATGGACAGACACGGACATGGCCTAGGGCAGGAGAGCGGATGAATATGGATGATTGGCCGGATTCCGGTACTCCGGGACAGCGTGAGGCGCTTCGGAGAGCAGGCCGTTATCCACGGGCCAATATCACTGTAAGGCAGAATGGACAGGGAGCGGCGCAGACACCAACATGGACTCCGGCGCCCTCTGATATGAATGCTCCCAATCAGGCATCGGTGCCGTCAGACAGGAATGTTCCAGACCGGGCAGCGGTGCCGTCAGACAGGAATGTTCCAAACCGGGCATCGGTGCCGTCAGACAGGAATGTTCCAGACCGGGCAGCGATGCCGTCAGATATGAATGCTCCAAGCCAGACCGGGATGCCGTCTGATTCAAATATTCCAAACCAGTCCGCCATGCGCCCCGATACCAATATATCAGCAGGGAGTCCTGTTGCGGCAGATACCGATGTCCCGGTCCGCCCTGCCGTTCCAAACTGCCCCAACATGCAGAACCGAAGGGGAATGCAGCCCAGACAGAATATGAGATTCCATCGGGGAATGCCGCAAAGAGGTATTGCACAGCCGGAAGCGGAATCCGCTCCCCGGCAGTATAGAGAATCTGCCCCAAATGCAATGGATGGCCAGCCGGAGACACAGAATGCCCCGGCGGTTAACGCCCCGTTGACTAATACCACTGGGAGCAATGTTCCAGAAAGTAATGTCTCAGAGAACAATGTCTCAGAAAGCAATGTTTCAGAAGGCAATGCCTCAGAAGGTAATGCTTCAGGATATAACTCCCCCCAGGGCAATGCTCCCCAGGACAATGCCCTCCAGGAAGACATACTTCTGGGAAATCCCCAGGATCTTCAGCGGCTGGAACAGGAGGAACAGGAAGACATAGGTCCACATAAGCTTTGGGAAGGATTCCGTAAGCGTTATCCCAAGATACAGGCATTCGACAGCACCAGCGGATGTGAGATACTTACCATCAAACCCCAGGATATCGGCCTTTTGCCAAGGGAAAACTGGAATTATGGAAATAACAGCTTCCTGCTTCACGGTTATTATAATTACCGTTATCTGATACTTGCACGTATCGGGAAGGAAGAACAGGGCAGGGTCCGCTATATTTTAGGAGTTCCGGGCCATTATTACAGCAATGAAAAATACATGGCGTCCATGTTCGGTTTCCCTCATTTTGTACTGTCGAAAAAACAGCCGTCACAGGACGGCCGCTTCGGATATTGGTATGCAGATGTAAGGATGGATAATCAGGATTAAAACACGTCCTAATAATCAATCCCGCGCAGGGACACCTGACCCACATAAGGACGGACCAGGTCCGCGAAAACCAGCATTTCATCTTTGGTAAAATCAGAATACACACCCGGAACCAGTACCTGTCCGGATTCCGTGAAACACTGCAGGTAATACCTGCGGCAGCCTTTGATCCACGGCCCGATATTGCTGAAATCATCAGCAGTATGAAGGCCGCGGACAACGGTTGTCCGGAATTCATAAGGTACGCTGCCGGACAAAAGGAAATCAATGCTCTCATCTATGTATTCCATATGCAGCCCCTGGACGCCGCAGACCTTCCCATAATTATCCCTGGAAGCCTTAATGTCCATGGCCACAAAATCCAGCAGTCCTTTCTGGCACAGATCCTTCAGCAGTCCGGGTCTGTATCCATTGGTATCCAGCTTTACTGCCAGCCCCATGGACCGGATGCGCCGGATGAAATCCTCCAGATCAGGCTGCAGGGTCGGCTCCCCGCCCGTAATACAGACTCCCTCCAGTATTCCCCTGCGCTTATGTAAGAAATCAAATATCTCTTCCTCTGTATAATCTTCCCCGGCCCCGCTGTCCAGCAGTTCGCTGTTGTGACAGAACGGACATCGGAAATTGCATCCCCCTGTAAATATTGTACAGGCCACACGCTCCGGGAAATCCAGCAGTGTGGTCTTTTGCAGTCCACATATTTTCATGATATAATAAACCCATCCCTTTTCATTTTAAGACTTGTCTTATATAATGAAAAAGTATAACATAATCAGAGTTGAAAAAAAAGAGGAAGCACTGTCTATGGAAACAGATAAAATAAATCAGGCCCAACAGGACCAGGCATGCACACAGCAGCAGAAAGGGGAGCTGACCAGACGCAGGAACTGGGAAAAGAGGATGGAGCAGAAGCGTCTTGCAGCCATTAAGGCAGAGGAGGAGGAGCGGGAACAGCAGAGGGCGGACGAAGGGTTCATGGGTGAGGCAATCCGTCAGGCCCATAAGGCCGCAGCGCTTGGGGATGTGCCCATAGGATGCGTGATTGTCCGCCAGGGACAGATCATCGCCAGGGGATATAACCGCAGGAATGCAGATAAGAGCGTATTGTCCCACGCAGAAATCATTTCCATAAAAAGGGCATGTAAAAAGCTGGGTGACTGGCGGCTGGAAGACTGCACCATGTATGTTACCCTGGAACCATGTCCCATGTGCTCCGGCGCCATTGTCCAGGCCAGGATCCCGCGGGTGGTGATAGGCTGCATGAATGCCAAGGCAGGATGCGCTGGGTCGGTGCTGGATCTCCTGCATGAACCTGGGTTTAACCATCAGGTGGACACGCGCGCAGGTGTCCTGGGGGAGGAATGTTCCGGGATGATGAAGGAGTTTTTCAGAAAAATCAGGGAAGGCAGATAAAGGCCGGGAGGGAATCAGATGCTGAAGATAGGAATCATGGGTCTTGGTAAGATTGCAGGTAAGATGGTGCGTACCGCACAGGGGATGGAAGATGTATGCATACATGCCGTTGGTTCGCGCTCCCTGGAGCGGGCAGGGAGGTTTGCCGGAGAGCATGGAATCGGCAGGGCATATGGCTCATACGAGGAACTGGCCGCGGACAGCGAGGTTGACCTGATATATGTGGCAACACCCCATTCCCGCCATTATGAAGACATGAAGCTGTGCATTGGACACAGGAAAAATGTCCTGTGCGAAAAGGCATTTACCCTCAACGCCCCTCAGGCCCGGGAAGTGCTGGCCATGGCCCGGCAGGCGGGCGTGCTGTGTACGGAGGGAATCTGGACCAGATACCTGCCGTCCAGGAAGATGATTTCTGATATCATAAGCAGCGGGGCCATTGGAACGCCCGTTTCGCTGACAGCCAATCTGGGGTATGAGCTGACCGGGGTGGAACGGCTGATGAATCCGTCCCTGGGAGGCGGCGCCCTTTTGGATGTGGGTGTTTATGCAATTAATTTTGCCCTGATGGTTTTTGGGGAGGATTATGATTCCATCACCTCCGGGGCAGTATTTAACAGCCAGGGCGCAGATGTGTCGGAGGGAATCACCATTACATGGAGCGACGGCAGGCTTGCAGTACTGCATGCCACGGTCCTGGCTAATACGGACCGCCAGGGCACGGTCTTCGGGGACAAGGGTTTTCTGGTAATACATGATGTGAATAACTGTGCGCAGATTGACATATATGATATGGACCGGAAACTGGTGGAAAGCCATAAGACCCCGGAACAGATTACCGGATTTGAGTATGAGGTGGATGCATGCCGCAGGGCGATTGGGAGCGGAAGCACGGAGTGTCCCCAGATGCCTCATGCCTCTACCGTCCGTGTCATGGAGATGATGGACACAATCAGAGGCCAGTGGGGATACCGGTATCCCTGTGAAATGTGATAGGGGGCCAGGGAATCCTGTGTGATAGGAAGCCGGGCAATTCCCGCCCCTTGACAAAACCCCGCCCACAAGTTATACTTAACAGGCGGTTACACACAATGCATATCATACGCATGTTTTGTGTGGAACACCCAACCAAGTCATAAAGTTTCCACGCAGCCGGGGAGATAGCGGTGCCCTGAACCTGCAATCCGCTCCAGCAGGGGTGATACCTTGCCTCGGGCAACACGTTGCGGAGCTGCCTTATGTAAGTGGCGTTGACGTTTGGGTCTTACGCAACGGGAATCTGTGAACCGTGTCAGGGCAGGAATGCAGCAGCACTAAGCGGAACCTTCCGTGTGCCGTGAGGCAGCCTGGACCGAGTTAACTGCATGAGTAACGTCCGTGGCGATTGCACAAAGCAAGGTGCGTGGAATTTAAAATGGGATATAAATCTGGAGATGACAATTGTTGCCGGCAGATTTATGTCCCATTTCTTAATATTTCTGACAGATTCGTACCTTAATTTATGCTTGCCCATGGACATCCTTTGCGTTATAATTACAAAATGGGTATAATAGAACCATTGACAAGTAAGCAATAGTTTGATATGGAGGAAGTGCAATATGAGAAGAATCGGAATGCTGACCAGCGGCGGGGACTGCCAGGCTCTGAATGCAACCATGAGAGGTGTGGCTAAATCCTTATACAACATGTTCGACGATGTGGAAATCATTGGTTTTGAAGACGGTTACAAGGGACTTATGTATGCGGATTACCAGATTATGAAATCATCTGACTTTTCAGGCATTTTGACCCAGGGCGGTACAATCCTCGGCACATCACGTCAGCCATTCAAGCAAATGCGCATTCCCGATGAAAATGGTTTGGATAAAGTAGAATCCATGAAACATACCTATAAAAAGCTGAAGCTGGACTGCCTGGTGGTATTAGGCGGCAACGGAAGCCAGAAGACAGCCAATATGCTCAGCGAAGAGGGACTCAACGTGGTTTCCCTTCCAAAGACAATTGATAATGACCTTTGGGGAACCGATATGACGTTCGGTTTTCAGAGCGCGGTGGATGTGGCTACCAATGCCATTGACTGCATCCACACCACGGCAGCATCCCATGGACGGGTCTTCATCGTGGAAGTCATGGGACACAAGGTGGGCTGGCTTACCCTGTATGCAGGACTGGCCGGAGGTGCTGATATCATACTTCTGCCGGAGATTCCATATGACATCAACATCATATGTGACGCGCTGACCAAACGTTCCAAGGCTGGAAAACGTTTCTCCATCCTGGCAGTGGCAGAGGGCGCCATATCCAGGGAAGAAGCCGGCATGAGCAAGAAGGAATTGAAGGAAAAAAAGAAAAACAGCATGGTATATCCCTCTGTTGCCTATGAGATTGGAGCCAGGATCCAGGAGGTCACTGGCAGCGAAGTGCGTGTAACGGTGCCGGGACACATGCAGAGGGGCGGGGAGCCCTGCGCATATGACCGGGTCCTTGCCACAAGGCTTGGGGCGGCAGCAGCCAGGCTCATAGCGGACAAGGAATACGGCTATATGGTAGCTGTTAAAAATAATGATATTACAAAAGTGCCGCTTGCAGAAGTGGCAGGGAAGTTAAAGACAGTTGATCCGGATAGCTCCATGATCCGGGAAGCCAAGATGGTGGGAATCAGCTTTGGCGACGAATAAACCATGTAACAAGGAGTAATCAGAATGTCATACACGGCGTTATACCGCAAATGGCGTCCTGTCTCATTTGAGGATGTAAAGGGACAGGACCCAATCGTGCAGACCCTGAAAAACCAGATAACGTCGGAACGAATCGGCCATGCTTACCTGTTCTGCGGAACAAGGGGCACAGGTAAGACCAGTATTGCGAAGATATTTGCCAGGGCGGTCAACTGCGAGCATCCGGTGGACGGAAGCCCATGCAATGAATGTCCTACATGTAAGGCAATCCAGTCAGGTTCATCCATGAACGTGGTGGAGATTGATGCTGCATCCAATAACGGCGTGGAGAATATCCGCGATATCCGTGACCAGGTCCAGTATCCGCCCACGGAAGGAAGGTACAGGGTCTATATTATCGATGAGGTGCATATGCTTTCAATCGGAGCATTTAACGCACTGCTTAAGACACTGGAAGAACCGCCTTCCTATGTGATTTTCATACTTGCCACAACAGAGGTGCATAAGATACCGATTACCATCCTATCCCGCTGCCAGCGCTATGACTTTAAACGGATTTCCCTGGAAACCATAGGGGACCGGTTACGGGAACTGACCCAGGCAGAGCACATTGAGGTGGAGGACCGGGCGCTGATGTATATTGCGAAGGCAGCCGACGGCTCCCTGCGTGACGGACTCAGCCTTCTGGACCAGTGCGTGGCCTTTCATTTTGGGAAGGTCCTGACCTATGACAATGCCCTGGAGGTGCTGGGCGCAGTGGATTCCAGCGTGTTCAGCCAGATGTTCGGCGCGGTTGTGGAAGGCAGGACCAAGGACTGTATCTGTACCCTGGAGGAAATCGTAATCCAGGGACGGGAACTGGGACAGTTCGTAAATGATTTCATCTGGTACATGAGGAACCTTCTCCTGATTCAGAGCGCAGATGACGCGGAAGGACTTCTGGATATGTCAGAGGAGAACTTAAAGCAGCTGAGGGAAGATGGGAAAAAGGCAGACGGCCCCACGCTGATGCGTTACATCCGGGTGTTTTCCGAACTGTCCAACCAGCTGCGCTACGCATCCCAGAAGCGGGTGCTGGTGGAGGTGGCCCTGATTAAACTGACCCGCCCGTCCATGGAACCCAATCTGGATTCCATCCTTCAGCGCCTGGCTGAACTGGAAGAACAGATGGAAGACCTGGAAGCCGGGCGCATGGCAATCCCCATGACAGCGCCGGCTTATATGGCTGCCGGCACAGGAACCACGGCAGCGGGAAGCCCTCCGGGGCCGGTTCCCCAGGCCCAGTCCGCGCAGGCTCTGGCAGAGCCTGAGGTTCCGGCGGAAAAAGTAAGCCTGCCCAAGGCCCAGCTGGAGGATTTAAAACTGGTCCGCAACGAGTGGGCCAAGATTGTCCGCAGCATAGGAGGGGGAGCCAAATCCTATCTCAGGGATACGGTGGTGGAACCCGGAGGCGAGGGATGCCTTACCATCGTGTTCATGGATTCCATGAATTACGATATGGGCAAGCGGCCCACTGTGATTGGGGAACTGGAGCGGTATGTGGAAGCCAATTATGGCAGGTCCATTTACTTTAAGACAAGGCTGGCCGGCAAGGGTGAGAGGCTGAACACCATATATATAACAGAAGAAGAGCTGGAAGATAAGATTCATATGGATATTACATATGAAGATTAATAATAATAAATAACAGATTATATAGGAGGAATACACCATGGCAAAACGTGGCGGATTTCCAGGCGGAATGCCTGGCAATATGAATAACCTTATGAAGCAGGCGCAGCGCATGCAGCGCCAGATGGAAGAGGCGACCAAGGAACTGGAGGCAAAGGAATACACAGCCACATCCGGCGGAGGCGCTGTAAGCGTGACCGTTTCCGGCAAGAAAGAGGTTGTGTCTGTGAAGTTATCCGAGGAAGTAGTGGACCCGGATGATATTGAGATGCTGGAGGATTTGATTATGGCAGCTACCAACGAGGCATTCCGCCAGATGGAAGCAGAGAGCAGCGAGGCCATGTCCAAGCTGACAGGCGGACTGGGCGGGGCATTAGGCGGAGGTCTTCCTTTCTAATGGATTATTACAGCAGTCAGATTACCAAATTAATAGAAGAGCTGTCCAAGCTTCCGGGAGTTGGCGCCAAATCGGCCCAGCGCCTGGCATTTCATATCATCAACATGCCCAAGGAGCAGGTGGAGGAACTGGCCGGAGCCATGACCGGGGCCAGGAATAATGTGCGCTACTGCAAGGAGTGCTTTACCCTTACGGATAAGGAACTGTGTCCAATCTGCAGCAGCGACAGGAGAAACCACAAGACCATCATGGTGGTTGAGAATACCAGGGATCTGGCTGCTTACGAGAAGACCGGCAAGTATGATGGTGTCTACCATGTACTTCACGGAGCCATCTCCCCGATGCTGGGAATTGGCCCAAATGATATTAAACTCAAGGAATTGATGCAGCGGCTTCAGTCCGATGTTGAAGAAGTCATCATTGCAACCAATTCCAGCCTGGAAGGTGAGACAACAGCAATGTATATCAGCAAGCTGATTAAGCCCACCGGGATTAAGGTTACCAGGATTGCCAGCGGGGTTCCCGTTGGGGGGGATTTGGAATACATAGATGAAGTAACGCTTCTTCGGGCATTGGAAGGCAGGACCGAAATCTAGTGCTGGACGGCGCAGACAGGCCAAGATGGCGCCAGTACTTGAGACAGGGATTTCCATACCGGGAACTAGCTATAGGGAGATGCAAAAGATGGATAAATACGAGTTTAACATTAAAGTTGAGCAGATAAAGAAGATGGTAAACAAAGGCGACTATGAGACAGCCATGAAGATTGCGGACACCATTGACTGGCGCAGGGTGCGCAATGTCAATATCCTGTCCATGGTAGCCACCATATACGAGAAAAATGGAGAGTACCAGGAGGCCAAGGATATCCTGCTGCTTGCATTTGAACGTGCCCCTATCGGCAAACGCCTGCTGTTTAAACTGGCGGAGCTGGCCATAAAGGAGGGCAGCACCAGGGAGGCAGAAGATTATTACAGGGAGTTCTGCGACCTGGCCCCGGATGATCCCAGGCAGTATATACTCCGGTATATGATCCTGGGGGCCAAAGGTGCGCCGGTGGAGCAGTTAATCCATACCCTGGAACAGTACTGCGGCATTGAGCTGGATGAGAAGTGGCTTTATGAGCTGGCAGAGCTGTACGCGGAAGCCGGCATGGGCGATTTGTGTATCATGGCCTGTGATAAAATCATGCTCATGTTCGGTCTGGGTAAATATGTGGAAAAGGCCATGGAGCTGAAGATACAGTTTGCCCCGCTTACCACATACCAGATGGATTTAGTGGAAAACCGGGATAAATATGAAGCAAAACTCCGGGCAGTTGAAAAAGAATACCGCATGGGTAAGCCGGTTGGAAGCCATGACGATATTCCTCAGGACGGCCGGCATAGGCATGAAGCGGAGGATGGCTATCCATCCCATGACACAGGCCGCAGGGAAGCCGCGTTTACCAGAGAGCCTGGAT
Organism: Clostridium pacaense; assembly: GCF_020709765.2. Classification (NCBI taxonomy): domain Bacteria; kingdom Bacillati; phylum Bacillota; class Clostridia; order Eubacteriales; family Clostridiaceae; genus Clostridium; species Clostridium pacaense. The sequence goes on from NZ_JAJFEB020000014.1 coordinate 149,683, forward strand.
ATGAAGAAGGATATGAAGAGGAACCTTCCTATAGCAGGGAAGTCGTATATACCAGGGAACCTGGATACGGGGAGGAGCCGGAGTATGACCCGGAGGCAGGCTATGACGAGGAAGCCGGATATGCCGGGGAAAACAGCTATGGCGCAGTAGAAGGGCATGCCGGTAACCAAGGGTACGCTGGAGAAGCCGGTTACGCGGAAGATCCGGAATATGGAGGGTACGCCGGGGAAGCAGTGTACGCTGAGGACCAGGAATATACCGGAGGAACCGGATATGCCCCTCACGAGGGGGATACCTCAGAGGCCGGATATGGATCACATGGAGGTTACGACGCCGAGTCCGGATATGAAGCACATGAAGGTTACGGTGCAGAGGCCGGATATGAAGCACATGAAGGTTACGGTGCAGAGGCCGGATATGAAGCACATGAAGGTTACGATGCAGAGGCCGGATATGAAGCACATGGAGATTACGGCGCAGAGGCAGGATACGGAGCACATGAAGGTTACGGCGCAAAGGCAGGATATGGAGTACATGAAGGCCATGGAGCAGAGGCCGGATATGCCCCACATGAAGGGGATGGCGAAGGCGCCGGGTATGCCGGAGATGATGGTGGGGAAGAGTCATATCTGCCTGAAGAAGACGGCGCATATGATGATAATGTGCAGGAATACAATGAGGAGCCCCCTGTCCATGCCCAGGTAACCATTGAGCCGGAGGAAGCCGTGACAGGGCACCAGGAGTGGATGCCGCAGGAGAACCCGGACGCAATGACGGACAAGGCTCTGAAAGCGCGTATACATGAAGCTGAAGTACAGGCCAACCTTGCCATGGAGATGTCCAGGATTTCCGGACAGGGATTTAAAAGGGAAGTGGAAATGGCCCAGACCCGTGTCCTCTCTGACATCCGCGACATCAACAAAAGTCCGGTCAGGCAGGCACATCATCTTATGATAGAGGCGGACACGCAGCAGCAGGGACTTGACCAGGCGATAGAATCCTTGAAGAAGATACACAAGGAAACAGGGGCAAAAAACCAGGCTGCTAAAATCACAGGAGAGAAAATCAACAGCAAGGGCGTCTTCAATATCTCCGATAAGCTCACAGGCAAGGACCTGATAATTGAGGGCGCAGGCGATATGACGGAATCCATCCTTCAGGAACTTAACCAGCTTATGGCAAGGGATGAAACCGGAATGAATGTGGTCCTGATTGACACGGCAGAGCGTCTGGCAGGCCTGCACAGGATATATCCCGGGCTGGCAAAACGGTTTGAGTATATCGGGACATCCATGCCGCCTAAGGAAAATGAATATGAGGCACCGAAAGAGGACAAGCGCCCGGTAAGGCAGGTGCAGGTGAAGCGGCAGGACAAGCCGCAGCCGGCCGTACGCACCACGGAGCGGCCGCATCCGGCGCAGGAGGAGATGAAACCTGCTGAACAGGAACAGCAGCCCCGCCAGCAGCCGGTCCAGGAAATGATTAAGCCTGAAAGAAGACCTGAACAGCAGAAACCGGTTACCAGAATGCCGCAGCCCCAGGCTGATCCGGTACAGAAGGAAAAGGCAGCTGAAACAGGCAAGAAGATGAATCAGACAGTCCCTGCATCTGTTAAGAGGGATGCGGCAATTCCTGTCCCGGTCAAGAAAGTACCGGACCCTGTTATTCCTGAGGAAGAGGAAATTCCTGATGATGAGGAGATGGATATCGATGAATTCGCCAAGTATGCATGCGAATATGCTGGCGACATTGACTGCAGCATTTCCGGAAAGAGCATGCTTGCCCTTTATGAGCGGATTGAAATCATGGAAGAGGACGGAATCCCTCTTACAAGGGTCAATGCAGAAGACCTTATCGAGGAAGCGGCTGATAAAGCAGAAAACCCCTCCTTCTTCAAACGTTTGACAGGTATATTCTCATCCAAGTATGATAAGGATGGACTTCTTATATTGAAAGAGGAGCATTTAGTGTGAAAGAAAGTAGAGGAAAACCATAAATGGACGCACTTAAATAAGCTGTCTAAGGCAGGCAACTTTTTGAAG